>JBGSVP010000001.1:0-285231 GCA_041752875.1 Candidatus Altimarinota bacterium
CGACCAGCCAATCACTGCGATCAAAGAATGGTGCCAGCAAAGTCGTGGCAATATTTTCTCTCCACGCTTGCGGATGATATCCCAATAAAAAACGACCATGCTTGCGGCGAAGCCAGCGAACACATCACTCCAATTGGCAAAACCATCACTCCAATGTAAAGCCTGCACCAACTCCCATAAAGAATTCAGTATCGCAGGTGCAGCGACCAAGGGAAATCGAATGCCTGAACACGATAGCCACCAACCCCTTGCCCATAGCGCTAAGGCGAGTACCCACAAAAAACTAGGAAGCCATCCACTGCAATCTTTGAGTGGTGCGAGCCATTGTGATAGGAGGGAAGATAACAAAGTGAAAAATTCTTGCCCCGCCAGTAGGACAATCAACTCGTTCGCGATCGTGCGTGGAATTCTGAATGCAATATAACACGCCAATGCCAAGAATAATGGCAACAGGGCGGGCATCCATTGCCTGAGATTCTTCCATGCGGGACTCACTTTTTCCATAGGGTTAGAGAAAATTGTTTGAGCATACCACTGCTACTGCGCTCGATTTGCGAAAATGATTGCAGCGCTGAAATTGAAGAGAGATGAAAGTCAAAACGACAACTCAGCCATGCAGCAGGCCAGCGCCAGATTTGCGCTACTTTTCGTAGCAACGGAGCGTTAGCATCGTAATTGAGGATGACCAATTTTCCACCAACGCGCAGTACACGGTGAGCCTCCTCGATCATACGAGAAGGATTGTTCGTTACCGATAAAACATGCGGCAACGCGACAAGATCAAAACTCTCATCAGCATAGGCCAAATTTTCTCCATCCATCAGTAGGGAATTGACGTGCGGATGCCGGTCGCGGCAGCGTTCGATCATCTTTTGAGAAAGATCTACGGCTGTTATTTTATCGCAGGTGTAATCGCTCAAATGCGTGCCTGGACCCACACCGATTTCTAACATCTTGTCGGGTCTCTGCGCATTGACCAAAGCTATCATTTTTTTGCGTCTGCGGCGTAAAAATAGATCTACCACAGGATACAGAAAACCCATTGTATCATAAAACGCCGCAACCTTTACATTCATCGTGCAAGCGTTTTTTGTAATGCTAGTTGGGTTTGCAGACATTTGATAGGTTTTGGCAAATTACTCGCAACAGTAAAATATTCCAATAAATATTTCAACACACGTACAAAAAAGAGCCCCGCACTCATTGCTGAATGCGGGGCATATACCTGGCGACGACCTCCTCTCACAAGACCTATCGTCTCACTACCATTGGCGCTGCAGCGTTTCACTTCCGGGTTCGGAATGGGACCGGGTGGTTCCACTGCGCTCTGGTCACCAGAGGGCGACTCTTCTCTAAAAGAGCCGGTTCTCTGGTGGCTTTTTTCTTGAGATCTGTCGGATCAGTCAGATTTGACTGATCGGTCGGATCTCTTCGTCCGCTCTCTGACATCTACATGGAGGCTCTTACTTTGAGTCTCTTAAAAGAAAAGATTTTGATCTGTAGTCCTTGATAAAATAGCCGATTTCGAAGAAATCAAGCCAATCGGATGATTAGTACTGCTAAGCTCACACATTACTGCGCTTACACTTTCAGCCTATCAACGTGGTAGTCTTCCACGATCCTTCAGGGAAAATTCATCTTAGGAGTGGCTTGGCGCTTAGATGCTTTCAGCGCTTATCCATTCCGCACGTAGCTACCCTGCTATGCTCTTGACAGAACAACAGGTGCACCAGAGGTGCGTCAAACTCGGTCCTCTCGTACTAGAGTTTGAACCCTTCAATTTTCCTACGCCCACAGAGGATAGAGGACCGAACTGTCTCGCGACGTTCTGAACCCAGCTCGCGTGCCGCTTTAACTGGCGAACAGCCAGACCCTTGGGACCTTCTTCAGCCCCAGGATGCGACGAGCCGACATCGAGGTGCCAAACCGCGCCGTCGATATGAACTCTTGGGCGCGATCAGCCTGTTATCCCCGGAGTAACTTTTGTCCGATGAGCGATAGTCCACCCACGTGGAACTATCGGATCACTATCACCTGCTTTCGCATCTGCTCGACGTGTCAGTCTTACAGTTAAGCTCCCTTGTGCGATTACACTATCAGTCTGATTTCCATCCAGACCTAGGGAACCATTGCGCGCCTCCGTTACCTTTTAGGAGGCAACCGCCCCAGTCAAACTACCCACCAAACACTGTTCCAATTATGGATTTACATAACTGGTTAGAGGCAAAATATATCAAGGATGGTATCTCAACGACCGCTCCACCTGAACCAAAGTCCAAGCCTCAAAGCGTCCCATCTATCCTGCGCAAAATATATCTCGACTCAATGTCAAGTTGTAGTAAAGCTTCACGGGGTCTTTTCGCCCTACCATGGTTAATCGGCATTTTTACCGATAATGTAATTTCACCGAGTCTTGCGTTGAGACAGTCTTCACACCATTACGCCATTCGTGCGGGTCGGAACTTACCCGACAAGGAATTTCGCTACCTTAGGACCGTTATAGTTACGGCCGCCGTTCACCAGGGCTTAGATTCAAGCCGTGAAGCTCTCCTCGTGACCTTCTGGCACTGGGCAGGCGTCAGCCCCTATACATATCCTTTCGGATTTGCAGAGACCTGTGTTTTTGATAAACAGTTGCATGAAGTCATTTACTGAGGCCGAATCATCTTTAAAATAATCCGGCAAGGTTTATCCCGAAGTTACACCTATTGTATTGCCGAGTTCCTTAACGCAAGTTATCTCGATCACCTTAGTATTTTCTACTCACCCACCAGCGTTGGTTTGCGGTACGGTAACTTGATTTTCTCGCTACCGAGGTTTTTCTTGGCACCTGAAATCTCTGAAATCACTCCCCTTGCGGAAAGCATTTTGTATCACAGCTCGCGAGCTTTTGCGGATTTACCTACAAAAACATAAACTAACTGCTTACACGTGAATTCTTTAACACGCTTCAGATATCCTGATGCGTCCCCCCTGAGCTAGCTCCACCTCAACTCAATGATTGCAATCATTTCAACCGAAGTCGAAAATCAAACTTTCATATCGTAAAAAGTATTGCTTGGACGAAAATCAAGTTGTACAGGAATATTAACCTGTTATCCATCAGCTACGCCTTTCGGCCTCACCTTAGGACCGACTAACCCCAAGTCGATTAACGTGGCTTGGGAAACCTTGGGTTTACGGTGGCCCGATTTTTCATCGAGCTTTAGACGTTACTCATACCATCATTTTCACTTCCTGACGCTCCACAGATCTTTACAAATCTGCTTCACAGCAACAGGAACGCTCCTCTACCGCGCACTCACGCAAACACAGAAAATTAATGTTAATTTTCTAGGTTCACATGAGTACGCCCGTGTCTTCGGTTAGAATCTTAAGCCCCGTTGAATTTTCGGCGCAAAATCACATAGACCAGTGAGCTGTTACGCTTTCTTTAAAGGATGGCTGCTTCTAAGCCAACCTCCTGGTTGTATAAGTAACTTCACATCCTTTACCACTTAGATTCTATTGGGGACCTTAGACGGCGGTCTGGGCTGTTCCCCTTACGACGATGGCACTTAGCTGTCATCGTCCGACTCCTGTGTACTTCACTTCAGTATTCGAAGTTTATCTAGATTTGGTAGACTTATTTCGTCCCCTAGTCTAAATAGTGCTCTACCCCTGAAGGTTTGTAGACACAAGGCTAGTCCAAAAACTATATCGAGGAGAACCAGCTATCACCCGGATCGGTAGAAATTTCACCCCTACCCACAAGTCATCGCCCGATCTTGCAACATCGGTGCGTTCGGCCCTCCATCAATCTCTCGATTGACTTCAGCCTGCTCATGGGTAGCTCTCCGGGTTTCGGGTCTAATGCACGACACTATGTTCGCCCTATTCAGGCTCGCTTTCACTATGGCTCCGGGTTTAACTCCCTTAACCTAATGCGCCGTACAGCTAACTCGATGGTCCGTTCTCCAATAAGTACGCGGTCACCCTTGCGGGCTCCCACTCGTTGTATGCATAGAATTTCAGATTCTATTTCATCCCCCTAACAGGGGTACTTTTCACCTTTCCCTTGCGGTACTAGTTCACTGTCGATCACCGAACCTATTTAGCCTTGGAAGGTGGTCCTCCCGGTTTCAAGCCGGATTTCACGTGTCCGACCCTACTCAGGAAAACACCACAACTCACTATACTTCTTTAACCTACGGGACTGTTACCCTCTATGGTTGGCCTTTCCAGGCTCATTTGACTAGAAGAATAATAAATTGCCGCAATTTACAGTTACGGACGGTATTTCCTACAACTCCCCCGGTACAACGGCTGTAACCTATTACATACCGAGAGTTTGGGCTGTTCCCATTTCGCTCGCCACTACTATGGGAATCGCGGTTGCTTTCTTTTCCTTGGTTACTGAGATGTTTCACTTCGCCAAGTAATCTCTCTCACTTTCGTGAAAGTCATCCGACATAACTCGGATGGGGTTTCCCCATTCGGACATCCCCGGGTCAAAGCTTGCTTAGCAGCTCGCCGAGGCTTTTCGTAGCTAGCCACGTCCTTCATCGAAGTTCAGTGTCAAGGCATCCATTCTATGCACTTATGAGTAACTTTATCTATTTTACCCTTTTAACTAGCACTGAATATTAACTCAGTGCAAAATACTAATGATTAAAATTACAATTGATTACATTAAGCCTAATTTTCAATGATCATTCCTATAAATAATTGTGTGTTTTGCACACACCCCTTAACTTAAATTTTTCTTTATCCTCAGTGACTTTTAAGCTACAGGGTGCTTACAAACTATCTATCCATTTACATCCTATTTCTTCTTTTCAATTTCAAAGCCTCCCGATTATATTGAAGCCCTTTTGCAAAGTCAATACTTTTTTCTATTAAAAAAGACTACCCAGAGTAGCATTAAAAATATCCTGAAAAGTTCCAAACACATACATCACTGTAAAAACAAAAATACCTAATCCCAGTATAATAAAGAAAGTATATGTCCCCCCAGGTCCTAAATATTTTTCTGCAAAATCAATTTCACCCGTTATCTGTTTCAATTGAGATCGATAAATCATTAGCAAAAATGCAAACGGAAACCCAAATAAACCAACAAGGAACTTATCCATAAATTTACAAATAATTACAACGACTGTATCTTAACAAAAAAATGGCCATTCAAGCAACCAAATGAAAGACCTGTCTCTATATATACACATCCCCTTTTGCAATTATATATGCTTATACTGTGCATTTTCCACATTCGCAAACAAAAGCGGAAAAATCACAGAATACATTAAAGCATTAAATGCTGAAATCAAAATAAAATCATCATTCTATAAGACATATATCGTAAAAAGCATATATTTTGGAGGAGGTACGCCAGGTATCCTTAAATCCGAAGAATTGGGAGATATACTAAAATCCATCAAAGAAAACTTCAATATATCAATAGACTCAGAAATAAGCATCGAAACTAACCCCGAAAGTATTTCGGATAATAAAATAACCCAGTATTACAAACTGGGTATAAACAGGATAAACATCGGTATCCAAACATTTAATGAAAAAACATTATTAAAAATATGCCGTCCTTATGCATCTGAAATAATTAATGGAGCAATAACAGCATTATCAAAAAACAAAATAAAAAATTTTGGAGCAGACTTAATTATTGGATTACCATATCAAACATTAGAAACATTCAAAAAAGACCTAGAAACGTTAACTGAATCAAAAATAAAACACATTTCAATATATTTTCTTTCCTTTGATACCCCTAAAATTAACCTTTTTATTAAAGATACTCCTGAAGAAAATATTCAGATAAAGATGTACAAAATGGCATGCGCCACACTGCGAAAAAATGGATATGAACACTATGAGGTGTCAAACTTTGCACTGAGAAGATACGAATGCAGACATAATTTAAGATATTGGAATCAAAAAGAATATTTGGGATTAGGATTATCTGCTCACTCATATATAAATGACTATGTTTTCGAAAACGAAAATAACTTTGAATCATATCTAAACAATCCATTACACATAATAGACAGCCTCCACATAGATAAAGATTTAAAAAAAATGGACTACATAATGCTTCACTTACGGACAAATAAAGGAATAAATCTAAAAAAATACCAAATGATCTTTGGTATAAAAGCTAAAAAAACACTTCTTAACTCCGCAAAAAAATTTCTAAATACAAAATCATTATATTTAACAAAAGAGATACTAGTACCTTCAGAAAAAGGATTTCTTATCCTTGACTACATAACAAATCAACTCACATAAAGTTTTACATTTTTAAAAACGGCACAAAACAGGACATCATCAACACAATATCTATCTATTCATGGTGGGCGGGAGAGGATTTGAACCTCTGACCTCGTCATTATCAGTGACGCGCTCTAACCAACTGAGCTACTCGCCCTTATTACAACACTAGTTCTCTTCTATTGGTGGAGTCAAAGGGACTCGAACCCTCGACCTCCTCGGTGCAAACGAGGCGCTCTACCAGCTGAGCTATGACCCCTAATTATTCAAAAATTGCAGTAGGATTTTACATATTGTATTTATTTTTTGCAAACAAATTGTTACATACAATAAAAAAAAGGAGATTCATGATTGAATCCCCTTTTTAAATAACACTTATAATTATTTCTTCTTTGCATCAAAACAAGGCTTACAAAGAACAGGAGGACCATCTTCCCTAGGTACAAATGGCACATCTGCCTCTGCTCCACACTCAGCACATGTAATCTTTGTAAAATTCTTCTCACCCCTTCTTGACTGCTTTTTTGCCGAACGACAATCAGGACATCTTTTAGGATCACCAAACCCCTTATCCGCAAAAAACTTTTGTTCATCCTCAGAAAAATCAAAATCCTTGCCACAATCCTGACAGTGTAATGTTTTACTTTCCATATTTTTACTTTAGATTAAAATAAATTGATTTCTTACAATCTAAAGCCACACTCCCTTAAATCTCGACCCTTTAATATTATGCGCAGCCTTCAATTATAAGTGAACTAATCAATAACACCCAAGATGTAATAGAGAAACTGTGCCTTACCTTCCCATAAAAATGGAAAAGCACTCGCCTTAAAGATATTACCGAAATAACATCTTCTTGGTCTCCTAGAAAGGAGGTGATCCATCCGCAGGTTCTCCTGCGGATACCTTGTTACGACTTAGTCCCAATCAGTGATTTTGCCTTGGGCCCCCGCTAAATTAGCTAAGGGGACTTAAGGCACCCCCACCTTTCATGACTTGACGGGCGGTGAGTACAAGACCCAGGAACATATTCAACGCGCCATGGCTGATACGCGTTTACTAGCGATTCCAGCTTCATGAGGGCGAGTTGCAGCCCTCAATCCGAACTTGGACCAGCTTTGGAGATTAGCTCGAGATTACTCTCTCGCAACCCATTGTACTGGCCATTGTAGCACCTGTGTCGCCCTAGGCATAAGGGCCATGCTGATTTGACGTCATCCCTACCTTCCTCCGACTTGAAGCCGGCAGTCTCCTAAGAAAAATGCAACTTAGGACAAGGGTTGCGCTCGTTTACGGACTTAACCGTACACCTCAAGGCACGAGCTGACGACAACCATGCAGCACCTGTCATCGGGTTCCTTACGGCACATCCGCCTTTCGGCAGACTTCCCGAGATGTCAAGCCTAGGTAAGGTTCTTCGCTTACTATCGAATTAAACCAGATGCTCCACCGCTTGTGTGGGTCCCCGTCTATTCCTTTGAGTTTTAACCTTGCGGCCGTACTACCCAGGCGGAACACTTAATGCGTTAGCGACGGCACTGGAGGGGTCGAGGCCTCCAACACCTAGTGTTCATCGTTTAGGGCGTGGACTACCGGGGTATCTAATCCCGTTTGCTCCCCACGCTTTCGTTCTTGAGTGTCAGAACAGGTCCAGCAGGCTGCCTTCGCTTTTGGTGTTCCTCTGTATATCTACGGATATTACCCCTACATACAGAATTCCACCTGCCCCTACCTGTCTCAAGTCTGCTAGTTTTGGACACCTGTCTTGAGTTGAGCTCAAGGCTTTGACATCCAACTTAACAAACCACCTACGAACGCTTTACGCCCAATAATTCCGGATAACGCTTGCAACCTACGTCTTACCGCGGCTGCTGGCACGTAGTTAGCCGTTGCTTATTCCTGAGGTACCTTCAGATTTATTCCCTCAGAAAAGGAGTTTACAACGAAAACGCCTTCATCCTCCACGCGGTGTTGCTTCGTCAGGGTTGCCCCCATTGCGAAAGATTCCTTACTGCTGCCTCCCGTAGGAGTATGGACCGTGTCTCAGTTCCATTGTGACTGATCATCCTCTCAGACCAGCTACCCGTCATAGCCTTGGTAGGCCGTTACCCCACCAACAAGCTGATAGGCCGCAGGCTCCTCTCAAAGCGCATCACTGCTTTACCCTTTCGGGACCATCCGGTATTAGACCCTATTTCTAGAGCTTATCCCCGACTTTGAGGCAGATACCAACGTGTTACTCACCCGTCCGCCGCTCCCGGCACTCCACCTATAATATATTTATAGACAGGGTGCCGGGCGCACGACTTGCATGTATTATACACACCGCCAGCGTTAATCCTGAGCTAGGATCAAACTCTTCAGATAAAAGTTTGAATCTAACTAATTTTTTTAGTACATTACTTTAATTTCTCAAAAGAAAAATAAAGCCGCACATATTTCTCTATTACATCCTGAATGTTAAAGATCCGTCCAAAGCCTTGCGAGCTCTTAGGCTCAAAAAGCAGAGCAATTTTAGAGAATACCAAACCTCAAGTCAAGATAATTTTTAAAGAAAGATTTTATAGCTAATAGATTGGCTATAGTCCACACGAAAACAATACAATTATGTTATGTAAAGTGCACTAACAAAAAGAAATCCCATTATTGTGATAAAATGTAATCGTAATATTTATAAATAAAAATTATGCCAAACGATCCAATAATAAATAATATTTTAATTCCCACTGTTATAGAAAAAACAAATCTTGGAGAAAGAGCCTATGACATATATTCAAGACTGCTAAAGGACCGCATAATCTTTTTGGGGTCTGGAATAAATGATGCTGTGGCAAATTCGATTATTGCGCAGTTACTTTTTCTCGAAAGCGAAAATGCAACAAAAGACATCACACTATATATACATAGTCCGGGGGGACACGTTACTGCTGGATTAGCTATATATGACACCATTCAACACATCAAACCAGACGTTTCGACCGTTTGCGTAGGTATAGCTGCATCTATGGGAGCCATACTCCTGGCTGGAGGAAAAAAGGGAAAAAGATTTGCCTTACCCAACGCAGAAGTAATGATACATCAACCGCTTGGAGGAACAGAAGGTCAAGCAAGCGACATATACATACACGCCCAGCACATAATAAAAACTAAAGAAAAATTAAATGATATCCTGTCAAAACACACAGGACAACTACTAAAGACAATCGAGAAAGACACTGATCGCGATAACTTTATGAGTGCAAAAGAAGCACTTGATTACGGGCTAATAGATAAAATAATTTCTAAAAAACAATAATAGCCTATTGTTCTTTGGTACTTATTACATTTTTCGCAAAAGCAATTGAGTAATCCACAATTGCTTTTGCGACGTTTACTTTACTTATACCTGCTAATCCGGTAAATCCAGGATTTGAATTTACTTCCATTATCATAGGACCATTAGCCGAGCGGAGTATATCTACTCCGCTTATCTGAAGACCAAGAGCCTCTGTAGCCCGCACTGCAAGCTTTTCTTCTTCTTCAGTAAGCTTTACCCTAGAAGCAGCCCCTCCCAGATGAAGATTAGACCTAAAATCACCGGCCTTAGCTGTCCGTTGCATAGCAGCAACTACCCTGTCCCCCACTACAAATGCTCTATAATCCGAACCATCGGCTTCCGCAACATACTCTTGAATAAGTATTATATTAGATCCGGCACTTCTCCAAATAATATCCAACGCAGAATATAAAGATCGCCTGCTTTCAACAATAACAACACCCGAGCCATAAGAGCCAAAAGGCGTCTTTAATATAGCCGGATACCCTCCTATCAAATTTATTGCTTCATCAATATAATCTAACTTTCTGACCACTACGGTTCTTGGAACAGGTATACTCTTACTGGTCAAAATCTGCATCGTTCTAAGTTTATTCTTTGCCCTGGCTATAGGCAAATACTCATTCAAAACCGGAATATCCATCATCTGAAACTGCTTTACGATTGATATTTCCAAATCTACATTGGAAACCACAGAGACCCTGGGAATAAGGATATCGCAACCTATTATCTTCTTATTGTTATAGAGTATCTCCGATTTTCTACCATGGAAATACAATTGACACTTTTCAACCTTATAAGTTCTAGGTAAACATCCTGCTTTTTTTATTTCATCCCTCAATGAGTTAACCTCCTTAATCGATGTTTTTGATGCTGTAGGCGTTTTTGCTGTCAACCCTGTAAAATCCAGAATCCCAATTCTTAATTTTTTCATATCAATTTATTAAATGTTTAACAATTTTTACTTTTTGGCCGTCATGAACGCCTATCTTATGCATTAATCTCCTGTCCAATACTATTTTACCATCTCCTATCTGAAAATATCTTGCCTGATGAACTTCCAGTTTTATTTTCTTTTCACCTACTATTAAATCTACACTCTGCCCTTTCTGTATATTCAGGTATAATCTTTGAGACCTATCTAAGTAAACCCTATCATACGGGTCAATATCGGGCAAATCAATACCTTTGGCAGACCCGTCCAACAAACGATGTCTGCTTACTACATTTCCATTATAAATAGAATCACGCGTCCACTTGTTTTTAGAATAATCTTTTGCAATTTCAGCCAATATCAAAGCCATATCTACGGCATTCCATTTTCTTATCGTCCGACTAAGCTCAATTTGAACATATTGCAGTTTTTCGCCAAGATATTCATTGGTCCTTAAAAGTTTAGGATGAGAACCTCCTGAAAATCCCATATCAAGATTCACCTTATAATCCAATCCCCTCACCGACAAGCGACTTCTGAGTTGAACAGCTACCCATTCCGCCACACTTTTCTTACACAATCTCCCCCCGCCCGAACCTACATCAATATCACGTCTCTTTCTGTTTTTCATTCCATGAACACTGATTATCAACAAATCATGTTTCAGATTACCATTCCCATGAATTTCACGGGAAACACGAATCAAATCGGTGACTGTATTAAAATATTGGTGAGTTCCCTCTTTTTGAAGATTTCTGTCCAGATTAAAAGATAAAGTTTTTCGTGCCCTTTCTCCCCTATTAAGATCACAAACAGATCTGGACATCAGCGCGATTATAGTACCTGCGCCACTCAATTCAGAAGCCAAGTAAGCAATTTGGGCAGTCTTAGGCTCAGCGGCACCTTGTCGCTCAACATCATTAAATCCATGCAGCGATTCAAAAAAAACAGGCATCCTGTCCTTCGACTTCTTATAAGCCAAATATTTATGTGAATCGTATTCGAATCCTAAATCCTTGAGCATAGAAGCAAAAGTATCTCCTTTTTTCCATATGATGTATTGGCACAAGTCTAATTTTGAATGTCTGCTTATTCTACGACGCATATCATTTATATAAAAACAACGAACTGAATTATATCCGAACCTTGAAAATAGGCAAAAAAAATGATTAATTAAAACAAAAGACAAGAGTAAAGCTTAACCAAAGACAGTTAATGAAATCAACAACAAAATTCAGTAATATCATTCCAATATCAGGAATTCTTATGACATTCTTTTTTTCCGGATGTATGAACTTACAAGGAAATACAACCACTAAAACTGACGATCCAAGGCTTAAGACATATGATTCATCTGATTTTTCTTTAAAAACACCTAAAGATTGGGAAATAATCGAAAAGAAAGATTTCACAGCAGATGTACCTGACGTTACTGTTGTAGTATTCAGGAATAACATCAAAAACGAAACCTTCACGGCCAACGTAAACATTGTAAAGAACTATCTTCAGGAGACCATGCCGACTTTGGAGTATGCAAAAAACGTACTTAACAGGCAAAAAGGCGGATTATTCAATTTCAAGGAGAATAAAAGAGAAGAACTAAAATTAAAAGTTGGCGGCCAAGATACATCTACGATATTTATACAATTTGAAGCCAAAAAAGGCACTGACCAGCCCACGGTCAGATATATACAAACATATGCAGTAAAAGAAAAATGGGCATTCATAATAACGGGTGCCTTATCTACAAAAGAAAATGATGTAGTTCTTCAAAGTATCGAAAACATAATCAAGTCTTTTCAAGTCAAATAATTAATACTAAAATACACCAGCCTAAGTAAAACAGTTGCCGGGGTGGCGGAATTGGTAGACGCGCGGGACTTAAAATCCCGTGGTAGCAATATCGTGCGGGTTCGATTCCCGCCCTCGGCACCAGGATAGATTCAATTCATAATTCTGCCAAAAACGATTTATAAAGCAGAAAAATGGATTTCAAGGCTCTTGGCAAAATGGACAATAATAAGTTCCGCGACCGGCAACTCGTATCTTTTTAATTAAACTTTTACACGAACGGCAACGTTTGCCTTCGCGGCCATATACTTTAAGATAGTGCTGGTGTTTTCCCTGATTTCCACGGGTTCCCACAAAATCCGACACAGACACTCCGCAATGATTGATCCCTTCATTTAGACAATAGCGGATCGCATGATACAAATCTCTCAATTTGGGATCTTTCAAACATTCTATTCTTGACGTAGGACAAACGTGTGACATGTGGCAAATCTCATCCGCATATATATTCCCTATCCCCGCTATCAGGTCCTGCCGCAACAATAGATTTTTAATCCGACCTTTTTTGTTAGCTAATACATTTTTAAACTCTTCATAACCAAAAAAATCAGATAATGGCTCTACACCAAGTCTCGCTATTCCTGTTATTTTTTCATAATATTTTTTGCTACACAACCACACTTTCCCGAACTTCCTCATATCGGAAAAAATCAATCGTGAACCATCGGAAAAGGCAAAAATCACCCTAATGTATTTATCCCTCCCCTTTTGAAGTCGCCACATCAACCTTCCTGTCATCCTAAGATGAATAACGAGCATCATTCCTTTAGATAATTCCAATACTAAAAACTTACCTTTTCTTGATATTGTCTTTATTTGAAGTCCTCTAATCTTATTTTTAAACGATACTGCATCCGGCCACACAACAGAATCCGTCAAAACCTGGGAATCAGAAATTGTCTTTTTTTCTGCAACCTCTCTAAGTTCACGAACGATAGTTTCGACCTCTGGCAATTCTGGCATTGTTTTGATAGATTATTACGGAAATAGAAACAAGGAAAACAATATAACTTAACCATCCACAAAATGAAAACAAAAGGTTTAAAAACTATTATTTTAACAGGATTAATGGGAGTAACTATTTTTGCAGATTTTGTAATCGCGGCTCCGTACGCTAGTTTCAATGATGTACCGAACACTCATCCCAATTTCACTGCAATAATGGAACTTAAATCAAAAGGAGTCATAACTGGATACCCGGACGGCACATTTAAACCGGACAAAGAAATAAACAGAGTTGAGACACTTAAAATCATCCTACTAGGAGCCGGCATTAACACTATCGGTGCAAAATCAAAAGCTATGTTCGGCGACATATCAGCAAAAGAATGGTACTATCCTTATTTAAATACGGCACTGGATAAACAAATAATCAACGGATATCCCGATGGAACATTTAAACCTCAACAAACGGTATCCTTGGCGGAAAATCTTAAGATACTTATCAACACGAAAGGAATAGATATTTCTGAGCTTGTAGTTGTGAATAATCCTTACGCTGATGCATTAAAAGACCAATGGTACTCAAAATACGTTCAATATGCAAAAAACAACAACTGGATAAGCGCAGATTCTAACAACAGCATCTATCCAGCCCAAGGAATGACCAGAGGGAAACTGGCTCAACTTATTTACAACTCCATACACAACAAGCCGGTCGAAGAACAGACTCAACAGATTACGCAGCAAGACACGCAACAATCGAATACAAATTGGCAAAACGATTATGTCCTGAATGTATCTATAGAAAGCTTCGAGTTCAAAAAAAACACTATGACTATAGCTCAAGGATCAAAGGTGAGATGGACCAACAAAGATACGTTTGCCCACTCCATAGTTGCAGATAACGGTTCTTTCACCAGCCCTCTTCTAAATAAAGGCGAAACCTGGACCTATACTTTCGACAAAAAAGGTGTATTCGATTATCACTGCTCTTTTCATCCACAAATGAAAGGGACTATAACCGTAAAAGCACCGAACGAAGTACCTTCTATATGATTGATGTACTTGTACGTCACGAAAGAGTCCTCTAATAAAGGGCTCTTTTTGTTTTCTTTAATACAGAAAATCATATACTGCAACATTGCCACTGTATATATTTATCTGCTATCGTTTAATCTAAATTATCAACATTTAATTTCCCTACAATGAATAACAAAATATTTAGATTCTATTCCACAATAACTATTATTATCGCCACTATTGCTCTTTCAACACCATCCGTATCCGCACAAAACAACTATCACACCTATTTCTATCGCGATGGAGAAATCGTATATGATCTAGATGGCAACGCATTGAGGTTAAAGAAATATTTCGAAAGAAACTTCAGTAACAATCACAAGAAAAACTATCACAACAACTTAACCCAAAGTCGTCAAACGTTTCATATAAACATATCGCATGATGAATTTTCACCTTCTATATTAAGGATTAACAAAGGTGATACCATAATCTGGACCAATCTAGAATCACGTCCGCATACTGTTACAGGAAAAGGAAGCGATAATAATTACCTAAAAAGCAACAAACTAAACAAAGGCAATATATATTCAAAAACCTTTAACGCGACAGGCACTTTCCGCTACCAGGACATTTACAATCCTGAGATCAAAGCAAAAATTATAGTCGAAAACAAATAGAACTAATAAATTAATCCTATAAGTCCCTATTCTCTTCATTTAATGGTGGGTCAGCCCGGGATTGAACCGGGGACCATTGCCTTAAGAGGGCACTGCTCTACCAGCTGAGCTACTGACCCGCGAATCAGAGGTTATCAAAGAATTTATCCATATTCAAGAAGATATTTTAACATTTTAATGTTATAAATAAACATAAGAATAATGAGCATTAAAGTATGAAAAAAATATTTTTTTACACAGACACACCTATTTACGGAGGAGCTGAAAGGCACATAACTATGCTTGCCCGAAATCTGGACAGCGATAAATATGAACCCATCATCATATTCTCGAATTTTAGACAATTGGACGAATGGAGCAACGACCTTAAAAGAAAAAACATAAAAACCATTCGAATTTCGGTATTTCACAAACACGACCCCCGTCATTTCATTCACCTTAAACGACTAATTGCTGAATACAAGCCGGATATTTTACATCTTCATTTATGGAATCCTGTAAGTTGCAGATATGCATTTCTTGCAACTCAATCAAAATTATACAAAATAGTCGTTACCGAACATGACCCCTTTCCCATACATGGTTTACGTAAATTAATAAAAAATCATTTCATAGATAAGACTTCTCATACTATAGCCGTATCCGAAGCTAATCTTGAAATGATGAAAAAAGAATATCCTAAACTCAAAACAAGTATTTCATTCATCCACAACGGAATAGAGCTCGATATTTTCTCGCAAGATCTTTTGCACTACAGCAGTCAAAATAGACAAAAAATCAGGCAAAATCTATTCCGGGCGACACAGAATGAATTCATAGTCATAACTGTAGCAGCTTTACACGAACGAAAAGGGCTTGTTTACCTTATAAGGGCTATCAAGGAAGTTAAGGCTAAAATTCCAAACATAAAGTTGATAATTGTAGGAAACGGGCCCCAAAAAAATGAATTGATGAAAACTATAGCGACATTAGGATTAGACAAAGAGGTTATGCTACTGGGTAAACAGGAACACATTCCCAAAATCCTAAAAAGTTCTGATCTTTTCGTTCTTCCAAGTATTAAAGAGGCCTTTGGTCTTGTGCTGTTAGAAGCCATGGCCTGTCAACTCCCAATCATAGCCTCAAATGTCGGAGGCATTCCTGAAATAATACAAAACCACAAGAATGGTGAACTTGTGGAAGCAGGCGATACATGTGCAATTGCGGATAAGATAGTGGAATTATATGAAAACAAAGCTCAACGGGAAAAAATAGCCTTTATAGGCAATCATGATGTAAAAAAATTCGGGGCAAAAGAGATGGCATTGAAAACGGAAAGAATATATGATCAGGTAATGGCTGATAATGATAATAAGAATACTAAAATTTAACCTTAATGAAGCTAAAAATAAACTACATATGCAACGAATGCGGGGCATTTTCCCCAAAATGGATTGGCAAATGCCCGGAATGTGAGGCATGGAACTCTTTTTCCGAAGAATTGTCCAACAATAAAGAATCCAGACAACACAAGGGAATAATCATATCCCCCACTCCAATAACAGAAACAAACATTTCCGAGGACAGGATTGCCACAAACATGAATGAATTGGATCGTGTACTTGGAGGGGGCATAGTTAAAGGAAGCCTAATTCTATTTAGCGGAGAGCCAGGAATAGGAAAATCCACTTTGACACTTAAAATATGTGAAACAACTGCCTTGAACTTCAAAAAGGTAATATATGTTTCCGGGGAAGAATCGGCTCAACAAATATCGATGAGAGCAAGACGTCTTTCCATAAAAAACGAAAACATAAAGATTCTTGCAGAAACTAATCTCGAAAACATATTAATTTCACTGGAAAATGAACATCCAGGATTGGTGATTATGGATTCCATCCAGGTAATGGCATCAGGAGCCCTCCCCTCCTTCGCGGGAACCGTGAATCAAGTTAGATACTGTACCGAAATGATTATGACATTTGCAAAAAAGACCAATACTTCTGTGATAATCATCGGACATGTTACCAAAGATGGAAATCTTGCAGGCCCAAAGGTACTTGAACATCTTGTAGATACCGTGCTTCTTATAGAAGGAGACCGTTACCAAAACCTGCGGATTTTAAGAACTCTTAAAAACCGCTTTGGAACTACAAATGAGGTGGGTATATTTGAAATGACAGATAAGGGGCTTACAGAAGTAAAAAACGCTTCTAAGCTCTTCCTTGAGGGCAGAAAAGGTGATAGTTTCGGTACGGCAATAACAGCCACCGTAGAAGGAACAAGACCTATCTTATTGGAAGTACAAGCACTCACAAACACAACACTGTTCGGATATCCTAAAAGGGCCGCCAGCGGATTTGACGTAAATAGATTACAGTTACTCGTTGCCGTAATACAGAAACATTTGCACATGAATTTAAGTAATCAGGATATATATGTAAATGTAGTCGGCGGATTCAGATTAAACGACCCAGCCACAGACTTGGCAGTCATAATGGCAATAGTTTCATCTTTCAATAAACAGGCTTTACCAGCAGATACAGTCTATCTTGGAGAGATAGGACTAACAGGAGAATTGAGATGCGTCACACAATCAACAAAAAGAGTTCAGGAAGCGGCACGCATTGGATTCAAAAATATTATCTTGCCTCATCAAAACCATGACAATAACAAAAAAGACATGGGAATAAATATAATTTTCCGCAAAGATATAACCGATAATCACATTTAACATCATCCAGGCATTAGGCCAAAAGCTCTAAGTGCATTTTCACTTGTGATTTTCCCCACTTCATCAACATCGATGTTCCTTATATTGGCTATTTCTTTGGCAATTTCTACTACATAAGCAGGTTCATTTCTTTGCCCTCTGAACTTTTGAGGCGGAAGGTACGGACAATCCGTTTCGATAAGAATCAATTCTTTTGGAGCCTCAGCAACAACCCTTCGAAGTTCCTCATTTTTGGGATATGTAAGCATACCGGAAAAAGAAGTATAGAATCCTTCATTCCAGCACTTATAAGCAAAATCCTTTCCTCCATCGAAGCTATGAAAGATAACTTTTTTTATTCCATTATCCAAAATTGATTTCATAACATCCTCCAATGCCTCCCTCACATGAATTACTACCGGCAAATCAAGATCTTTAGCCGAGTTCAATTGTAATTCAAAGACCTTCTTTTGAAGTTCGCGTGGTTGCATATTTCTGAAATAGTCCAAGCCTATCTCCCCCAACCCGACTATCTTTTTATTCTTTGAAAGCAAAGATACAAAATCATTTAACACATTATTATTGAGTTTATCGGCATCATGGGGATGAACACCTATACAACCGAAAAATCTTTTATCCGGATATCTGTCCAAAAAAGCAGGTAATTGAAAACTATCCTTTGGTGAACAACTAATCATAAACTGGGTAGTAACCCCAGCCGATTCGGCTCTTGAAATAACAGCATCCAGGTCGGGAAAATCTCTACCAAACTGTATATGTGAATGTGAATCCGTAAACATATGAAATTTTAATGCAAAGACAACAATTTTGCCTGATTTTCAGTAACTAAAGCTTCCACGATGTCATCGATATTGCCATCCATAATAGAAGGCAGATTACTCCAACTTCTTTTTATTCTGTGATCGGTAACACGATCCTGTGGAAAATTATAGGTACGAATTTTCTCGGAGCGATCACCGGTTCCTATTTGATTGAGACGTGTCTCTCCCAATTCTTTTTCCCGCTTTTCCTGCTCTAATGCGTAAAGCCTTGAGCGCAAAACTTCCATCGCTTTATTTTTATTCTTTAACTGCGATTTCTCATCTTGCTGACTGACAACTAAGCCAGAAGGTATGTGAGTAATCCTTACTGCTGAATCCGTAGTATTTACGCTCTGTCCACCCGGCCCTCCGGCTCTGAATACATCGATACGCAAATCTGATTCCTTTATTTCGATATCTATATCCTCGACTTCCGGCAGGACTGCTACCGTTATCGTCGATGTATGTATTCTTCCCTGACTTTCCGTCACAGGTACACGCTGAACCCGATGTACTCCGCTCTCATATTTCATTTTTCCATAAGCTCCATCGCCGATTAATTTAAAAATTATTTCTTTTATACCACCGGCTGTGGCTTCACTCTTACTAATTATTTCTACTTTAAACCCCTTATTTTCAGCATATTTCATATATACTCTTGCCAATTCTGATCCAAATAATGCAGCTTCTTCACCACCTGCCCCCGCGCGAACCTCGATAATAGCATTTTTAAAATCATCCGGATCCTTCGGCAATAGTTCAATTTTCAACAGCTCCTCTGTCTTTTCAATCTCATCCTTAGCCGATTTAAATTGTTCCTTAGCCAATTCACGCATTCCTTCGTCATTTTCCTCCTGTAAGATAGATTCAGCCTCATCATAGTCCGCCGCAGCTTTCTTCAAGATACGAAAATAAGAAACGACAGAAGCCAATTCTTTATGACGTCTCATTAACATCTTAAATTTGTTCTGATCGCAAATAACTTCCGGATCGGCCAATCGCTTCTCAATATCGATAAATTCATCTTCAATTTTCTGCAATTTTTCAGTCATCATATAAAAAATCTATATTAAGCAAAATCTACCATAAAAGCCCTCTCAATAGAAGCATAATCATCTAAAATCCTTATATCATATCCGCAAAAATTAGCATTCAAAAGTCTAAGCATATCCTCTCCCTGCAAAAAGCCGAATTCACCAAGCAACAATTGTGGCCTTGATTTCAGATTCACTAACTGTGAAAACAATCTTGCATATATAGACAAACCATCACTACCTCCAAAAAGAGCCACATGCGGTTCATATCTGACAGTTTCATTACTTACAAAATTAAATTTATCTGTTCCTATATACGGAAGATTTACAACAACAACATCAAACTTCGTCTTAATATCCTCCAACAAATCGGATTTAACCAACGATACACTATTAGCAACCCCATTTTTCACACGATTTATTTCAGCAACAGCCAAAGCATCTGAAGATATATCCGTCCCCACAACAATGCAGTCGGATAATTTCTTCGCTATAGCAATGGCAATACATCCACTGCCGGTTCCTATGTCCAAAATTTTTAATACACCTTTCCCCTTAGCGTAGTCGACAACCTTATCTACCAACAATTCAGTTTCCGGACGCGGAATTAAAACCCTTTTATCGACATAAAAATCAAGACCGTAGAACTCCTTACTGGAAATCAGATAAGCAACAGGCTCTCCTTTCATGAAACGGACCAATAAATCATGGAATTTTATCAATTTCTCATTCGTAATTTCACATTCATGGTTCAAAAAAAGCTTTTCTTTTGAAATATTCAAACTAAATGCAAGCAACACTTCCGAAGCCAAAACGCCATCCGGCTTTTCATCGACCAACTTTCTGGTTTCATTTAATACCCGTGAAATATTCATGACATAAAACAAAGACCCCCGATTCCTCATCCAGGGGTCTTATTACATAATTTGATACTAATAATACTGCATCTTACTACGTAAACTACGATAATGATCTCTCATTATAGCTGCAGCCCTAACATGACGTTTTGTTGGAGGTCTTTTCCAATACCTTCTACTTTTCACCTCCAAAATAACACGACTCGCCTGAACTTTCTTATTAAACCTCGAAAGCATGCGGTCCAAAGACTCTTTAGGATTTCTATATACTCTAACTGACATATTTTATCACCCCCTTTCAATCGGTTAAATTCTAAATATCACAGGTACTATAAAAAAAATCATATAAAATGTCAAACCACACTAAATATCAAGATTTTTAACTTTTTTAGCATGAGCCTGAATAAATTTTTTGCGTGGCATAACTTCAGCCCCCATCAGGGTATCGAAAGTTTTTTCCGCCTCTTCCGCGTCAGTTATGTTTATCCTATACATGATTCTTTTTTCAGGATCCATGGTTGTTTCCCATAGTTGCTCCGGATTCATTTCACCAAGACCCTTATACCTTTGAATGGAAATCTTCGAATCAGAATCATATTTTTCCAACACCTTTTCCTTTTGCTCTTCCGAATAGACATACTCAATCCTCTTCCCCTGCTGAATCTTGAACAAAGGCGGTTGAGCAACATACAACATTCCCTTATCTATTACCTGCCTAAGGTATCTGTAAAACAACGTTAGTAAAAGTGTACGTATATGAGCGCCGTCGACATCGGCATCCGTCATTATCACTACACGATGATAACGTATCTTGTTAATATCTAAAGTTTCACCTACCCCCACCCCCAGCGCTATTATCAGGTTTTTTATTTCCTGATTACCAAGAATCTTATCGAGCCTTGCCTGCTCAACATTCAGAATCTTCCCCTTCAATGGAAGTATTGCCTGAAACTCACGATTTCTACCCATCTTTGCCGAACCTCCTGCAGACTCTCCCTCAACCAAGAACAATTCTGATTTGCTAGCATCACGACTGGAACAATCCGCCAACTTTCCCGGTAAAGTCATCCCCTCAAGCGCACCTTTTCTTATTACAGTATCCCTAGCGGCCCTTGCCGCAAGACGAGCCCTAGCCGCCAGTGCGCATTTACCAAATACAGCTTTAGCATCTGAAGGATGTTCCTCCATAAATTCAGCAAATGCATCTCCAAAAATATTCTCTACAGCAGTCCGCATCTCCGCATTCCCTAACTTACTCTTGGTTTGTCCCTCAAACTGGGGATTAGCAAGTTTAACACTTATAACAGCAGTCAGCCCCTCTCTCACATCTTCAGCACTCAAATTGTCGTCCTTTTCTTTAAGAAATTCATGCTTTCTGGCGTAATTATTGATTGTCCTTGTTAAAGCAGACCTGAAGCCCGTTAAATGCATGCCACCTTCGGTCGTATGTATATTGTTGGCAAAAGTATAAATCTGTTCCTGAAAAGATTGATTATATTGTAATGAAACCTCAATCATCCCCTCATCAGCCTGTCTTTCCAGATAAACCACATCTCCAATCGTCTCCTTATTCTTATTCAGATGTTGAACATAAGACTTTATTCCTCCTTCAAAATAAAACTCATACTTATCATCGGAACGCTCATCTTTAAGTCTTATATTTACCCCTTTTGTAAGATAAGCCTGTTGACGTATCCTACTCAAAACGGTTTGATAATCAAAAATAGTACTTTCAAAAATCTCTTCATCTGGATAAAAAGTTATCTTGGTACCTTTTTCTGCAGTTTTTCCAACAACCTTCACATCATTCTGAGCAATTCCCCTTTCATAAATCTGTTCATAAATTTTTCCATCCCTATATACATTAGCTATCAACTTCTTGGATAAAGCATTTACGACAGAAACACCTACTCCATGTAAACCTCCTGAAACCTTGTAACCTCCACCTTCACCGAACTTACCTCCCGCATGAAGAATAGTCAAAACCACTTCCAATGCAGATTTTCCTGTCTTTGAATGTACATCAACAGGAATACCACGCCCGTCATCCTTTACGGAACAACTTCCATCCTTGTGCAATATCAAATCGATATTCTTGCAATGACCAGCCATCGCTTCATCTATCGCGTTATCAACAACTTCCCATATCAAGTGATGCAAGCCGGCTATATCAGTAGTCCCTATATACATCCCCGGACGTTTTCTGACTGCAGAAAGACCTTCCAAAACCTGAATATTTTCCGCACTGTATGAATTTTTATTGTTATCCATAATATTAAACTTTTAATGCACAGCAAAAAATAAATCTGCGGGGATTCTATCATAAGATGCAAGCCTTGGAAAGGCTTAAAGAAATATGAAAACACCATCAAAAACCCGCCAAACAACATCATTACCTTTTTACCCTCCGGAAACTATAGTTTTTACCTTTTCCGCCAAATCCGATATATCCAAAACGTTATCATAAGGCCTATCGCCTGATGATGTAGTAACTATAAGTTTAGAGACCAAATTTTGTTTGTTATCAAAATCAAAAGAAAAAGATATCTGTTCATCCAAAACCAAAAATGCCTCACTGAAAGAGAAAATACCCAGATCCTTATCAACAATATTTATTGAACTTTCCAAACTGGTTATTCCATAATTTCTAATCTTTTTTAGCAACAACGCCTTAATAACAATATCTGTTCTTGAAACCGGTATTTTTTTAACCTCCTCTTGAGTCGGTTGAGTCTCAACTTGATCATATTGCTGAGTCTCTATCGCAGGCAACTTAGGCATAAGTATTTGCTCCAAATTCGATAACTTAACCCCCTCTTCAGCAACAATATTTCCTTGCACTTTAATGCTATACAATATCTTAAGACTCCAGTCATAAGAAGCTTCGAATGAAATATTTTTAAAAGAAGCCCCTTCTATATTTACGATCTTTTGTTGAACAGTATCCAGATTTCCCAAAACTACATTCATTATTCCAGCATTAACCAAATCCTTTAATATCTGATCAACTATCTGTTCCTTGGTAATTACCGGTTTTACACTTCCCTGTTGCAGAAATTCATTCATAACCTCTTCTACAGAAACCAGCTCTTTTTGCTCCGCCAAAAAGTCATCATATGATGTTCTTACCGCAGATCCCCTCAACCCCGAAACATCGGTCGAATTGAGAAAACGAAGGAATGTTCCATAATCCTTAAGACGTGCCGCAAAAAGTTGATTAATACCCAACTCTTTATTTGGTTGAATATCCTTTATCTCATTAATTAAACGCAAAGCTATGGCACGAGCCTCTTTTATAGAGACCTGATTATTTAAAAAGAAGTTCTGAAGTTGTTTCAAGAAATCAATCTTATTACTGATGATAAACTGACTTTCCTCATCTTTTTCTGCCCCATCCGGAATCAACGCAAGCCATTCTTTTTCCAAAGTACGCTTCATGGCAAAGAATGAATCAATATAAAACACAGGATATTGCTTCAATAAATTATTCAAAATCTCATTTTCCTCCGACATCAGATAAGAAGATGCCCTAATTTGAGCCCTTTGATTCTTAATCAACTCGGTGACATTCATGAAATATTTTTCAAGACTAACCTTTGCATCAGATAACTGTCCTTTATCCGCCAACATAAATGCATAGTTAATATCCTCTCTGACCAAATAAAACTTTCTCATCATATCATCATCCGACAGATGTTTCATTATAAGACTTTTGATATGCGACTTAATCTCAAACAACGGATCATCAGGCGGCACAAACGCAAGACTGACATATTCTTCGTCAAGTCTTGAATATAGCATAGAAATCAAATAAGAATCATTATCAATAGTCATTCCGGAAAACATCTGGTCAAAAAGATTGAGTCTATCCTTGGCCTCTGAAGATCTCCCAAATAACACAAGATATTCGGCATCAATAAGATTATCGAACATATCGCTAATTTTCTTCTTTCTCGACTTATCTTTCGACAAAACAAACAAATCGCCTAAATCATCTATCGACTTTTGCAGTTGAAAACCCAGAGAATTCAAGGAAGCCACTTTCAAACCATGAAGATTTATCTTTTCTTTTCCATATCTTGTTATAGATATCAACATATCCGCGTCAGATTGATTATTCTTTTTATACCACTGGTTATTTTCAAGGGCAGTTTTGTCGATAAGTCCAACCTGAAACTCCTTTACCAACTTGGAATAATAAAGTTTAGCTAATATTAAAGACTCCGTATCGACCTTGTTTTTATAGATAGTAGTCTGACTTCCTTGAGCAAGCAGATAATAATTAATAAAAGAAGAATCGTGGGGGGAATAGAATTTATCCGACATTTTCATTTTATCGAGCAGACCAATCCCCACTTGATTAGCAAAAACCCTTACATCAGTCTTTTCGTTATCAAAATCCAAATCGAATCTTGAGTAAAAAGGAATCAACAATGCCCCCCCTGCCATCAAGTTTATCTGATCCGATGAAAATTCGTTATTAACCCAAACACGACCCTTTTCCAACACAAACAGGTAATCATTTTTTCCTGAAACCTGTTTTTTAAATAAAATTCTACTTGATGGGCCTATCCTCAAAATGCCGTTATCAAGTAACTTAATATCTGCCGACTGCTGACTTCCGGTTTCTATAACATCATTTTCCTTCATTTCCACGGACTTCTTCAAATCCACAGACACAGATCCGCTCAACAGGCTTACCCCTCCCTGATAAGGAACCACCATTATCCTACGAACAGATGATTCTACTGTTTTTACGCTTAAAACACCCTCAACGAGCAAACCACTGCCGAATACCGCCAAAGCGAGCAAAATTACAAGAATGTTTTTTATTACTTTCATAAGCGCACAATTTATCTTTATATTATAGTGCCAAGCGCTCTTTTTGTAAATCTGTTATGCCTTAATTAGTGCTGTAAATGTTTGTTTTTAAGAACAGATTAAAATATAGTGTCAACACAAAAACGACTAAAAATATAAATTTTTTATTACCGCACAAAATGCATAAAGAAAAAAGCCTTTCTACACTGACACTAACCTCACTTATTGTTCTCATACCATTTACCGCTTTTGCTTCATTTAAAGACGTCCCCCAAAATCACCGGCAGTATGAACCCATCAAAAATCTTGAAGAAAAAGGCATCATAAAAGGATTTAACAATCAGTATTTCAAACCAGAACAACTAATAACAAGAGCTGAATTATTGAAAATGACATTTAATCATATAGGATTTATCCCCATTCCAAGAAGTCAATTAACTAAATTCAAAGATGTTCCGCCGGACGCATGGTTTACCCCATATGTAAGCAAAGCGACAACTCTAAAAATACTCGACTACAACCAGGAAAATCCACTATTTTACCCAAGCTCCCCAATAACAAGGCTTGAAGCTGTCGAAATAATAATGAAACTTGAAGGAATACCTATTTCTTACTCTGAAAAAGTACAAAAGCTGTATTTTACGGACGTCAACTCTAATGCCCCCTACGCCTACATAGTACAAGCAGCGCAAATTTCGGGAATATTTCTCCCTAATTCCGAAAAAAAGTTTTTACCTTTCAAAAACATAACAAGAGCCGAAACAGCAGAACTATTACTTTATGCCCAACAATATAAAGAAGAAATATACGAACCCGGCCTTAATTCATCGTTATTGGATAACGGATTTAGCGAATCCGAAAATAAATTTATATCCAACAGCAAATTCGGAATATTACTTGATGTATGGTCAAAAATTAACGAACAATACATATATAAAGACAATCTTGACCATAACAAAATAGTTTTTGGGGCAATAAATGGTATGGTTTCAAGCCTGGAAGACCCATATTCCGTTTTTGACGCCCCTCAGGAAGCTACAAAACTGCAAGATACCTTAGAAGGATCATATGAGGGTATAGGCACAGTGATAGATAAATACGAAAACGACTTTATGATACTATCAACATTAAGCGAATCCCCTGCAGAAAAAAGTGGATTGAAGGCGGGAGATATCATTAGAGAAATAAACGATGAGTCAGTAAAAGGATTAATGACTGAAGAACTTGTAGATAAAATCAAAGGACCAGCCGATACGACTGTAAAAATCACGGTGGAACGTGAAGGAAAATATATAATTTTTAATATAAAAAGAGCAAAACTGACTTTTGATACTGTCATAAGACAACAAAACCAGATAGATATACCTTCAGATATCGGATATATAGCTATAAATCAATTCACAAGCAACACAGCAAACGAATTCGACAAGGCCCTCGCCAGCGTTATGAAAATGGAAGAAAAGAAAAAAGGACTGATATTGGACTTAAGGAACAACCCAGGTGGCTATTTAACCCCTACTTATGACATGCTCGGACATTTCATCGAAAATGGCAAACCTATCGTAAAACTAAATATTAATGGCGAAAGCATAATAGAAACATCCAACGGAAAAGGTGAACTTAATAAGTTGCCACTGATTTTATTGGTAAACAAAAATACTGCATCCGCAGCTGAAGTTATGGCGGGAGCACTACAAGACTATAAAATAGGAGAATTGATTGGTGAACAAACATATGGCAAAGGGACTGTTCAGGAAATAACCACTTATGCGGACGATTCAATGCTGAAACTAAGCATCGCTCAATGGTTTACTCCATCAAATCAGGACATAAACGAAAAAGGGCTGACCCCTGACATTATAATCAAAACAACAAAAGAAGATCTCATAGGAAAATCAGATGGCCAACTTCAAAAAGCCATAGATGAAATTCAAAGGCTTATAATAGAAAAATAATATATTTCTGTGGCTGATTAAGCACCCGACTCATATACATCCGTTGTTTCCCTTCCCTTAAGAAGCTCTTCCGGATTAGTCGTAACTATTTTATCTTCAGTATATGAAGCGATTATCTGAATAGCCACATGCTTTTGGCCAGCAAAAAACAACCCCTGCCCGACTCCACTATTCAAAAGCATATATTTTTCTCCTTCTGTCAAATTAAATATTTTGGTCAGATATTCCATAGCGGCTGGAGCCTGCTTCAAGAGCAACTGCATAGAAGAGTTAGTTATAACAGGCTTGCCATAAGAACTTTTTACAAAATCTTCAACATCTTGAGTTATTGTGGTTATGCCAAGATAATATTTCCTTGCTCTCTTCACCAGTCCAAAGAGAAATTTTGCAGAATCTTCAAATTGCATCATTATCCACGCCTCATCGATTACTAATATCCTTCTTTTTAATTTACTTCGCACACGATTCCATATGTAGTTCAAGATGATATACATGGCAATCGGTCTCAAAGAATCCTCAAGATCACGTATGCAAAAAACCATCATGCCACTTCCCAGATCGATATTCGTAGGTTTGTTAAACAACCCGGAATAGGTACCGATTGTGAATTTCTGCATTCTTTGAGCTAAACTGGTCCCACCCTCCATGGTAGATAAGATATCGTAGAGATCCTCCATTGTCGGGGGAGGAAAGGAGGATGGATCGACCTGTTCCATAGTTATACCCTTCAAAGCATACACATCATTCAGAGCCCTATCCAATATTCCCTCTTCTTCAGGGCTGACGCCCCCAAGCATTATCTTAAGCAATCCGTGTAGATTTATTATATTTGACCTCAATAAATCCCCCGGCTGTACATCGTCCCCATCCAACGGAGAGGGTAAATCAAAAGGATTTATGCGTCTATCAGAGGTAAGGGACACTTTAAGATATGAACCTCCGACAGTTTGAGCCAAAGCTTCATATTCGTTTTCCGGATCTATTATTATAACATCCGACCCCACCATCATGGAACGAAGTATTTCGAGTTTTACCGCATATGACTTACCCGCCCCGGATTTCGCAAAAACCACGGAATTGGCATTTTCCAATGTAAACCTGTCAAAAATAATAAGACTATCATTATGCCTATTAAGGCCGTACAAAATACCTTCATTTGATGTCAAATCGGCCGAAGTAAAAGGAAAAGTTGTAGACAACGGAGAAGTATTCATATTTCTTACCACTTCCAATTCATCCAAGGCCATAGGCAAACATGAGTTAAAAGCATGTTCGGTCTGAAGATCCGCCTTTTTGGTCAAAATCAATTTACCACCCAAAAGGCTTTCGAGAGATTTAGATATTTTCTGGATTTTCTTTTCGTCATCGGAATAAACGGTGAAGTACAGGGCAAACTGAAAAAACTTCTCTTGTCCACGTTGAATCTGAACCCTTAATTCTTCCGCATCCTGCAACGCAGTATCTAACGCCGGATCACTCACCATTCCCTTCTCTGCATTCATTCTTACGGCAGACTGCATTTGCGCGACCTTTTTTCTTAACACATTCATTATTTTAGTCGAATCGATAGGATATATATACTGCGCAATATCCATAGTTACATCATAATTTATGATTGGAGAGAGCCAATTGGCATCCAGATAACGAGGATAGGCATAGACATAAAAACTCTGACAAAACAACCCTTCCACCCGTAAAGAATCATACTTTACTTCCATAGATGACGGAGCGATAAGGTCACGAATAGTCACCAAACCCTGTTGAAAAATCTTGTCAGTCTCAATCAGAGCTTGCCTTTCTTCCGAAGTAGCCTTATCCGTTGAGACCGAAACAAACGGGGCAGAAGATATCTGAGGAGGCTGAAAATCTTTGATAGAACTATTGCCGCCCTGCACAGTAACAGCTCCTGCCGTCTGTGCATTTTTCAGTGTATCCAAAGACCCGGAGACTTTTCCGAACATATCATTAAAAAAACTCTTCTTTTGAACAGCCTTAGCCTCAATTTTCTTATTTTCATCCTGAACTGCTTCTTTTTCCTTCGATTCTACTTGAATATTGACTACACCTTGAGTTTGAGTCAAAGAAGAATCTACTTGGATTGGAACACTTTCGGATTTCACATCAGACATAATTACGTTAGGCTGAGATGATTGGGAAGATGAAGGGACATTATAAATTTCACTAACAACTTGATCTGAAACAACCTCCACACCTATCGGCGGCGTAGCTGGCACAACCTGTTCACCGGCTTGTTTTAACCAAACAGGAACTCCTGAAACGGAAGAATTAACTGACTCCACAGAACCTCCTGATTCGCCACCGAGCACAGGCTCCGGTTTCCCCCCAGGCTCCTGCCCTGCCTGCGATTGTGCATTTTTTAACCAATCAGGAGCTGGAGCATCATTCCTCTGCAAACCCTGATCCGCAACAACTACAGAACCCGACTGAATACCGGCCGTCCCGGCTCCATTTGAAGTTTGAGAATTTTGAGTATTTTCTTCAGCCATAACTTCCAGACACACCAAAATAATTTAAAAATCCTTATAATATAACAAATTTTATCATTTTCTTCAAGTCAACAGGCTTAAATCACACAAGTTTACGACTGGTATTTTTTAAAAATTATGTTAAACTTCCCCTCGCCTAGACATTAAGGAAAAAAGATATGCCAGAAGAACAAAACGGCGCAGAACAGGAAAAAGGAAAAGAAATCATTCAACCGGAAACGGAAATGTTTGCGGACTACACGCTCCACAGCATTTCCGAAGAAATGCAAACATCCTATCTGGATTACGCAATGAGTGTAATCGTAGCCAGAGCACTACCGGATGTAAGAGACGGGCTAAAACCTGTACAAAGACGTATTTTGTACGCAATGCATGATTTGGGATTGTCGTTTACTAGCTCATACCGAAAATCGGCATTCGTGGTAGGTGAAGTTTTAGGTAAATACCACCCTCATGGAGATTCTCCCGTTTATCAGGCTATGGTCAGAATGGCCCAGGATTTTGCTTTACGTTATACATTAATCAAAGGACAGGGAAACTTCGGGTCAATAGATGGAGATAACGCCGCAGCAATGCGTTATACCGAAGCTAAAATGAATAAAATCAGCGATGAGCTGATGGCGGACATCGACAAAGAAACAGTGCCATGGGGAGAAAATTATGATGGCAAATACAAAGAACCCATAGTACTTCCTACAAAAATACCGCAATTATTGCTGAACGGAACTACAGGAATCGCCGTAGGTATGGCGACATCAATTCCACCACACAACCTTCAGGAAATAACCGAAGCATTACTTCATCTTATAGAAAACAGTGAAGCTTCCGTCGAAGACCTGCTTCAGTTCATCAAAGGGCCGGACTTCCCTACGGGAGGCATAATTTACGACAAGGAGGCAATAAAAAACGCTTATCTGACGGGGCGTGGAGGCGTAGTTATGAGAGCAAAAGCCAATATCGAAGAAAAGAAAGGCGGAAGATTCGTCATTATAGTTACTGAAATCCCCTATCAGGTAAACAAAGCTGATCTTGTGACCAAGATAGCTGATCTTGTTCGTGACAAAAAAATCATTGGAATAAGCGATGTACGCGATGAATCGAATCGTGAAGGCATCAGAGTCGTAATCGAATTAAAGAAAGAATCTTATCCTAGAAAAATTCTTAATCAGCTTTACAAGCTCACACCCATGCAACAGAGCTTCAACTACAACATGATAGCTCTTGCTGACGGCCTTCAACCGAAACTATTGGATGTTAAACAGATACTTGCCTACTTCCTGGAACACAGAAAAGTAGTGATTACGAATCGTACCAAATTCGAGTTAAGGATAAACAAGGAGCGGGCTCATATCCTTGAAGGATTAAAGACGGCATTGGACCATATCGATGCAATCATCGAAACGATAAGGAAATCAGCGACAAAAGAAGAGGCTCACGAATCGTTGATGAAAAAATTCAAACTAACGGAAATACAGGCAAAAGCCATTCTTGAAATGAAACTGCAGACATTAGCCGGACTAGAAAGAAAAAAAATAGACGACGAATATGATGAAAAGCTCGCGACAATCGAAGAACTCGAAGGGATTCTTAAGGATCCAAAGAAAGTGGTAAAGATAATAAAAGACGAACTTAAGGAAGTAAAAGCAAAATACAGCGAAGGACGAAGGACCGAAGTCCATGATGAAGCAGTCGGTAAAATCGAAAACAAGGACACCATCCCCAATGAACCAATGTTGGTAATGCTTTCCAGAGAAAACTATATCAAACGTATCCCGCCATCCACTTTCAGGACACAACACCGCGGAGGAAAAGGGGTAATAGGAGCAACCACAAAAGAAGAGGATGAAGTAGCTATAATACGGGAAACGATGAACCACGATGATGTACTTTTCTTCACCAACCTCGGGCGTGTCTTCCGTCAACCGGTTTACGAAATACCGGCAGGGTCAAGAACTTCAAAAGGACAAGCCATCGTAAATCTCCTTCAGCTCCAACCTGATGAATTTGTTACTTCAATCCTTTCCAGCAGCATGGAGCAGTCAGGAGAATTTCTTTTCATGACCACGACCAAAGGGACCATCAAGAAAACCCCGATCTCCGACTTCAAGAACGTTCGCAAGAGCGGGCTTATAGCAATAAAGTTAAGAGAAGGAGACTTCCTTAAGTGGAGCAAGATGGCTTCGAAAGGTAACCAAATAATGATTATCACAAAAGACGGAAAATCTATCAAGTTCAACGAAACAGACATCAATGCGACAGGAAGAGTTTCTATGGGAGTAAGAGGAATAAGGCTAAAAACCGGTGATGAAGTCGTAGATATGGACATAGTAGTGAATCCCGAAAAGACCGAGCTTCTGGTCGTAATGGAGAACGGTCTGGGCAAATGTACAAAGATAACAGATTTCCGGGACCAAAGCAGAGGAGGTTCAGGTGTAAAATGCGCCAACATTACGACAAAGACCGGTAAAGTGATAGGCGCAAAGATAATCGATGAAAACTCAAAAGGTGACCTCATCATAATGTCAAAACATGGACAGACTATAAGGATGCCTCTAAAAAACATACCTTCACAAGGGCGTGCGACACAGGGCGTTTACCTTATGAGAATGAACGAAAACGACAAAGTAGCTTCTACCTCTGTAGTAGATTTCGTAGAAGGAACACTCGAGGCCGAACCGGAAAACATCGACGACAGACAGGAAACCCTTATAGAACAGAAAGTATAGGGAAAAACAGGCCGAAATAAATCGGCTTGCCTACAGGAAAAGTTTTTATTATAGTACCCAAGCCTTTATCTATAAACAATGAAAGCCAAAATCCACCCACAATACAATGAGAATCTTAAGATAACCTGTTCCTGCGGGAATGTTATTATCGCCGGTTCCACAAAAAAAGAGCTTCACACAGAAATATGTTCAGGATGTCATCCATTCTATACGGGACAAACTAAGCTGCTTGATACGGCAGGACGTGTAGACAAATTCCTGGCAAAAGTCAAAAAAGCACAACAGATAAAAGAAAAAAACGTAAAAGTTGTTGACGAAGAGATGGATGAACTATTTGAGGACGGCAAAAATGAAGAAAAAGAAGCTGTCCAGCCAAAACTACTTGAAGAGTCAGAAGAAACAGAAAAAGTAGAAAAAAAAGCCGTAGCAAAAAAGAAGGCTCCGGCAAAGGAAAAAACTTCCAAAGCAAAAAAAAGCTCCAAATAGATGTTTGAGTATAAGATAATTAGAAAATCCAAAAACTCCGATGGCCGCATCGGAGTTTTTAAAACACCACACGGGAGAATTGAAACTCCCGTATTTATGCCTGTAGGAACACATGCCTCCGTAAAGACATTAAGGCCTGATGACCTGGAGAAAATCGGTTCACAGATAATTCTGGCCAATACATATCACCTGTACCTCCGCCCGGGACATGAATTGATAAAAAAAATGGGTGGGCTCCACAAATTCATGAACTGGAATCATCCGATTTTGACCGACTCAGGAGGATTTCAAGTATTTTCACTCGGTCTGGATATGAGGGAAAGACAAAAAAACGGTTTAAAAGGAGTTATCAAGTCAGGGAACAATCTTGTTAAGATAAGAGAAGATGGAGTCGAATTCCGTTCGATTATCGATGGAAGCAGGCACTTTTTCACTCCAGAAAAGGTTATGGATATAGAAAATGACCTTGGAGCAGACATAATCATGGCTTTTGATGAATGCGCGCCAAACGGATGTTCCAAAAAGTATACCAAAGAAGCAATGGAACGAACTCACCGATGGGTGCTTAAATGTGCAGAACGGCACAAACAAAACATGAAACGCTCAAAGAACAAACAGGCCTTGTTCCCGATTATCCAAGGTGGAATGTTTAAAGACCTTCGTATCGAATCCGCAAAGTTTATGGCATCTCTTGATCTCCCGGGAATAGCTATAGGAGGACTTGCTGTTGGAGAAAAAAGATCTACGACCTGGAAGCTGGTAGACGCAATAATGCCCTATTTGCCGAAGGAAAAGCCGATATACATGATGGGAATGGGAACTCCTGAAGACATAAAAGAAGCCGTAAAACACGGAATCGACATGTTCGATTGCGTGTTGCCTACCAGACTTGGACGGCACGGAACTGCATTTACCGGTAAAGGAAATCTACATCTACGTAATGAATCCAACAAATTTAGCAAAAAGCCCATAGATGACAAATGTCACTGTTATGTCTGCCAAAATTATACCCGATCATATTTGCGTCACTTGGTGATAGAAAAAGAGATATTGGGACTTCACCTGCTTTCATACCACAATATCGCGTATCTTACGCAACTGGTCGCAGAACTTAAGTCCAAAATCTGACATAGTTCACCTGATTAGGTTTACAATTGTATAAAACGACAATAAATTGTATAATTTAATGATATCTAAAAATATCATTAACAAAAACATATATGGAAATGATGGATTATATAAAAACAGCAGGAGCTTTCCTGGGAATGACAGGGTCTCCAGAAAAAGGAGCTGATGGAAAAAAGAAAGAAAGTGGAAGCGGGAGCATGATATTGGACTTCATTAAGAAAATGGGGGGGAAAGAAAGCAAAGAAGCAGATGATGTCAAAGAAACAGCTGAGAAAGAAAGAGCGGGAATATTTTCTGAAGTTGCTTCTTCTGTTTTGACAAGGACTTTTCCAAGTGTTTCAAAGATAACCACGCTTATAAGCGCAGGACTCCAAGCGACAGGTGTAAGAGAAAGAGCCCCTGAAGCACATGCCCTTCAAAATGAGATAGATAATATTCTGGCTTTTACGATGTTCGTTCCTGACTCGATACTAAAGATTTTTACCGATAAACTGGTCAACAGCGAAATGTTCATGAAACTACTAAGCTATTGGCCAAAACTGGGTGAATCAAGACTAAAGGAACTTGAAGACAAAGAAAAATACGACCCCGACACCGTTATAGACATTTTGCGCATTATAAGCCAGGATATATCTACCGGCAAAGTATCTTACGATAAAATCATGGCTGGTATAGGTCTTGAAGGAGGAGTCATGGACGTCGTAAAAAAAGCTGTCGCATAAAAACATTTTCCAATAACAAATTTTAACAAAAAAAAACATGACAGACCAAACAACCATCAATCAACAACTAGCCACGCACGCTCAACAATCCGTGACACAAGGCGACGAGAAAAATATCATTAAGGAAATAATTCCCTACCTTCAACTATCGTCGATGCCTCAAAAAGAAAAAGCCATGTGGCTTCTGCTTCTGCCATCGATGGAGGAAAAACATTTATTAAAACTCAAGAATTCACTGGAAAAGGAAGTCAACGCTATAACAGACATATATCTGAATGCACTAAGCAAAAGAAACACATGATGGATCTCTTTTCACAGGCACAACTGTTTCTGCCTCCACAATCAGGACAAGACGATACCGAGAGGCAAAAGCTGATCAGAGAACTCGAAACACTGCTTAACAACTCCCCTTTTCTAACAAAAGGCGAGAAAGGAAAGATGGCTGCGGTTATACCTAATTTTACTAATGCCATCATTCAGGATCTCCAACAGACGCTTATCAGACAAAACTTGAGATATCTGCAAAGTAAGACCACACACACAACCTAAAAATCCCAAATCACATGACAACACCGGAAAAAGAAAAGTTCGGCGAAACCTCACCGGAAAACAACGACGAAAGGGACATGAACGCAATAAACAAATGGCGTGAATTGGCCGAGAAATCGAATGAAAAGGATAACCTGGAGTCAACGGCAAGACTTGATGAAGAAAGAATCAAGTTTTGGAAAAAAATTGCTTATGAGAAAGATAAGCCGGGTGAATAGAAATAAAAACAAAATTTATAAAAACCATCATGAAAAAGAACTCACCAGAAAACAATCCGAAAGAAAAACCGCTTTCTGAAGAAACTAACGACAATAGCCCCAAAAAAAAGGAGGAGTTACATGAAAAAAGAAACCGCTACGAAGTACCAGGACATGACACCATCGAACACCAGATAGCGGAAACCGACGAGACCTTTTCCAAAGAAGAGGAAGAAGCAATCAATGAACTTGAAGAGACGATGCTGAAAGAAGGAGTGGAAATCAAACCCGAAGAATTCGGGGAATTCGCTGATGCAATACCTGAACTGATTGGAAAATCCAATCCGGAGCTTTCGGAATACCTGAAAGACATGTCTCCACGATTAAAAAAAATAACAGAAGAGACATCTGTACTTAAAGAAAGAGGATATGGAGGAGACGCACTGGACAAGCTTGTCGATTTTCTGGATGAAGAAGAAAACAGAATAGGAAAACTAAAAGATCCAAACACAAAAGAAACACTACTACGTTATCTTGGATACGCGCTAAATACTCCAGAATTAGCCAAAGATATAAAGAAACACACTCCCCTTGAACTCGTTTCGAGCGCCACAGACATGGTTCCCGTCGTCGGTGGAATGAAAATGGCATATGAGGCCGCAAATGGAAAGACAGCAAGCGGACACAAACTGGAAGGGACAGGTAGACTATGGCATGGAGGAATGGCCGTCGTATCGCTTACCGCTGATGTCGCCGGAATAGCGGCAGGATTAGCCACCGCAGGAGCCGGGACTGTCGCCGTAGAGGGAGCAAAAGTCGCCGTAATTTCCGGCAATGCCGCTTCCAAAGGATCCCGTATAGCACAGGTGATAATGAAATTCGCGGCACTATGCCAAAAAACCGAAAAATTCAAAGGGGTTGCAGTAACCATAGCTAAAGTTAGCAAACTCTGCCAATCGCCGGGATTTATTAAGGTACTTACCAAATTCCAAGAGATAAAAGAGAAATATCCGAAAGTAATCAAATTATGGGAAGCAAGGAAAGCTGAAAAAAAAGCTATGTCCATAGCCGCACTCGACACAAAAATAGCCAAGAGATATGAAAAAGCTGAAAAAATATATAAGACATCTAACAACTTACAAAAAAATTCTGGCACTATAAAATCAAGTGAAATAAAAGGCACTAAAAAAGCTTAACTTATAAGGTTATCTCACAAAGTAAAGGACCTTTATAACACATTATAGTCTAAAGGTCCTTATTTATTTACTTATAATTAACTACACAACGTAAAACTATTTTTTCTTCAATCCATCCAATAAATCCCCAAGAGATTTCCTTACATCCTCAAGCGTGGATAACACATCAGGGCCAGCGACGGCAGTTTCCTCCAATCTTGAAATCTTATCCAATATCTTCCTGGTTTGAGATTTTACAGCTTCATTTCCTCCTTCGTCAGTATCTTCAGTCCTTGCATCTACAAAAAGACTGCCTTCTATTCCTATGATACTATCCGGCTTTATAAGACTATGATCCTTTATCTTCCCCGAACCGGAAATTTTACTATTTTCCCTTACGACCGTCTTTCGTCCTATCCCTAAACGCTCATCACCTAAAATAACGTTGCCGCGGGCTATAGTTACACGTTCAGCGGTATTCACATTTTTCAACGATATTTGTCCGGAATTAGAATTTCCCGGTACGGCATGACCGATAATGGTATTTCTTCTTCCTATTGTGCAATTATCGACATTTGCCCCTAAAATGATGGAATCCGATTTTAATATACTATCGGAAACATTTACCGCGTGTACTGTAACATTTCTTCCGACTCTGGTACTGTAGTCGCTTTTTGTCCTTTCTGTACCAGTTATACCTGTTTTGCCATGAATTACCGACTTATCGTCGACAAATGCATTTTTGACCAGTTTATCGCCACTGGCATGCACTGTTACATTTTCACCTATCTCCGAATCTTCTATTCTAACCCTTTCGGTGGCCCCCATTTCGTCACCCCTGCAACAAAAATACTGACCTATCTTGGTTCTGAATTTATTACCGGATATATCGATATTACCTATTAAGACGGCTTTTCCTTCTATATCTACATTGCCGTCGATATTACAGCTAGTAAAAGGACCGTCATAAATTGCAGGTTCCCCTTCCGAAACCTCCATGGCTTTGAAATAATGTTTAAGGAAAGCGTGCCTATCCAATGGCAAATCGACAACCATCACGTCATCTCTAATCATTTTTACATGTTCCGGATGGAACTTGTGGACAAGCCTGTATATCAATGGGAAAAGCCTGTTTTCCTCCACCACTATCTCGTTAAATGTTGAAAGAAACAAAGAACTTGCATCTACGCCTGCTTGCTGCAGCAAATCACGCGACATTTTGCTTCCTCCACCTTTTGTTTTAGATTCCGCCTCGATAATCATCTTTTGCTGTTCCCCGGTAAACCGTATAAGATTATTTGCCGTCCTGCGACCTTCGGTATTCAATTTACCGTACTCTTCCGGAGATAATATCTTATTTTCTACTATATCCCTGGATACGACTGATCCGGGAGTAACTATACAAAAAGAAGGTATCTCTACCCCACGCTGTATTATACTGCCGTCACACACAACAGACCGTTCACCTATACTGACACCTGACTCCACTATCACATTAAAACCTATGCCGGTGTTGTCTTTAATTTCACAATCACCCAATCGGGTTGATATACCAACAAATACATCATTTCCGATTTTACATGAGGCCGTTTCATCACCATCATCAAAAGAGAAATTAACACCGTGTGCTAGCGAACTATTGTTACCTATCTTTATAGATATTTTCTGATTTTTGTCCGCCTCCAGCCTGCCAATTTCCTGAATATTCGAATTCTTACCTAAAACAACCTTAACATCAGCATCGCGGTTAGCTCCCAAAAGTCGGTCGACAGTAAAAGGGGCCGTAAAGGAAGTAACATGTTGCTCGATATGATTGGCGACATCAATCCCTCTTTCCTCCATTTCCTGATTTTCTACAGGTAGGATGAGATAACTTTGACCGGCCAGCCCATAACGGTCGTGGATATCTTCAAGCTGACGATCTGTATATTCTTCATGAGCATGATGCGACTCTTTCGATTTTAACGCAGACTTACTTTCCACATCTTCATGAGCATCTTTTGAAACCGGTTTTCCTGATATCGACATATTATATAGAATTATTTAATTGATAATTGATATACGAAGCAAAAATTTTAATAAAAAAAACGAAATAGTCAATATTCATATTATATGATACCACATTTTACCGATTCTGGCAATTACATAATCTACTTTAGACGACGATTATTGTTATAATCGGCAAGTAATAGAATTATGGAAACACACCTATGGATTCAAAAAAAATAACCAATTATATCTTTGAACTCGGTGCATTAAAAAAATTTGAACACAGCGGTTTCAAGATGGCCGGGATTAAAACACCGGATACTATTGCGGAACATGTATTCAGGACAGCCATCATAGGTTACGTTCTTGCAAAAGAAGAAAAGGCCGACGCATCAAAAGTAGTTTTGACCTGCCTGCTACACGACAACGGCGAAGCCAGGATAACAGACCTTCATAAGGTCGCCGCAAGATACATCGACAGCAAAAAGGCAGAAATGACAGCATTCAGCGAACAATGTCAAAGCTTACCCGCAGAATCGGCTAAAATCTTTATCGATTGCTTTAAAGAATACGAAGAGCGCAAAACAAAAGAAGGAATCATATCAAGAGACGCAGATATTCTTGAAACCGCATTCCAGGCAAAAGAATACCTTGATACCGGATACGAAGATTGTAAGGACTGGATAGACAACGTAGGCAAAAGATTAAAGACCGAAAGCGCCATTAAACTTTGGGAAGCCATGAAAAAGACACGTTTCACCGAATGGTGGGAAGGACTAAAAAAAATAGATTGATCATTTATTTTAGCCATGATCGCATATTTGAACGGTACAATCAGGAAAAAACTACCGAAGAGCATCATTCTTGATACGGGAGCAATAGGTTATCTTGTCCATACTCCCCTGCCCTTTTGGGAAAAAAGCAAAGAACAGAGTCGTATAGAATTGTACATACACACCAAAGTCCGCGAGGACGACATAAGCCTGTTTGGATTCGAAAGCCTACCGGAACTAGATTTTTTCAAACAACTGATGAACGTCAACGGCATCGGTCCCAAATTGGCCATGGAGATACTTTCGCACGACACAGCCAGAGTCAAAACCGCAATTCTTACATCTGACACGGCATTCCTGTGCAAAATTCCGGGAATAGGGAAAAAGACAGCAGAACGCATCGTAATCGAACTCAAGAACTCTATCGACGCGATAGATCTTCAACGTAACGCCGCCGGGATAGGAAAAGATAATGAAGACGAAGAAGCCATCAACGCAATAATGACTTTAGGATACCAAAGATATGAGATTATGAGAGTAATCAAGAACATGCCCAAGGAAATTTCCACGACCGAAGAAACCGTCACTTACTTTTTGAGGAATGTATAAGGAAAGGATAAAAAAACTAATGTCAGAGATCGATGACGGAGAATCTTTTCTTGTTACCAATCGACATAATCTCCGATACTTGTGCGGGTTCACAGGAACAAACGGTCAGATGCTGTTTTCCCGGAGAAAAGCATATTTTTTCACAGATTTACGATACGCCTACGAAACGGGAAAGATCCTTCCACCCAACGTAAAACTGGTAAAAATAGAGAAAAATCCTATATTAACACTGGAAAAGATTCTCTCTGAAGAAGAATGCAAAATTACTTTTTTTGAGCCGAAAGACCTAAGATACTCGGCTTTCGAATCGTTAAAGAAATCATTAAAAGGAATACCGCTTTTACCCAAGTATGAATTCGTAGAAAACTTCAGAATAATCAAAGACGATAAAGAAATAGCTAACCTAACAAAATCACAATCCATCAATGAAAAGGCGTTCATGGCAACACGTGACTCACTGCATACAGGCATGACGGAAATACAGATAGCCTGGATGATCACAAGATTCACACACGAATTCGGGGCCGAGGACATTTCGTTTCCACCTGTCGTAGCGATAGGAAAAAACAGCGGCACACCCCATCACCAAAATAGCGGGCGAAAACTAAAAAAGGGGGACATGATATTGATAGACATGGGTGCAAGATACAAGGGATACTGTTCCGACATGACCAGAATGATATTCACCGGACAACCGACATCTTTTGAAAAAAAAGTGTACAAACTTGTCCTGGAAGCACAGGGAAACGCTATCGTCAAAATCAAAGCAGGGTTGACCGGAAAACAATGTGATGCTTTTGCGCGTGACATCATCAACGATGCCGGATTCGAAAAGAACTTCAACCACAGTCTGGGACATGGAGTCGGGTTACAGATCCACGAAGAGCCGGCGGTTTCTCCCGAATCGGTAAAAATATTACCTAAAAACACGATTATAACCGTAGAACCCGGTATATACATGGAAGAAAAATTCGGCATAAGGATTGAAGACATGGCCATTATCGGAGAAAAATCCATAAAACTTATCACAAAAACACCCAAGAGTATCGAATCATCAATCATAAATCTTAAGAACTAAACTATGTGCGGAATATTTGCATATGCGGGCCCCAGAAAAGATGGAGCTGAAATAGTCATCAACGGCTTAAAAAAACTGGAATATCGCGGATATGACAGTTGGGGCGTCTCGTTCAGAAACGGAAACAAACTTGACTGCATCAAAACCGTAGGCAAAATCGGCGAATTCGATCTCTCAAAAAACAAACTCACCGAAAGCAGTCTGGCGATTGGACACTCCAGGTGGGCCACACATGGAGGAGTTACCGTAGAAAACGCGCACCCCCATCTGGACGAAAAAAACATGGTTGCCGTAGTACATAACGGAATCATCGAAAACTTCCAGGAACTCAAGAAGGAATTGATCGAAAGAGGCCACATTTTCAAATCACAAACAGATACGGAAACCATAGTTCACCTGCTCGACGAAAACATTAAGACGATGGACTTCGAAACCGCCGCAAAAGAAACGCTTAAGAGACTTAAAGGACGGTACGCCGTACTTTTCATAAAAGGCGACGAAAACAAGATGATTGCCGCCCGCCGCGGCTCTCCGTTAATCATAGGCATAGGTGAAAACGAATACTTTATCGCTTCCGATATCCCTGCTTTCCTGGAATACACCCGCAAAGTCCAATACCTGGACGACAATGAGATGCTGGTAATCGATGAAGGAAAGGGAAATTTCTTCAGACTCGACACAGGGGATAAGATAGATAAGAGAATAATTGAAATAGACCTTAAGCCGGAAAGTGCGGAAAAAGGGTCCTATGCCCATTTCATGATAAAAGAAATCATGGAGCAGAAAGACACTATCTACAGAGCAATCAACCAAAACGACGATGAGATACAAAAACTGGCGGATGAAATAAAAAAAGCTTATGGAACATTCCTAGTGGGTTGCGGAACAGCCGGAAAAGTATGTCTGGCCGCTTCCTACATATTTTCCAAGATAGCAAAAAGACACATCAATGTTGTTGTCGGCTCCGAATTCCCCAGTTATCAGGATTTTCTTAAAGACAAAAGCCTTATCATAGGCGTTTCCCAAAGCGGCGAGACTGCCGACACGCTTGAAGCCATAGAAGTAGCCAGACAAAAAGGGTCAAAAGTACTTTCCATAGTAAACGTCGAAGGATCAACTATGGACCGTGAATCCGACTTTACGATCCATCTAAAAGCCGGACCGGAAAAAGCCGTAGCATCGACTAAAGCAACGACCGCGCAACTGGCCATACTAACACTGTTGGCATATGCCTGCGTGGACCGACTCCAGGAAGGAAAGACTTTACTGATAGAAACTGCCGGAAAAATCAACGACATGATGAATCCCCGTTATGAAGAACACATCAAGAAACTGGCCGAAAAGATAAAGGACGTGGAAAGCATGTACGTGATAGGAAAAGCCGTCAATTACCCAATGGCGCTGGAAGCATCGATAAAATTACAGGAAGTTTCGTATATCCACGCGGAAGGATTCGCCGGCGGAGAGCTTAAACACGGCCCGATAGCATTAATAAGCCAGGGAACACCATGTATCGTGCTCGTATCAAATGATGATACCCGGCACGACATCCTAAGCAATGCTCAGGAGATTAAGGCAAGAGGAGGTTACATCATTGGAATATCCCCGGATAACGAAGAAGTATTCGACTACTGGATCAAAGTTCCGGATTCCGGAATAGCCAGCCCTATAGTGAACATCATCCCTATTCAGCTTTTGGCTTATTATCTGGCCGTACTCAAACAGAACAATCCTGATATGCCACGCAATCTGGCAAAAAGCGTCACAGTCAAATAGTCTTTAAAAAAGGGCAGAAATCCTTTATAATAAAAGGAAATAATAACATCAACCACATGCCGGACCTTAATGTAATCTATCTTCAGACGATCGATGAACATAAAGATTATCTGACAAAACTTCAGGAAGCATTCAATATACATTGCGCCCAGATAACGGCACAGACACAACAAAGACTAAAAGAAATCCCTGAAAACGATATCGAATCCAGGGGGAAGATTATCGAAGAACAAAAGAAACTTTTGGATGAAGCCTTAAGTCAACTCAAGAAAGAAATCAACGAAAGCGGGGCCAAAAACAGAAAAAAACTTGAAGAAATACATACCCTACGCGAAAACATGAAAATTAAGGAATTAGAAGATATCCTCACCAGATAATAAAATGATTTTCCTTATACGCAAATTTCCAATCGAAATAAGCTTCATAAACAAAAGGCAGATATTTGAAAACTCCACATCTCCAAACGGAGCGGAGGCCCTCCATTCAACGGAAAGCCCGAGAAAAAACATAGAAAAGTCAGTAGACGATCCAACCAAAATCATGCAGGAAGCTGAAGAAAAAGCCGCAAGATTAACCGAACGCGCAAAAGGCCAGACAGATCGATTTAATTTTTCCGCTTAATCTAAAAACCAATATGAATGAAAAGAAAACAAAGATAGTCTGCACAATAGGCCCGGCATCAGAAACGCCCGAAATGATAAGGCAACTTATTTCAGCAGGGATGAATGTGGCAAGATTAAACTTCTCCCATGGTAACTACGCGGAATATTCAAGAATAATCAAAACAATCCGGTCTGTTTCAGCAAAGATGAAACAGACTGTCGCCATAATGCAGGATCTACAGGGACCAAAAATCCGGATAGGAGAAATGCCGAAGGAAGGCGTATGGATAAAAGAGGGACAAAAGCTGACACTGACAACAAAGGAAATCATGGGCAACGAAAAAGAAATACCCGTGCAATACAAAAATCTACCTAAAGATATAGACACAAAGGACAGAATATTGATTAACGACGGGATGATCGAACTAAAGGTCAAAAAAGTAAAAAAAGAAGATATAGAATGTGAAGTGACCACAGGCGGTCTTGTAAAAAGTCACAAAGGCATCAATGTGCCAACGGCATCCATTAGTGCTAATCCCATCACTGAGAAGGATAAGCAGGATCTTATCTTTGGCATAAAAAACGATATCGACTATGTAGCCCTTTCATTCGTCAAAAACGCGAAAAACATCAGAGAACTTAGAGAACTGATAAGGTTGCGACACGGCAAAGTAAAGATCATAGCTAAAATAGAACGGCATGAAGCCATAGATAATATGGAAGAAATCATACATGAAGCAGACGGAGTAATGGTCGCACGCGGAGATTTGGGGGTGGAAATCCCCGCCGAAAATGTTCCTGTAATACAAAAAAACATCATAAGAATGGCTACGATACACGGCAAACCGGTAATAACAGCGACTGAGATGCTCCAATCGATGATAGAAAATCCCAGAGCCACAAGAGCCGAAATCAGCGACGTTGCAAACGCCGTCTTCGACCACACAGACGCCATAATGCTCTCCAACGAGACAGCCGTAGGCAAATACCCGATTCAGGCCGTACAGACAATGACAAAGGTTTCTTTAGCTATAGAGAAAGAAATGAACAGAAGGCATCTGTTCCTGCAAAATAAACTTTTTGAAAAAGACATTCCACTTTCGTTCGCTACATGCACAGCAGCTGCCGATTGGGCAAAAAATATTGGGGCAAAGCTGATGGTCGCCAGCACATCATCGGGATTCACGGCTCAACAGATAGCGAAACACAGGATACACATACCGCTAATAGTAATAACCGAAGATCCTAAGGTTAGGAATCAGCTACAGATGGTTTGGGGAATAAACAAAGTCATCGTCAAAAAGATAAATCCAAAGAACCATCTTAAAGAAATAAGGAAATTACTTGTCGACAAAAGGATGGTACACAAGGACGACAAAGTAATAGTCGTAGCCAATCTGGATAAGAACGAAAAACATATTTCCACTATCGTAATTTGAGGTTCTGCTGTATCATTCCTGCTGTTTATTGGCCTATCAATTCGCAGGATGATTATATTCGGACTGGATCCTGGTACGGCAACCACCGGCTTCGGCGTTATAGATTACAAGTATGATGAAATGAAACTGCTCGATTACGGATGCATAACGACCCCGCCAAATACGCCACTTGCAGATAGACTTCAACAGATAAGCAAAGATCTGGATGAGTTGCTTTCTCAATGGAAACCTGACGAAGTGGCTATAGAAGAGTTGTTTTTCAGCAAAAACGTAAAAACAGCCATGCAGGTTGCCCAGGCACGAGGAGCGCTGATACAAAAGCTGTCGGAATCCGGATACCGTGTAAACGAATACAAGCCGCAATCTATCAAAGAAGCAGTCTGCGGATATGGCAGAGCGGAAAAGAAGCAGATGCAAAAGATGGTCGAAATCATTCTGAAAATGGACCACACACCAAAACCGGATGACGCCGCCGATGCTCTTGGTATAGCAATATGCCACGCGAACCAATTAAGATTTAATCGTCAAACGAACGCATGAACAAGATACTGTCATTCCTTGTATATCTCACAATAGGAATTTTTATTCTGGCCTCTTTATATGTATTCGACATATGGCCGTTCAATCCCGGCGGACCTATCATGCCAGTTCCAAGAAGAAATCACGTAACAATAACACAGGAACAGCTTCCATCATTTATCGAAAATGACACCGTCGGCCGCACACAGACATACGATGAACATATGAAAAAAGGAAAAATGCTTGAAGAAAAAGGTTACATTTCTTTAGCCATATCGGAATTTCAGGCGGCCAGCAAACAATCACCGACAAAAGCAGAACCTCTTATACAGATAGGCCGGATGCATATCAAGGAAGAAGATTTTCTGAAAGCAAAACTTAGCTTCGAACAGGCTTTGGCTTTAGAAAGCTCCAATCTTACGGCAAAAATATATCTCGGCAAATCTTATCTGGCTCTACGCAAACCTGAAGAAGCGAGAAGTATCTTCGATTCGATTGTCGCCCATAACAAACAATCCAAATATTACCAAGCCATAGTCACGTTATATTTCGGCGATTATGAAAAAGGAAAAACTCTACTTAAAGAAGCGATTAACATGTCCGGCGAGACAGAATACACCGACAAGGCTAAAAACTATCTTTCGGCATTCGACGAATTCGATTCCAATCAGGGCGGCCAAAATACACATCTAAAGACACTTCTGGCGCGAAGTTATGCACAGACAGGTGAATATCAACTGGCGATTCCCCTACTCTTCAAAATAATACAAGAAAAGAAAGACTACCGTGATTCATGGATAATACTCGGATACGCTTACCTTAACCTGGGAAAGTACGCGGAAGCAATCGAGTCACTGGAAGAAGCAAGAAAACTTGATCCGCAAAAACCCGAAACACTTTTCTTCCTGGGACTAGGCTATTATGGTGTAAATGACCTACAAAAAGCAGCTTCAATTTTACAGAGTGCAAGAAATAACGGTTATGAACCGCGAGTCCAGGTAGACCAGAAACTTGCCGAAATATACCTGCAGATGAAACAATATCAGAAAGCGGCTTTAAGTTATGAGGAAGTCATCGCCTTAAATCATGAAGACGTAAATTATTTCATCAGACCGATTTGGATATATCTGGAAAGACTCAACAGCCCAACGATGGCTACAAATCTGGCACAAAAAGCTTTACAGACACACCCTGGCGACGCCATGAGCTACAATCTGGTCGGCTGGGGCAAAATCGGTGAAGGAAAACTTGATGAAGCTGAAATATATCTAAGAAAATCTCTGCAAATAGACCCTCAACTGTCTGCCGCATACCTTAACCTGGGCGTCCTTTATGAAAAGAGAAACAAATACAATTACGCCACCGCTTTATATCAGAAAGCTTTCCGACTTGGAAACGGCAGCAATATAAGCAGTTCAGCCGCAGATAAATATAACCGTCTAATCGTCGAACTCAAGAAAAAGGACTCGGATACAATAAAGGCTTCCTTACTAAACCAATAACAAAAACAGACCAATGCAGATAGTTTTCATATTACTTATATTCATGCTAGGCGCAAGTATCGGAAGTTTTTTGAGCGTTCTTATAAATCGCATCAACAAAAAACAAAAAGGCATAATATTCGGCCATTCGTTCTGCCCTAAATGTAAAAAGAGACTTAAGCCACTCGATTTGGTGCCACTACTAAGCTACATCATCCTAAAAGGCAAATGTAGATATTGCCATAGAAAGATAGACCCTTCATATATGGCTTTGGAGATGACGACCGGACTGGCTTTCGTGGCGGTATTCGGCAAGTATACCTTTTTCCGTGCAGAGGATATCTCCATGGTGCCTGTAGACTGGATTTTTATGGTTTATTTCATCCTTCTGGCCGCCGTATGCACACTTATGGTAGCTATCTTCTTTTTCGATCTGAAATACCAAGAGATTCCCACCAACATACTTATAGTATTCATTCTATCCGGACTCACTGCCGGACTGGTTTTTACCGGCGCAAATATAACAGGTATGATTATAGCCTTGGTGCTGGCCTTAGTCCTTTTCGGCGGACAGATTCTGATTTCAAAAGGCAAATGGCTTGGCGAAGGTGACCTTTATATAGGAATAGGAATGGCTCTATTACTGGGATGGGAAAAATTTCTTGTCGCATTCGTGGCAAGTTATCTTCTCGGTGCATTGGTTAGCATAAGTCTCTTATTGACCGGAAAAGCAAAGACCAAGTCAAAAATAGCATTCGCTCCTTTTCTTGTGATAGGAACATGTCTTGCGATATTCTTCGGACAATACATAGTGGACTGGTACATATCCCTCTTATACATTAAATAATCAAATCAAATAACAGATGGAAAAAACAAAAGTATATCTTATGATTCTTGACGGATTCGGCGAAGGAAAAGCCTATAAAGGTAATGCCGTCATACTCTCACGGATGGACGCGCTAAATAAGATGAAAAAGACATATCCAATGACCTTGCTGGATTGTTCCGGTGAAGCCGTCGGACTTCCGAAAGGAACGCAGGGCGGCTCTGAAGTGGGCCATTTTACGATAGGAGCCGGTCGTGTGATATTCCAGACAATGGAAGAGATTAACAGAAGCATTCGTGATAAGACATTTTTTGCTAAACCACCCCTTATTAAAGCGATGAATTGGAACAGTACCCATAAAGAATCCGCACTCCACCTGATAGGAATGATCTCCGACCAGGGAATCCATTCACACTTACCCCATCTTTTTGCATTACTGGAATTCGCAAAAAAGAAAAGCGTACCGAAAATATACATCCACGCAATCACCGACGGCCGCGACGTTCCCGAAAGATCAGCAATCGAATACCTTAAACAAATTCAGGAAAAGATAAAGGAACTGGGGATGGACAAAAAATCATCATCTTCATACGCCGCCGTTACCTCAATCATAGGCAGATACTATGCTATGGACCGCGACAACAACTGGAACCGTACAAAAAAAGCTTTCGACCTTTATACTCTCGGGAAAGGAACAAAAGAAACAGATCCTGTTAAAGCAATCCGAAACGCTTACAAAAAAGAAACCAAGACCGACTACTACATCGAACCGATAATCCTCAACAAAGACGCTTTAATCAAAGACGACGATGCCGTTATATTCTGGAACTTTCGCACAGACAGGACACGTCAACTCACCTACTGCTTTACCGGAGAAACTAAAATAGGATTCGAGCCCAAGTATAAAATAAGACCTTTCTTTGTCTGTTTCGGTGAATATTCAAAAATCGCGCCGGTAGTATTTCCTCCCACAGGAATAAAAAACAACCTAGGCGAAACGATCGAAAAAAATCATTTAAGACAACTGCGGATTGCGGAAACAGAAAAATACGCTCATGTGACATTTTTCTTCAACAGCCAGATTGAAAAACCTTTCGGACACGAGACCCGCATGCTTATCGACTCACCAAAAGTAGCGTCATACGCAGACAAACCAGAAATGAGCGCCCGACAGATAACAGATACTGTCCTGAAAGAAATGGACAAAGAAAAATACGACCTTATAGTACAGAACTTTGCCAATCCCGATTTGGTCGGACATTCCGGTAATCTTAAAGCCACAATAAAAGCCTGCGAATTTCTGGACGGCTGCATAGGTAAAATAGCATCAAAAGCCAAAGAAAAAGGATATATCCTTATGATTACGGCAGATCACGGAAACGCTGAATACATGATCTACGAAAAAGACGGAAAACCCTGCCCATCACACACTTTAAACAAAGTCATATTTGTTCTGGTATCGGATGACTATAAGGAAAAAAAGCTACGAAAAGGCGGGCTGCAAGACATTGCCCCAACAATCCTGCAGATATTGAAAATAAAGAAACCAAAAGAAATGACCGGCAAATCACTAATTCCCTAACCCCAAACATATGAAAGCAGTAATACTGGCGGGAGGCACCGGAACAAGATTATGGCCGATGAGCCGAAAAGAAAAACCCAAGCAATTTCAAAAACTGATTAGTGAAAAAACGATGCTTCAGGAAACTATAGCACGACTAAATTTCCTAAAACCTTCAGACATATATATATCGACCAACCTTCGTTATCTGGAAACAGTAAAAGAACAATCGGCAAAGATGATTCCACAGGAAAACATAATCATAGAACCCGATCTTCGGGATACTGCTCCCTGCATAGGACTGGCGGCCACTTATCTCGCAAAGAAATACCCCAAAGAAGTCATGTGCATAATATATGCAGATCACCACATAAAAAATAAAGCGGAACTCATTGCGAAACTTAAAGTCGCGGAAAAGGTCGCCATAATGGATAACACGCTTAACATCATCGAAGTAAAAGCCAAATATCCGAACGTGAATCTTGGCTACGTCAAGATTGGGAAAAAACTTGAAGAAACCGACGGAGTTGAAGTATTCGCCTTCGAAAGATTTACGGAAAAACCGGACATCGTACTGGCGCGCAAATTTCTTCAGTCATACAAATATCTTTGGAACACAGGGCTTTACGTCTGGAGGATAGACACAATACTTAGCAAATTCAAAAAACATCTTCCCGAGACATACAAACAATTAATGAACATCAAGAGATATATAGGAACAAAAAAAGAAGAACAGGCGCTCAAGGAATATTATCCAAAATGCGACAAAATATCGATAGACTATGGAATCATGGAAAAGGTCAGCCCCAAAGAAGTAAGGATTATTCCTGCAGAACTTGAATGGAGTGACGTTGGCACATGGGAGTCGATTTTTAGCGAACTGGCGGAAGACGAAAACACCAACATCATTAAAGGAACACATATCGGAATCGACACAAAAGGATGCTTAATTTATGGAAATCCAAATAAGCTCATCGCAACAATAGGAACAGAAGACCTTGCAATTGTTGAAACTGATGACGCACTCCTAATATGTAAAAAAGACCGCAGCCAGGATGTGAAAAAGATAGTGGAAAAACTAAAATCAGAGCATAGATATGAGAAATTGTTGTGAATAAAATAATTATACACCGACAGCGAATGAACATAATAAATATACAAAAAAGAGGCGTTTCATCTATTCTCGAAAATTAATGACAAACGCTATGCACTCGCCTATACTGTCCATCGCGTTTCAAAATCCAATATTTATTTTATAACCAAAAACATAACCAACATTATATGAAAAACCGAAATTTACTTTACATGGGAATAATTATCGCAGTAGCCCTTCTGCTTGGATTCATTAACCTTCCAGCAGAAAGCCAGACGAAATTATTTCCGCTCACTCCAAAATTCATATCCGATAACAAGGTTAACCTAGGCCTTGACTTACAGGGAGGATCACAACTGGACTATAAAATTGACCTCAGAAAAGTTCCCACGACAGACCAGAAATCCGTAGTAGACGGCATCCTTAGCGTAATCAACAAGCGCGTAAACAGCCTGGGCGTCGCAGAGCCGAACATATATACATCCGATGTCGGAGACGAAAAGCATCTCATAGTCGAATTGGCCGGCATCAAGGACCTTGAAGAAGCTAAGAAAATCGTAGGTAAGACAATCCAGTTGGAATTCAAGGAAAGGAAACAAGGTCCCGCCGACCCCAAAGAAGCCGAGATAGTAAAACAAAATGCACAAACCCTATTGGAAAAGGTAAAAAAAGGACAAGATCTTAAAGTTTTGGGACAAGAAGATGCCCAATCAAATCCGGGAAAAGTAACATTTACCGATTCCGCTGAATTTAAATTCAAAGATCAATTACCACAGAACATCGCCGATGTATTGGCAACACTTAAGCCGGGACAAGTCGCCGACAAACTTCTGGATAACAGCGGTTCCATGACTGTGGATGAAACAGGCAACGTGGTCCCGTTAAGCGGTTATCATATCATCAAACTTACGGAAACAGGGACACAGGAGCGACAGATAGACACGCCCCGCTCCGTAAAAGTAAGCCACATCCTTGTAGCATATAAAGGTGCGCAAAGAGCTGGCGCGGAAATAACAAGAACGGAAGAAGAAGCCAAGAAACGTACAGAAGAAGCATTGGCTAAACTGAAAGCCGGAGGGAAAATCGAAGAATTGGCCAAAGAATATTCCGATGACCCGGGTTCCAAAGATACAGCAGGAATTCTGGAAACACCTGCCGTAAGCGGAAAAGGAAGTTACGTCAAAGAATTTGAAGACGCCGCGGTAGCACTTAAGACAGTCGGAGAACTTTCTCCTGTAGTAAAAGGTCCGTTCGGTTTCCACATAATCAAAGCCGATGCTGTTACCGAAGCCAAGACCGAAAAGAAAAGTGAAGCACAATACAAATACATAGACACTTTCTTCTCCGCGATGCCGGATCCATGGAAGGAAACCGGACTTAACGGACAACAGTTCGTCCATGCCGACGTTGAATTCAACCAATCATACAATCCTTATGTATCTATTCAATTCAACGACGAAGGAGCCAAACTGTTCGATGAAATTACAGCAAGAAACATAGGCAAGCCTCTAGCTATTTTTGTTGGCGGACAATTAATCTCGGCACCTAACGTAAACGAAAGGATATCCGGAGGAAAAGCACAGATTTCAGGAAGCTTTACGATGGAAGAGTCAAGCAATCTCGCTCGCGACCTTAATACGGGAGCTATACCTGCACCTGTCATACTCGTAGGACAATACACCATTGGCGCAACCCTTGGACAAGATGCTCTCAACAAGAGTCTTTGGGCTGGACTTATAGGCTTCGCCTTGGTAGCACTGTTTATGATCGTCTACTACCGACTGCCCGGTTTATTGGCCACTTTGGCACTCGGGGTATACTCAATGATATTGATATTCTTAATCAAGATAGCATTACCTTTGGTATTGGCACTTGGCATATCTATAGTGATATTTGTCTTTTTGCTATCGACAATCCTAAAAAACAAAGAAGGAGCTGCTGAAAAAACAATAGCATTGCTCCTCGCATGTTTTATCCTGTTTTTCATGACATTCTTGCTCTCCACTTCCGTAGTTATGACTCTCGCAGGTATCGCCGGTGTTGTGCTTTCAATAGGAATGGCTGTAGATGCAAACATATTAATCTTCGAAAGGGTTAAAGAAGAACTTCGTGACGGCCGCAGTTTGGGATCGGCTATCGAAGTGGGTTTCGACAGAGCCTGGAACAGTATCCGCGACTCAAATTTCTCATCTCTCATAACCTGCGGAATCCTTTTCTACTTCGGATCTTCCATAATTCAGGGATTCGCTTTCAACCTTGCCGCGGGTATTCTTGTTTCTATGTTCACCGCCATCACTATCACAAAAACATTCCTTAACGCACTGATAAGTACAAAACTGGCTCAAAAAATCTGGCTTTTCGGCACACCAAAGAAAAAGGAAAAGAAACTGATACCTGTCGTGCAAAATCGCAAAATAGTTTATATCATTTCAGCAGTAATGATTATCGTATCGTTGCTGGGACTGCCTATTTCCGGACTTAAGATGGGACTGGATTTTACAGGCGGAGCATTGATAGAATTAAAATTACCGCAAGGTGTAACTATTGAAAAAGTAAAGGAATCACTCGTTAAAGCCGAACCGGTAATCAACGAACAAATCGGCAAAGCATTCGCGGCGGCCAATATTTCGACTCAAACACAACAAAATGCCACAACCAGCAAGGACGCGGCTTCAACTTTATCCAGCGAACAGGAAAAAGTCACACTCGCCGACGCCAGAATCATATCGACCGATAACGGCGTTATCATAAAGACAAAACATATCAGTGCCGAAGCACATGACATACTGATGACCGAACTAAAGAAATCACTCGGAAACATAGAAGAAAACAGATTCTCATCAGTCGGCCCCACAGTAGGTACAAGCATGCAGTATAAAGCAGTCATGGCAGTCATCTTGGCAAGCTTGATGATAATCCTGTATATAGCCTTTGCTTTCCGCAAAGTGCCTAAGTTTATCGGTAAATGGCGCTTCGGAACAACAGCCATAATCGCGCTTCTGCATGACCTTATGATAATGATGGGCGTATACATTTATCTCGGCATGTTCTTTGGAGTCGAAGTGGACGCACTCTTCATTACGGCATTACTTACGATTCTGGGCTTCTCTGTACATGACACTATCGTCGTATTTGACAGAATACGTGAAAAATTGAGATTTCAAAGAAGAGACGAAACATTCGAACAGATTGCGAATCAGGCAGTCAACGAAACTATCGTTCGCTCCATAAACACATCTCTATCCGTTCTCCTTACCCTCATGGCACTCGTAATCTTCGGTAGTGAAAGCATTCGTTTCTTTGTACTTTCATTAGCCGTCGGGGTAGTGGCAGGAACATATTCTTCCATATTCGTGGCAACTCCCCTGCTTGTCGACTGGCACAACTACTCAAAGAATAAAAAGAAATAACCGGCAAAGACAGAAACATTGCAGGTTGAAAAAAGACCGCATAAATGATACAAAAGGGTTACCGTAAAAGAAATCGACACGGTAACCCTTTTAAAAACAAGTGATTACAATATGCGCCAGTAGCTCAGGGGATAGAGCACCGGTCTTCGGAACCGGGTGTCGGGGGTTCAAATCCCTCCTGGCGCACCATTTCAAAACATCATCCTTAAAAAAAACATAATGCCCGGAGAATACCTAAACTCAAACTCCATCGACGAATATTGGGAAAGACTAAAAAAAATATACCAGGACAGAAGCACAGAATGGAAAGACCTTACGGAAAAAGAATACGCATCAATTGAACATAGTGAACACACCGATAGCGACAATCACTTTAACGAAGAAAGATTTGGCAAAGATACAAACGTCATTGACATCTGCATCTATAAGTATCTACCGGATCGCAATGTGGCTTATTCAATCGAAATAAAACACATTGATGGCACGAAAAAACATGTATATTTCCAGATAAAGCTTCAGGATAAAATCGACTGACCGACAAACATGGATTATTAGCTCTCGTAAGACCACATCTTTCTGAAAGACACCAGCGACTTCTGCTCCCTTATCGCCGTCATCAGCAGACTAAAGGCATTAAGTCCCCTTTCATACATCACGTCATCAACAACTTTTTCGCATACACATCCACGTAAAAGCTCCAACACTTCAAACCAAAGTGCATCATATTTCTTTTCATATATGCAGAGCTCTTTCCTTATGCTTTTAGCCTCACCGCCCATAATGCGCTCAACAAGCTGTGACCGCTTGCCATAGGCATATTGATAGATTGCTCCGTGCGAAACAGCTATCATATCAAAAAGCCTTTCATATTCCTTTTCATATTCTTTTCCTTCAATTTTGAATAAAGACTTTAAAATCTCCGGCCCGTGTTTTACCACCAAATCCTTAAAAAAAGGCAAATAATCCAAAGCACAGACTTCCAAAACCTTTTTCCTTTTAACCAGATAATCGAAAACCAGCTTCCAATCCACATCCCCTTTTACACACAAATAATCCCTGACCGCCTGCGGTCCCTCTTTTACAAAAACCTGCATCAAACATTCCTCATGCCTTTGTAAAGCCGCTTTTAACTCATCCAATTGTTGATTTGTCCGATTAGCCATATAATTTGCTCAAAAGGATTAAATAAATAACATATTTTATATAATATGTCAACACCAGCGCGCCGATACGCCGAAATTCTGCTTCCTCAAAAAGTTGGTTTTGGGAAAGATACTCTGACTTATGAATTACCTGAAGACATGAAGAGCGAACCGGGGACGATTGTGGAAATACCGCTTAGAAACAACAAGACACGCGGAATAATCCTTTCCGCACACGATCACGAACCGACCTTCAAGACAAAAAAGATTATCGGAGAAATAGTCAACATACCTCACCTAAGACCATGGCAGGTAGAACTGATGAAACACATAGCCGACTACTACTTCTGCCCTTTATATAAGGCTCTTAAACTATTCCTTCCTTCCACCATAATCAAAAGCAAAAAGACTATCGCAGACCCGATAGGCGAAGAAGAAACGACAACCGACGAATTAAATAAGCACGAACTCTCAAATGACCAAAAAAGCGTACTGGAAGGAATACGTTCAACCGAAAAACGGGTTTCTCTGCTTTTCGGAGTAACAGGCTCGGGAAAGACCGAAATATACATGCGTCTTGCCGAAGACCAGCTGAAACAAGGTAAACAGGCGCTTATCCTTATTCCGGAAATATCTCTGACTCCGCAAACGCTAAACCGGTTTGAAAAAAGATTCCCGAACCAGACATCTGTCATAAACAGCCAAATCAGCATTAAAGAAAGAAAAGAACATTGGCAAAGAATTTCTTCCGGAAGCGCACGGGTAGTGGTAGGTTCAAGATCTGCCATTTTCGCACCGTTCAAAGATCTCGGGCTAATCGTAATCGATGAAGAGCACGAACCTTCATATAAGCAGGATCAATCACCGAGATACAACACCATAAGTATCGCAGAAAAAATAGCCGTCCTGGTAGATATAAAAGTATTGCTTGGAAGTGCAACACCATCACTCGAGAGCTTTCATAAAGCAAAAACTGGCACCTACGGACTATTCGAACTGCCTACAAGGATTCAATTTGGGACCGGGACATCCATGCCCAAAATGCAAATAATAGACCTTCGCGAAGAAATTAAGAAAAAGAATTTTTCCATATTCAGCGAAGATTTGAGCAAAAAGATTTCACAGAAGCTGAAAAAGAACGAACAATCCATTCTTTTCATAAACCGGCGCGGGGCCGCCTCTGCGGTCATATGCCGTGAATGCGGCTTCATAGTAAAATGTAAACATTGTGAAGTATCGATGACATATCACAAAAAGATGTCTATAGAAGGAAGCATATTCAGCGCCGAAAGATTAATATGCCACCACTGCGGGCTGATAGGCAAAGTTCCCGTTACCTGCCCAATATGCCAATCCGTATACATCCGCTATATCGGCCTTGGCACCCAACGCGTCGAAGAGGAAGTAAAACAGGCGTTCCCAAAGGCACGTTTAATTAGAGCCGACTCGGATACCGTTCAAAAGAAAGATACTTTCAAACAGATATACTATGCGTTTAAGAACCATGAAGCCGACATACTTATCGGGACACAGATGATTGGAAAAGGACTACACCTGCCAAAAGTAAATCTGGTTGGAATAATGCTGGCCGATTTAAGCCTCGGCGTACCGGACTTCAGAAATGCCGAAAGGACATTCCAGCTGATTACACAGGTAGCAGGAAGGGCCGGACGCGAAGGACACGACGGCGAAGTAGTCATCCAAACCTACATGCCGGACAACTATGCAATCCAAATGGCGGCTTTGCATAATTACCAAAAATTCTTCGAAAAAGAGATTTCGATAAGGGAAAAGATGGGCTATCCCCCATTTAAGAAACTCATAAAGCTTACTGTAAGCAACAAAGATGAGAAAAAATGCCGGTTTATGGCGACTTCCATCTTCGAGAGACTTACATCCATCAACCACAATGAAGAAATAGAAATAACACATTACCCGGCACTCATATCCAGACTTAACAACAAATATCGCTGGCATATTCTGCTGACGGGAACGAGTCCTGAAAAACTACTAAAGACAGCACTTCCGTTAGAGGATGTAGCCATAGATGTGGACCCTATTTCCATCAACTGATCAAAACGCAGGTAGCACTCACTATTCCTTAAAATATGCCTTTAATACACAAAGCTAAATTGTTATACTGGAGCTAAATTATTCGTGAAAAATATTATGAAAAGGATTATATCCGGAGTTCAGTCAAGCGGAACACCTCACATCGGCAACTATTTAGGCGCGATGAAAAACCACATCGCCATGCAGGACGACAACGAATGCTTCATATTTATCGCAGACCTCCATTCTCTTACCACCGTACGCGACCCAAAAAAGATGAAAGAGAAAATTATGGAAATAGCTGTAGACTATCTTGCGTTGGGACTTAATCCAGAAAAAACCGTCTTTTTTAGACAGAGCGACATATCCGCCCACTGCGAACTAAGCTGGATATTAAGCTGTATAACTTCGATTGGTCTACTCGATCGCGCCCACGCTTACAAAGATTCAGTCGCAAAAGGACTAAAAGATCAGACTGCCGGACTATATACATATCCAATTCTTATGGCCGCAGATATTTTGCTATATCAGGCCGACCTGGTTCCGGTTGGAAAAGACCAGAAACAGCATATTGAAATCGCCCGCGACATAGCCGAAAAATTCAACGCCACCTTCGGCGAGACATTCAAACTCCCGGAACCATACATACCGGATGATTCATCCTATATCATAGGTACCGACGGCGAACACAAGATGAGCAAGAGCTACGGTAACGTAATCGAATTCTTCGCGGATGAGCCTGTCCTGAAAAAACAGATAATGGGGATGAAAACCGATTCCACCCCGATGGAAGAGCCGAAAGATCCCGACAAATGTGCGGTATTCAAGACTTACTCCTACTTCGCGACACCCGAAGAAAAGAAATCATTGGAAAATAAATATCGTAAAGGAGGATTCGGTTACGGCGAAGCGAAAAAACTGCTGCTGCAAAAGATACTGGATTATTTTATTCCCTACCGAAAAAAAAGAATTGAACTGCAAAATGATTTGGACTATGTTGAAGATGTGCTAAAGAAAGGCGCAAAAAAAGCGGATAAATATGCACAAAAAACAATGTCCGATGTTAAGGAAAAAGTCGGTCTTCTTATTAAATAAAAATCTATGCCCCAGACAAAGTACATATTCGTAACCGGAGGTGTCTGTTCTTCATTGGGAAAAGGAATAGCTTCGGCCTCTATAGGTGCCATACTCAAGACATGCGGATTTAAGGTCTTCGCCATGAAACTTGATCCGTACATAAATGTAGATCCCGGAACCATGAGCCCTTTCCAGCACGGAGAAGTATATGTACTCGACGACGGCACGGAAACTGATTTGGATTTGGGCCATTACGAAAGGTTCATAGGCGAAAACTTATCCAAACTTTCATCAATGACAACCGGTAAAATTTATTCGGAAGTCATTTCCCAGGAACGAAAAGGAACATACCTTGGCGGAACCATTCAGATAATACCGCACATAACGAATGCTATAAAAAGACATATCCTGGAAACAGGCAGCAAAACCGGCGCAGATGTTGTCATGGTGGAAATAGGCGGAACTACCGGAGATATAGAAGGACAGCCATACCTTGAGTCCATAAGACAACTACGCTACGAATTGGGCCACGAAAACACTCTATTCATACACCTTACGTTATTACCTTTTCTGGGAGGATCGAAAGAACTCAAGACAAAACCCACACAGGCTTCGGTACGCGAACTTCGCTCTATGGGAATACAGCCTGATTTTATCCTGGCGCGCGCCGATCACCCGATAAAAAAAGACTTGCTAAAGAAAATATCCCTTTTCTGTGACGTCAAAGAAGAAAACGTAATTCCCGCGCTTACAGTCAGTTCCATCTATGAAGTCCCCCTTAATTTCATGGAAAACGAATTAGGCCAAAAGATAGGACGTATGCTAAATCTCGGCAATCTAAAACCTAACATGAAAGACTGGGAAAAACTTGTTAAAAAAATCCAGGAAAAACGCGACCCGATACATATATGCCTTGTAGGTAAATACACGGGACTCGACGATTCTTACCTTAGCGTCATAGAGTCGCTTAAGATTGCCTGCTATCACCAGGGGCTGGACCTTAAATTGCACTGGATAGACTCGGAGAAACTTGAAAAGAACGATGAAGAGATGTGGAAAGAAATCAAGAATGCAAACGGAGTCATAGTCCCCGGAGGTTTCGGCATACGCGGAACCGAAGGCAAAATACTAACGGCAAAATACTGCCGCGAAAACAAAAAGCCATACCTAGGCCTTTGCCTGGGCATGCAGATGATGACAATCGAATATGCCAGACACATCCTTAAAGACGACCGCTATACCAGTGAAGAATTCGACGAAGAAGCAAAACTGGGCCCAGACTATTATGTTATACACTTCCTTCCGGGACAATATAAAGAAAAGGACAAGGGCGGAACATTAAGATTGGGTTCATATCCCTGCAAACTTGTAAAAGGGACAAAGACATACGAAATCTATGAAAAGGAGAACCTGATCCACGAACGACACAGGCACAGATACGAATACAACAACTCCTTCCGTGAAAGACTGGAAGAATCCGGCCTTATTACATCAGGTATCTTCCCTGAAGGAAACCTGGTCGAAATAGTAGAAGTTAAAAACCATCCCTTCATGATAGGATCGCAATTTCACCCTGAATTCCTTTCCAGACCGAACACTCCTCATCCACTCTTCGACGGATTTATAAAAGCAAGCCATGATTACCAAAAGACAAAGATTAAATAAAAGATTTTCTTCGTAAATCAAGAAAAATGCCCAGATACAAATATATAGTAATAAATCAGGAGAACAGTCAATTGAACGGAACCATCGGCGCACAGGACGAAGCTGCGGCGCGCAAAGAGCTCGGAGAATTGGGCTTTGCAATAATATCCATGGTTCAGATGCCCGAAGAAGAGGCCGCCGTAGTCGAATCGGCCGCAAAAGAGATTCCTGTGTTTGAATTTGCGGCGTTGGACAAAAACAGAAGACGCGTAGTAGGTACGATTCAGGCAACAGACAGATTTGGAGCTTTTAAGAGACTTGTATATGAATACGCTTTCGAAGTCGAATACATTATCGACAACAAACTCAACGATACCCAAAAGGAGATAGAAAGAATAAAAGGGGCAGCCGACCTTCAGGACAAGCTCAACGAAGAATTGATGGCATCACAAAAACACGAGACAAATGAAGAAAAAGACCTAAAGGAATTCGAACAGAAACAAGCTGCATTAAAACAACAGATAGAATTCGTACTCGTAAAAGTCAAAGAACTGCTTGATCATTACGATAAAGAACTAAAACCTGAAACAAAAGAAAAAATTCGTTATTTCATCGACAAAATCCTTCGCATCAGATCAAGTACAAATCTTGAATATATCAGAAAAACCGCCGAAGACCTATTAACGTTCATTCAAGGAGAAGAGCTTTTTTTGAACGAGCAATCGATGCTTTCGGAAAAAACAAAACTGCTGGTCGAAGCAAAAGGAATGATGATGCAACTAAAACAGGGGCACATAAAAGACGAAACCGGTATCGTCGAAAAACTAAGAAAAATAAGAAAAGAAAAACTCGAAAAAGAAAACGCATCATCTTTAGACAAGATTGTAGCTTTATTAATATCCATAGCGATAGGAGCAAACACCGAAACAGATGAGATTATTCAAACAAAAAAAGACATCTCCATAATATACGGACAGATCAAACAATACCTGATGTTATATTTCCAGGCCCCGTCCCCCGAATTTAAGAAAGAATCACTGGAAAGTGTAAAAAAATTGTGGCAGGAAAGAAACAGACTAAAACAAAAACTTAAGTTATTAAAAAAGATAGCTGGCGAAACAAACCAAAACCGCGCGAACATTGGCCACGGATTGACACAAGAGGCACTTACGTTCACAGGATGGCTTCTCTGCTTTTATCTGGTGTATTACTTCATATCAATCTATGCAACGACAAAAAACATTGGTATGGAAAACACTCCGTTTATTTTTTACATATACAAATCGTCATTTCTTAAATACTTTTTGGCCACACTTTTTCTTTTTCATTCTTCGGTGAGCATAAAAATAAATTATTTCAAAGGAAACCGGCTCGCCGGATTAATAATAACTCCAACATTCGTTCTCGGAACAATCCTAATATTATTCAATTTCTGATGTTTCCGATACTCATACAAATAGGACCGTTGACAATATATTCTTTGTGGATATTCATTGCTATCGGCTTTTTCATTTCACTATTGGTACTGACCAGACTGATAAAAAAAAGTAGGCTTAAGATTCAGTTTATCGCGGACAACAGTCTGATAATCTTCTTCACGGGACTAATCGCCGCCAGACTGCTCTTTGTTATCAGAGACTATAAATTTTATTTTATTCCATTTAGCCCCGAAAATTTCTTACAGGTGTTTTACATATGGGACAAAGGACTATCTATATGGGGGGGCATAATCGGTACCGCGACAAGTCTTGCCATATTATCATATCGCGCTGGTGAAAATACAAAACGATGGATGGATGTAATATGTGTTAGCATAATAATTGCCTTCGTATTCGGCAACATCGGCACATTTCTGGACGGCAAAAACTATGGAAACGAGACAAATCTGCCCTGGGGAGTAATCATGGAAAATTCTATCTATGCAGTTCCCATACATCCGGCACAAATCTATGCCTCAATCTATTGTCTGATACTTTTCATTTCCCTATATTTACTTTTTGGCAAAAATATAGGAAAAAAAGATGGTAACATAGCCATAATAGGCATGTCCTGCTATTCACTTCTACGCTTTCTGGATGAGTTCATGAGAGGTGACGAAACAAATTTCATATTAGGCCTAAGAGAAGGACAAATTTATGCTTTACTCGGAATAGTGACAGGCGTTATTCTGTTCTTCGTTAATAATAGACCTAATACCATAACCAAAACTAATCATGAGAACACTGTCTAACATATTCGGATATTTTTTCAGCCCAAATCCGGGAAAACAATTCATCTATTATTATCCTCTCATTGCGCTTGCTTTGGCGCTGACAATATTTTCCATTTATTTAATGATGTTACTGAAGAACAAAAAAGACGATAAAACCTTTAAACGGCTTTTTCGTAGCTATCCTAGAAAACTACAGATTATCGCCTTTACGATTCTGCTATATCTGGGCTGCCGATATACCCAAATATATTTTCTTTCTTCACGCTTTATACTTGCGATTATATTGATTATTATCGGAGTAACGGCCTATTTCATGGTTAATTCCTATATCAACAAATACCCACAGGAAAAGAAGAAACATCATGAGCAGATGGAAAAAAACCGATACATGCCAAGGAAAAAGAAATAGAAAACCATTCGGCAGACACGAAAACCATCAGAAAAAACATTAAATTGCGTTCTTCCAATTAAGTCCGAACAACCGGTCATTGTCTTTCAGGAAAAAAAGATTTTTGTTGAAAACAAAAACTTTCTTAACTTCATCGTCGTGAAATAAATCATATTCATTCGCATCATAAATATCATCAAGTTTTACATAACCCGAGCTTTGCACTATATAATGACCCTCATCCGTAAACCATCCCAAAATATCGAAAGGTAGTTCCATCTTTGTCACAAGCAGTCCACTTTTCAACAAAGGATCATAAAATCTTATTTTCCCGCTATTTTCAGCAAATATCAGGTGATCATATGCGTTAAAGAAAGCCTTTCCGTAAAGATCAGCCGATAACATTTTAATAGGCTTTCCACTCCTATCTATCAAATACAAACAACGAATATCATTCGCATCTCTGGTAACAAGAAAACCATAATTACGGCCTTTCTTAAACGAAATATTCTTATACTTATTAATACTCAAAGCTAGAGGTTGCCTTGAAACAAAAGAAAAATCTGTCATGTAGACACCTCCGTCCATAACGTAATAAACAATTTTATCAAAGCCCAAAACATAATTATCAACGCCGGAAAAAACCTTATAAAATGACATATCCGGTTTAGTTTCTTGACCCGTCAAATTATCAAACGGAAATGCATACAAATCCGAATCTTTTTTGAAAAAAAGATTCTTTCCACCATCATCCATTCTAAAATCATATCCTTTCGATGGTAAAGAAAAAGCTACAGACTTTCTTTCTGAAGCACTAAATAAACTTAATTCGTTTCCCCCTGATTCGAGCATAAAACGATTATTTCCCAGTCCGATAACATCAGATATACCTTCTGCGGATATTAACAATTCATCATCGCGAAAAGAACCGTCGTAATACATAGAAAACGACCGGATAAGATTACTTCCTTTTTCATAGGCTAATATAAGGTCACCGCTAATATCAAGATTAGATTTTAAATCAAAATCTTTTATGAACTTCATGTATGATTCGATTCTATCCGGCACTAAAAGTATATCGTTCACAATAGTTACAAGATCCGCCTCAACTTTAATATTTCTCTGCCAGTACCTGAATCCGTTTTTTGCGACACTTAAGAGATAATTACCCGGCTCCACCCCTTTTATCTGATAAGGGAGAAAATTAGATACTATCTTTCCCGAAAGAAAAACCTTCGATTCACTTATACTACCAAGTAAATCGATGATACTGGTTTTTTTCACATCCTGCTTATGGACATCATATTGATAGCCATAAGCATAAAACAGAGCCGACAAAGAAACAGCCGCAAAACATAAAAGCGTCAATAGCTTAAGTATGAAACTGCCCAGCTTTTTGTACATCTTACTCTAAATTCAGGATTTCGTATTCCAACACTTTGCCAGGCACTTCAACCTTGACGATATCTCCTTTTTTTCTTTCCAGAAGAGCCGCGCCTACCGGAGACTCATTAGAAATCTTGTGAGCCAACGGGTCAGCCTCGGTGGATCCGACAATTACATATTCTTCCTCCTCCGCATCCTTCTCGTTAAGATTTTTAATCAATACGGAAGTTCCCAGCTGTACCGTTGCCTGATCTCCCTTTTCCTCTATTATACGGGCATATTTTACCTTGTTTTCGAACTCGGCTATGCGTCCTTCCACAAAAGCCTGTTCGTTCTTTGCCTCTTCGTACTCGGAGTTTTCCGAAAGATCTCCATAAGATATTGCTTCCTTCAGTCTTTCAGCAACTTCCCTTCTTTTGGTATTTCTAAGGAAATCGAGTTCTTCCTTTAACTTTGCCAAGCCTTCCTTGGTGATAAACGTCATCTTGCTTTCGTCCATTGCCGGAGAAGTTTGATCTGCCATATGAATAGTTCTTTTAAAGATTAGTTGATAGACATTGAAATAGATTCATCATTGAGGACGAATCTTCACGCTTGTAGGATGCTCCTTCATTTTCTGCAACACCTTCGCCTCAATCTGACGGATACGTTCCCGTGTAACTCCAAATTGTTGGCCTACTTCTTCGAGAGTATGACCGACTCCGTCGATAAGACCGAATCTCATTTCTATGATTTTTCTTTCACGCGGATTCAGGTACTGCAACATCTCATGGATATTCTCCTTGATTAACTGCCTGTTCGTAGCCTCCAACGGAGACTGCGCATCATCATCCTCGATGAAATCACCTAACTTACTGTCCTCCTCCGTACCGACGGGAGCTTCCAAAGACACTATATCCTGGGAAATCTTCAGTATATGACGAACCTTCTTCTCATCCATGTCCATTTCGGCAGCCAATTCCTCTACAAGAGGTTCACGTCCTAGTTCCTGTACCAGGCGACGCTGGGCATGTGTCAGTTTATTTATGGTTTCGACCATATGTACCGGTATTCGGATTGTCCTTGCCTGATCGGCAATCGCCCGTGTTATAGCCTGCCTTATCCACCAAGTGGCATATGTGGAAAACTTGAATCCCCTGTCCGCATCGAACTTTTCAACAGCTCTGAAAAGACCAATATTACCCTCCTGAATCAAATCCAAAAAAGAAAGTCCGCGTCCAATATATTTTTTCGCGATACTTACCACCAAGCGGAGGTTAGCTTCAGCCAGTTGTTTTTTTGCCTGCTGATCCCCTTTTTTGATACGGCGGGCCAAATCTATCTCTTCTCTTGCCGTAAGCAGGGACACTTTACCGATTTCACACAAATAAAGACGAATGGAATCATTCGCAATCTCTCTCAATTCAACCTGGGGAGCTACTTTCTTAATCTTCTCTTCCAACAAAACCGTTTCCTCTTCAGGTTCATCGGCTTTCCAGGTCAGGCTCTCCTTCGTATCTATCACCTCTATGCCCAAATCAAGGAACAAGCCATATATCTCATCCAAAAGAAGAAGGTCGTCCTCTATGTTAGGCAAAGCCTTCAGCAACTCCTGATGAGTTACGAAACCGTGTTCATGCCCCTTTTTGACAAGTTCTTTTACAGCCGGCGGATACTGATTCAACTTGTCATCGGAAGGCTGGGTAATGAATTTTCTAGTTTGCGCCATAGTTGGAAAATAAACTGGTTAACTCCTGCAATAGTTTTTCGCTTAGAGCCTTATCGCCTTCGCGTTCGGCACTTAAGATTTTCTTATGCAATTCCCGTTTTCTCGTATTCAACAGACTTTCCTTTATAGAGCCTATCAATCCGGACATCTCCTTCTCCACGGATTCCTCCGCGACCTCATTGTATTTCTCTTCTATATACAACGAAAGGAGCTTCACATCTTCCTTTTTGTCATATGGCAACGATTCAATGGCACTTTTAAAATCGCCCGAGCCGCCGCCATTATAATGATTGACTAATAGGTTGTAAATAGGTTGTAGATTTACAGTAAACATATCTCCTGTCATTTTTTCGACATACAATCTACCCAATCGCTCAAACTCGATACATAAGCCAAGGAACAACTCTTCCGCCGAAAGTTTTTTGACACCGATGCTCTTTTGCGGATTAGCCAACGCTCCATGCTGTCTGGCGGGATGATTAGCCGGAAGCCTGAAATTCCTCACTTCATCATATACCTGGACTTCCGTCAAACCAAGATCCGTCGACATCCTTCTGATAAACTCATCCTTTTCAACATTACTCTTAAGATTCATAAAAAACGGAAGGAACTCTTCAACAATCTTCTTTTTCGCACTATATCCGTCCGTGCCATAATCCTTTACTAATTTACCATATAGATATTCACCGTAAGGAAGAGATGACTTTATTACCGAATCAAGTTCACTTGCCCTGCTCTTTGCAAAATCAGCCGCATCCTTCCCTTCAGGCAAAACAGTAACCTTTATGGTAAAATCATATTCTTTAGCAAGCTCGTAAGCCCTCTTGGCCGCCTCACGTCCAGCCAGATCCATATCGAAAGCAAGATACAAGGTCTTCGCAAACGGATTAACCAACCTTAACTGCGTAACAGTCAAAGCTGTTCCCGAAGAAGCCACCACATTCTTCACCCCGGCCTGAACCATAGCTATCAAGTCCATATACCCCTCCACCACGACAACTTCACCCATCTGCTTGATATATTGCCGCGCATGACTATAACCATACATAATATTACCTTTATGGTAGATAGGTGTTTCCGGAGAATTGAGATACTTGGGTTCCTGGTCTTTCTTTAAAGCCCTTCCGCCAAAAGCGACCACCCTCCCTAGACTATCGGATATCGGGAACATAAGCCTCCCGCGAAACCTGTCGTAAATCTTTTCTACCGTAGTCTCCTGTGTCAGTGCTACCCCTGCGATAATCAAATCTTTTTTGCTATAACCTTTTTTCAAAAGCCAGGTATAGGTCTCATCAAAAGAGTCCGGCGAAAACCCCAACCTGAAAGAACGTATGCTTTCATCGCTTATCCCCCTGTTGCGAAGATATTCCAAGACTTTCGCCCCCTCGTCCGTATTCAACAGTTTATCCTCATAAAAAGCGGTTAATTGTTCATATATATCTATCAACAGCTCCTTCTGGCCTTTGGGAACAGCCTTTTCATGAACATGGCTTTCCAGCTTAACACCAGTTCTATCCGCTAAAATCTTTAAGGCATCGGCAAAATCGACACCTTCTACTTCCTGAATGAAAGCAAACACATCACCGCCCTTGTTACAGCCAAAACAATAGGCTATTTGCCTATCCGGACTCACTATGAAACTGGGTGACTTTTCCTGATGAAAAGGACATAATCCCTTAAAGCTTCTGCCTACCTTCTTTAACTGGACATACTGTCCGACCAACTCTTCTATTGACAGTTTAGCCTTTATCTCGTCGACGGCACTATTCATTGGAACATTAAAATGCACCTCTTTATATACTTAAAAGCCGTAAAAAGGCAATACTCAAATCCTTTTCTTCTTTCCCATATACACGGCAACTCCACCTATTATTATCATCACAAAAAACATAACCGCGATAGCATAAACTTTCTGTACAGTATTCAGAAAGACAGCGGCTATCCCGAATACCGCGCAAAGACTGTATATCATAAAAAGAGTTTCCCTAGTCGTAAATCCGACTTCCAAAAGACGATGGTGAAGATGCTTCAGGTCGCCTTTCATAGGCGATTGCCTGTGTACTATACGCCGGATTATCACCCAAAAAGCATCCAATATCGGAAAACCCATTACCAACACTGCCGTAGCCACCTTCCCGCCTGAAAATATAGCCAGAGTAGCTAAAAGAAAACCCAACAACATACTTCCGGTATCTCCCATCAATATCTTGGCGGGATAAAAATCGAAAATCCAAAACGCAAGCGAGCATCCAAAAAGTATTATGCTCATGATAGCCACCGGCATTTGGGCTTCCTCACTGAAATGTATACCCGGCCTTATGCTTAGCATAAAAAGAGCAAAAGCTGCTATTACAGCAACCCCGCTTGGCAACCCGTTCAATCCGTCCAAAAAATTCATCGTATTAACCATTGTTACGACCCAGACTACGGTAAAGATCGTCCCCAAAACAGAAACGACTCCCAATAATCCCAGATTCACTTTCCAATCGTCCAAAGACAGAGCCAACCCGAAAGGATTTGAAATCGACTGTATTCCCACTCCGAAAAACACCAGAACCAAAGCGGCCATAACCTGCACAACCAATCGCAACCATGGATTCAAGCCATAAAGGTCATCCAGAAAACTGATTCCACAAATCATTAAAGCCCCTATCAGTAAGCCAGCCAGATGAAAATTCAGAGTAACGAATATCAACGAAGATATAACAAACGCAATAAAAATAGTCAGTCCTCCGTAATAAGGAATAGCTTTGCGCTTTAATCCATACTTCAACGGACGGTCCATGAGTCCCCACTTGGGAAAAAACCTTAACGCTCCAATTACAAGAATTAGCGTAAAGAAGAACGCGAACACCCCGGGAACTATATAATGATAGATATCTGCCATACTATAAAGATTTGATTAGATTATTCCCGACATTATCAAAATTAAGGTCATCGAGCCTGATTGCTTCTTCAACCGATAAATTTCCCACCTTTAATCTCCGCAACTCTTTAACATATCCGCCGCATCCCAAAAGCCCACCCAAATCATGAGCCAGTGTCCGTACATAGGTACCGCTCCCGCAATGGATACGCAAAACCAATAAAGGCCATGAATATGAAACAACTCCGACTTCATGAAAAATCACTTTGCGCGGCTCAAGCTTTACCTCTTTATTCTGCCTGGCAAGAGCATAGGCGCGTTTTCCGCCGACCTTAATAGCACTAAAAGCCGGAGGCACCTGCATCTTTTCACCGGTAAAATGAGATTCGATCAACTCTTTTATCCGATGAATGTCTATTTCCTCCACATTTTCGACATTCTTAACATTACCGTCGGCATCATACGTATCGGAAACCTTACCAAACTCTATCTCCACTTCATAAACCTTATCCAGTTTGGACAATTGACCGAGTTCCCGTGTGCAAACGCGCCCCACAGCCAAGACCATCAGTCCTGTAGCCAATGGGTCCAAAGTCCCCGCAAAACCTATCCTTCGTTCACCGGTAAGCCTGCGTAAAACCGATACACAATGGAATGAAGTCCTTCCTTTAGGTTTGTCGATTAATAAAAAACCCTGCATGATGAATATTAGATTTCAACTCTGATTTCTCTGCTAAGAAGTCTCCTTACCTCCTTACGGTCATCCCATGGAACGGCTTTGCCACCGATCATCTGTATTTCCTCCGCACCTTTCCCCGCTATCACGACCGTATCTCCTTTTCGGGCCTTACTCAAGGCCAGTTCTATCGCCGACTCCCTGTCCGGAATTTTCCAGAAATTTTCGCCTTCCTTTCTTTTTATACCTTTACTTATATCTTCTATTATTCCCCACTCGTCCTCCTCATAAGGATCGTCGTCCGTCAAAATAAGATAATCGGCATACTTGTCGGCTGCAGCACCCATCTTGGCCCTTTTGCCCTTATCACGGCCACCGCCGGTCGCGCCAAAAACCGCGATAAGTTTTCCTTTCGTAAGTCCTTTATATAAGGAAAGCAGATTACTCAACGATTCATGTGTATGGGCGTAATCAACTATAATATCGTAATCCTGCCCGCAATCTATCTTTTCATACCTGCCGGGAATCGACGAAGCGTTTTCCAGTGCTTCCTTGATGACTTTAACATTAATATTGTTGGCCAAAGCCACGGATGCCGCGGCAAGCGCATTACATACGTTGAATTCGCCGGGAAGATTAAGATTTACTTCAATCTGATTATTGGGAACGCGCAATGTAAAAGTTGAGCCACCCGGCTTCAAAACAACATCAGCGGCATAACAATCTCCTTTATTTAAGCCGTAAGTAAATTTCCGGTCGGCAAGGAACTGGTCAAAATAATCAAAATTTACATCATCTCTATTAAGGATTGAAACCTTGGAAATACGAGGTTTACGCGCAGAACGATTAAGCCTGTCGAACAAAAGCCCCTTCGCTCTCAAATAGTTACCCATCCCGCCATGATAATCCAAATGATCTTCTCCTATATTAGTGAACACGGCCGTATCGAAATTTATCCCCCATATACGGTTTTGCAATATGGCATGCGACGAGACCTCCAATACAGCATACGTACAACCCTCATCGACCATGGAACGCAACATCTTCTGCAAGAAAAAAGGGCTTAATGTCGTCATCTTCGTGGTATTTACCCACTTCGCGTTTCCCACCCTGAAATTAATCGTTGAAGTCATCCCAACCTTATAACCGGCCTCCATAAGGACTCCCGCAATCAGATTGGTCGTAGTGGTCTTACCTTTCGTCCCCGTAACCCCCACCACATGCAGATAGCGCGAAGGAAAACGATAAATGACACAGGCAATTACAGCCTTCATCTTATGATATAGGAGCCTTAAAGGATGCGTCGGAGAAAACCTTTCCTTTATGAATTTCAGCATATTCTATTGGTAATCTATTTTTTAGGCTTGATTTTGGTTTCATGATCCGGAACAAGAATTATAACCGCGACCATCCAAAACAACAAAGAAAGGTCTGCCTTGAAATAAGGAGTATCGAACAAACCGTGTATCAGTATCACCATCAAAAGAGCAAAACCAATCATTCTAACCTTTCCCTCCTCATGACACTTTTGGGTAGAAAAACACTTAATCCAGACAAAACATTCCCTAAGACAATAATAAAGTATCCACAAAAAAGACACAAAACCTACAACACCAAGATTAAGCCAGACTGCGAGATACAGATTATGGGGATGTAACATGTTCAATTCATAAGGAACATGGCCAATAACGCCCATCGCCCCCAGCTGATAACTTACGGGAAACTGCCCCAGGCCAATTCCCCAAAACCAATTTTTCACCCATAACGAAAAGGCCACAGTATATACCTCGACACGCACACTGGAAGAATTACGCGAATTAAAATCGAACATCTTCTGCCACTTAACCGGATCCAGAAGATAGACGAACAGAATTGCAACGGCAATAATAGCGGCCACAATGAATATACGTCTCCAAAAATCACCATGCCTATACTTCTCCTTTATACATCTCCTATATTCAATCCCCAGATAAAACAAAGAAGAAAGCGATACCGCCAACATCGCCGCATAAGATTTCGTAAACAGTAAAGCCACCGAAAGGACTGCGAAGCCGATGAAATATAAAAAAGTAACACACTTACCTTCAATCAAATTATCTTTATCGAAACGAAAAAGACAAAAGAATGAATTTACGATGGTATTACCCATGCAAGACAAAGATTCCTTTAACCTTAAAAAGGAATAGACAACGGACGGAGCTATATACAAAGCCAGATAATTGGCAGACTCAAAAGGGCCTGAAACACGCTGATCGGGAGTAAGATATTTCCCCGTAATCGCCTGATAAAGAGCAAAAAAGGACAAAATTACTGCCGATACGGTATATATATCCAATATTTTCAGTATATCCTTGCCGTTTTTCAACACATGCAAATAAAGGATGAACATAATCATGGGAGCTATAATCCATCCCTTAAATATTCCTAGCGCCAGTCTGCGACCATAAAACAAATTGACCCCGTCAATCATATAGGTCTTATCCGGTGCGATAAATACGGAAATCAACGCGCACACAACAATCAACAGAATCGGAATCATGTATTTCCAGGGAAAAACTTGTTTAACATGCTTGTCCAATAAAACAGTCAGCTTATCTACAAGAACCTTCTTCCTGCTCTTTATGACATTCGAATAGAGCTCAATAACCACAAAAGCCATCAAACAAACATAAATAAGACATTCCACCAGAGTAAAAGGCACCCCAATGAATTCGGCTTTCCAAAGATAAAGGGGGAAAAACAAAGGCAGAAACATAACCGCCCGCCTAAGACAGAACAAGGCAAAAACAAAATACGCCAGTACTACACCGCAAAACATGATGGTAAGAAACATAGCAAAATCAGGTTATATGTGAACCTGGACTTCAGGCAGTAAGGTTAAGCAGTCCGAAAGTGCCGTCTTCACGCCTGTAGACCACGTTAAAATTATTGTTATCCGAATTCACGAAAGCGTAAAACCCGTGACCAAGCAGTTCAAGCTGTTCTATCGCCTCTTCTTCGTGCATCAGAGACGCTTTAAATGTCTTTCTCTTTACGATAGGCGAAGTCTCCACTCCGACGTCCTGGGTTGAAGAGATTTCCTCCAGTGTAGAGGCCGGGATCCATTTTCCACCCATATCACGGCGGTTTCTTTTCGATTTGTATCTTTCCAACTGTTTTTTCAGCTTATCGACAGCCAAATCCATACCTTCCTCCACAGTAGTCGCATAAACTTCCGCGCGGACCACCGCATGAGGCACGAACATGGTTACTTCCACGGTTATATTCTTATTGGAAGTCTTATTGGAATTTACCTCTACATCTACCCTGACCTGCGTAGACTCATCATCAACCCGTTCCCCAAGAGTCCCCAGATTTTCAATCTTTCCGTTTATATAATCCTTCTGAAAATCGTTTAGGCTCAAATTCTTTTCCACAATCGTGACTTGCATATGAAAAACTTAAAGAAATTAAATGCGAAAGCATTATAACAGTTTGGATTTTATATTCAACTTGGTAGAGATGGCTTATATAAAAGATAGCCTATTGCACCTCGTTTGACGATTACCGCGATTTTTGCTATAATTTATCGATAAAAAATATAACCTAAAAAGACAATGCCATTGGAAACGAAAAACAAACCGGAAGAAAACGCCAAAGCGATACCTTTGCCGAAAGACACAGAAATAGAGTTCAGCGGCGATTTGGATAAAGATTTGGATAAAATCACAAGACTTTCATTCAAAAAAGAAGCCTATGAAGAGATACACGAAGATTTCATAAATAGCCTCAAAAAATCGATTGGCATAATGGCCGGAGACAAAACTCCAAAAGAAATATGGGAATACCTGCAAAAAGCGGGATGCCAAAAAATTAAATTGGAAAAAGGCGCAATGAGCTACTACGACGAAAAAGGGAAAGAGATGAAAACAAATTACAGGGAAAACAGAGAAGAAGTAAAAAGAGACAACACAAAAGCCCGCATGGACCTGATAGCGCAATTCAATTTCCCGAAGCCGAACTTTCCGAGGGCCCAGGCGGGAGATGAGGCATCAAGTAAGGAAACCGTAAACAAAGAGGCCTAACAACAAACAAAAAATTTAATTTAAAACGATATGGCGACAAAAAACAAAAAAACGACAATGTCCGATAGGGCCCAAACAAGAGTTAAAAAAGAAAACCGATGGCAGATATTTGAAGCGGAGGCAAAGTTTATTAGCGGGGATATGGCCAAATGCCTAAAGACCCTTGCGGACGCAATATTCCCTAACAACGAATATAACAGCCAGATATATCAGGAAGCCATAGCCGGTTCACTAATAGAGACCATAAGTCCGGATTTGGGAATCTACGATTTCTGGAAAGCTTTAAAAAAAGACGATTGCGAAACGGTTAAGATTGAAAACGGTCATATGAATTTCTATACAAAAAAATCCACAAAAATCGACATAACAAAATATACCCAGCCGATAATCTTCCCTGCGACATCTTCTTTGGATGAACAAAGAAAAATGGAACGAACAAAAAAGATAGCGGAGGCAAAAAAACAATTGGAAGAACTGATAAAAGAAATCAAAAACAAAAAAATAACAAAATAACAAAAAAAATATGTACTCTCCCAAAAGCAATATAAAAAAAGAATGGGACAACATTACCGTCCAAGGCACTATCTTCCACAATGGAAGAATCATCATGAATACACCTGAAAAACAACCCTGTGTCGAAAGCCAAGAGACCGGATCGGAAAAAGGGAAAGTAATGGATTTGATGACATTAAAAAGCAGCGCCAAATTCGAAAAAGACGCGGAAAAGACACTTGATAAACTATCCAAAGGCAATGAGACCAATAAAAATCAAATCAGGGAAGCCATTCAGGAAAATCTGTATAACCAGGACTATAAGGAATACCAATCAAAAAACAGAAAAGAAACAAGCAGCCTGAACGAACTATTTGAAGATTTTTGGAAAGAGCTGGAAAAAAACGGATGCAATACGGTAAAAATCGAAGAAGGAAGGATCAAATTTCTGAAAGACAATGTAGATGTAGCTCCAAAGCAGAACCGCGTCGCAATCAAAGTGGATTTAAGCCGCTTCATTACGGATGCGCCTGAAAGCACCATTTACAACAGCGAAACCGGAGTCATCTCCTTTAAAGACAGCAAAGAAGAGAAAGAAAAAAGGATAGACGACATAATCGTCAATCCCGTAGAAGGAACCCGAATAAAGATATCGAAAAACACAAAAGACGCAGCTGCCGGCAAATTCAGGATTGCGATGTTTACCGAAGGAGAAGATGGCTTTACCGCGTATTATTGCGACAAAGAAGGAAAACCGATCATCAACGAAAGAGTAAAGATATATAAGGATAATGTCGTAAAACTGGAATCACAACCGACAAAGAAAGAAAAACAGACCGGCTCGGATATATATATAAACGGAGAGCCGTACACTCGCATAGGAAGCGTAAAGAAGAGTCAAAACTTCACTTACGAACAGATAGCGAAAGAAATCCTTTCGAATCCAAACCAATCGCTAATCTCTTCCGGTGTAGCAAAAATGGTCAAAGATAGCGCAATAACCCTAGACGAATACGCCGAACTTTTGAGCGAAGCCCATATAGCCGCTGGAAACGGCGATTTGATGCTGATAGTCATGCCGCATGAAAACAGAGCCAGGAAGACGGCAACAAAAAAAGCCGCAGACACTAAGAAAGAAACCGAACAGACAGAAGCGATTGACCGAGGACAAAGACAAGATGCCGAAAAAGCACTTACCGCAAGATATGACCGCACATTAGGTATGATACGAGCTCAAAAAAGAGGTGAATCCTTCGAGGATGAAGGAGTCGAAAGAAAAATAGACAGAACAATGGAAAAACTTATCGCCAACAAAGATGCCTGGGACAAGGCATGGAAAGAAGACGAAATTCAGGGACTCGAAGAAATCAGGAACATCGTCAAGATGTACCCCAAACTGTTCGGCAAAATAAGCCAGAACCCAGATTTGTTGAGAGACAAAATCTACGACGCTGTGAAAGAAGGAAAAAAAGACAACATATATCCCCAGGATATAATCAAAAAATTGGATATAAAACTACCTAATGGAAAAGACTACGGAGAACTGCTTGCCCAATCGACAATCTACCCGAATGGCAATGCGGAACAGGAAAAACTGCTTAAAGAAGCAACAGACATAACCATACCTATCGAACAACTGACCGACGCCATCGGTGCATTAAGTTACGGGACAAAACCCCGCACGGAAAAAGTCAGGACAGCAGAAACGGGCAAAGAACACGCACTGAAAGTTAAAGTCGATATGGCCAGATTCGGAAACGAATTCACAAGCATATCCAAACTGGAATCGCTTTCCGGGGCAGAGGAAGTCCCGGGAATCCCGATAGATCACCTGGAAACGAAAGGCAACGACTATATACCAAGAATGAGACAGATGGCTACTGCTCTTGGAATTCCGGCAAGCCAATTCAAGATACCTCAAGATGAAGGCAAGAATCTTATAAAAAACGATGCAGTAAGAGCAAATATCATATATAAAGGACAAAGATTGAGCATCAAATTGGATAGAAGCTCGGGATGGGCACGAACCTACATCGCCGCCGGCTTCGACAATAAGAACTTCGGAGACGATTATATATCATCCGACTGGAGCAATCCCACATCGGAAAATTTCACACGAAAATTCGACGACAAGCTTAAAGGACTGAAATCAGAACTTAGCAACATGCGCGCTACCCCGGACGAAAGAGGAATCATCCCTAACGCAGGAGCTTTAGATGAGTTCAACGCAAACTATCTGGAATCGAAAAATTACGACAAGATGTATGCCCTTTCACGCGACCAATTAACAGAACTTGTCTTTACTTTATATACCTTCGAACAGCTGGTAAAAGAAAATTGCATTGCCCAAGTGGAAGGTGAACCGAACCGGTTCGTCCTAATAAGGTTACCGGCAAAAATGAAGCAGAAACCTCTTCCTGAAGAAATCAAACAGGCTGCCATCGCGGTCAAATTAAGAGAGTCCGCCGGAAAAGAGAAAGTCAAAAAAGCCCAGGAAACACTAAATCCAAATCTGTCATATCTAAGAAGACTAAAGAAACTGTTCCCCGGAATCGCCCGTTTCGACGACAAAGGGAACAAAATAAACATGGCTGAAATGAGAGCAAAAGCAGACAAAGGAGGACAAAAAAGCGCCGAGGCGGACGATATCTTCTTCAAAAACTACGATGGAAACGCCGCGATGGTCATCTTCCTTGACCAGGTACTCGACAAAAAAGCCGACGGAAACGAATCGATAGATGTAGCCAAAGCAAATAGCTTACTTACCGAATATTACAGAAAAGGAGCAGAAAAGATAAGAAACATGCCTGAACCTGTCACTGAAAGATACAAAGCTACACAGAAAGAGCTCAAAAATGACTTCAGACAAGATTTAAGAAATAGACCTATCGACATCAACAAAGACCTTGCCGAATGGGACATACACATCATACAAGTCGGATTCGTTGAAGATGAAGCCGCAAAAGAAGTAAAACAAGACGAAAAGCTCAACGAAATGATAGAAAAGATGGCAAAAGAAGTAGGCAACAATCCTGAACTTTTACGCAAGCTGCAAGCGATGTACAGCAGGATCACCGGACCGAAACTGGAAAAAGCGCTAAAACAGTTACCGATAGGTATATTATTAAGTTATCAGCGCACAGCCGAAAAGAACAATATTGTAGGACTACATACTCCGATTATGCTTCCATTTCCAGATGAAAACATTAATCTGGTATTAATCCCCGGCATAAGCACCGATGACCGCGCAAGTATCGCCATCGGAATTTCCGACAGAGCTAAGGCTACCGACAGGATAACACTAGTGGGTGGATTTAGCATGGGAGTGAGTGGAGGAAAAGGAGGACTGGGAACTCCCCTCGCCCTAAGCGGAGGAATCGAAACACGCATCTACACCGCAGACAAAGACGGTAACTACAACCACTTCCTGGGCATCCGGGCGGGCGCGGGAGTCGACCTTTCAAAGGGTACATTGGGCATAAACTTCGGTCCATACCACAAATGGGACGTGGATGCTCAGAAAAAATACGACAACGGACTGAACGAAAAGATGCAGGAAAAAGGAATCAAAGAGTTCAAAGACCGGCTCGAAAAAATATATGAGAAAGGAGTAAACAAGAAGGAAATGGACCAGCTGGCAAACGACATCAAAGCTTCCCCTATCGCAACTGAACTCAAACTGGAACCCAATGCCACAACCGAACAGACAATAGCCTCATTCAAAAATTATGTAGCCTTGTTTATAGGCAAATTCACAAAAGATTTCTCCCTTGGATTAATCAGCGGAGGAGAAATAGGATTATCAATAAGCGAAGGACTATTGATAGTAAGCGGGGCCGTAACCGGAAACGTCCCCGTAGTAATCGGAACAACAAGCAAATGGGCGATAGGACTATTAGCCTCGCTAAAAATCAATATCGATTCCCGAATCACGATGGGCACGACACAAACTACTTCCGACGAAAAGATGAGCGCGCACGCAGAATCTAAAATTCTGGACTACTTCAACGAAGAGTTCAATAAAGACTTCGACAGAAGCACTGCAGAAAAAGGATTGGAAATATCCGGGAAAAACAAGAATAAAGAATCAGGCAAAATCAGGACAACAGAATCGGTCAACGGTAAACTTACGGAACTGGATGCCGGAACCAACATAGAAAAATACAACGAAGGACTTAAAGAAATAGGATTAAAACTCACTGTGACTCCATCAAAACTGGTGGAAATCGAATTTCTGAAATCGATGACGGACGGCAACATCAAAGTCATCATAGGCCCAGAAGTGGCGGTGTTACAAGACGGGCGTCTATTCATGAAAGACCCGAACAGTCTGCGCAATCTGTATTTCAGCAGACAAAACAAGCCTTATCCGTTCGAAGACAGACACGGAGCATACAAAGACTCGGTAATATTACTTTCCACCAACAAATTCCTTACCGAAAACGGACAATTCCGATTACCACAAGATATAGTTCTAATGAAAAACAAAGGAGAATCTGAATACTCTATAATTAAAGAAGGGAAAAAAGAAAAACCGCAAGCCGTAATCGAAAGCAAAATCCCGAAAATGACAACGGCGGGAATCAGAAACGCGAATGACGCGTCTGACAGAGCTCTTTATGGAGGAGAAGAAAGCAAAGAAGAAGTCCGTGAAAACATCAAAGAACTGGCGGCAAAACTTTACCGTTTCAAAAACAGCAGAGGTGAAACATTCCTTTCCATAACCAACCAGGATGGGAAAGATGTAAAAGACCGCCCCTCATATACAAAAGAAGACCTGTTCAAATTCTTCGATGAATTTACACAGAAAGAAGGAATCAATAACCTTAACGGTACAGAAAAAGAACAGCTGATGGTCGAATGCTCCACGCTCCGCTACACCGAACTTAAAGGAATGGGCCGCGGCCCCGAAGCACTCAAGAAAAGACTGGAATGGGCACGCGATTTCGTACTCAAACCGTTCTTCGAAAAAAGAATCGAAGACCTGGGCAAACAAGGAATAAAGATAGCCAATTCAGCAGACAGACTTGCTCAAAAGGCCATCGACGACATTTCAGGTATCAGCATCAACCAGAATCCGTCCAAACTCGAACTCGGAACATCGACGGCAGTGGCCATCGGCCGATACGGAAAAGGCAAAGAAGGCGGATTGAACCAACTTCTGAACGGAGGAACGGACAATAATCCGTACGGCTACATAATAGGAAAAGACTACACCGAAGCTCTTAACACGAAACAACCGGCAGAAGACTACGAATTGGCTCTTTTGCTAAAAGAACAAGTCGCACCTTTAGGCAGACTGGATACATCAAGAGAAATGGCTCCGAAAGACATAGAAGCATTCATGGAAAACCCTTTCACCCGAAAAGTGGCATCCTTACACCACCTTATATTTATCCTTGGAGAAAAGAAATACAAAGGATTGACCGATTACTACAGCAAAGGAGAGACAAAGAATAACCAGGAAGCTATCAAAGCCTTTGCCGACCTGGTTAAATGGATCAGAGCCGAAACAGACGCCGGCCACGAAAGCGCAATCCATGAAGACAAAGAAACCGGACTAAAATACCTGTTCACATTCCGCCACAAGATTCAGACCGGAGTATTCAACAAATGCGGAAACTTCGCTATCACAAACAACGACGAGATAGGAGTAAAGCTTATTCAGCCGGAAGAAGGCGGCCCGTCGATCTACAGCGCAAAGGGCGAAGCCATGACATCGGTAACGACGAAACTCTACAAAGAATTCCTCGCTTTATGGGGAGGAGTATCGGCGAGCATCGCTATACCGGAAAAGGTAAAAGTAAAAGAAACCCCACCGGAAAAAAAGGGTGAAGGAGAACCACCGAAGGAGGAAACACCACCGCCTAAAACAGATGAACCGAAACTGGGATTACCAGGGAGTGGAGATAGGATTAAAGCAGCAGAACCGAAACTGGGATTACCGGGGAGTGGAGATAGGATTAAAGCAGCAGAACCAACTCCCGGACAAGGAGGAGAAGTAGTAGTCGGCCCGGGAAGCGAAAAACCCGATTCCGGATCATCGACCCCCGCACCTGCTGAACCACCAAAAGATGGAGAACAAGCTGCCGATCAATGATTTTGAAATCATAATTAATTTTTGAATTAATCAAAATGCATAAACATAAAATTAAAACCCATAAAAAATATAATCTATATCTAATAATAGCGATAATCATCGCAAGTTTCTTGTTTGCACTATGGATAATAAAGTTCGATACCAATAAACAGACAAATAACATTCAAGCTGGAAGCATAAACCCAAATCCAGGAAATCCGACGAGCACCCCCGCTGTTGAAATACCTAAACAAGGAGAACAAATACCTGACTAAACAACATCAGTTAAAAACTCGTATATCCCATTATTGCCGACTATAAAAATCAATTGAAATATAATAAAAAACAAAAATGAAAATACAAAAACATAAAAATCTAGTACTAAAAATACTATTTACGGCAATATCGCTAACGTTTTTCGTAAACACAGCAAATGCGGCCAAGCTAAATATCACACGTCAACTATGTGATCTGGCTGTTTTTCCATGGAATATTACAGTAAGTGCCAATTACGATGAAGCGCTAAGACCATGGATTAACAAAGTCAGTGAAAGCGTATGTAAAAATCATTTAACTATACCTACTTCCTCTCCATACACGGCGCAACCATACACTCCTAATTCAAACAACTATTCAAGCATAACCGACACTTCAGATATTCCTTTAATAACAGGTGCAGAAGAAAAACACGGGCCAAAAGCAGAACATACACATGATTACTTCAATGACTCACTACAGGATGATTTTTACTACGAATCTATGGTAGCAAAATTTGCCATAGATTTCGCCCCTGATACTAAAGTGAATATCAATAAAATCGAATGCGTAACTACATATCCTAAAAACCTGGAAAACAAATACACAATTGATCAAATAAATTCAATACTTAGTCCTTTACTTGACTGCGATGGAGAAATACAAAATGAAGATTTCTACGGTGGCATACGAGTAGAAAAAAACGAAAAAGGAGTAATATGGACATTCGGAACCCAAAAAGGATACAAATATCAACCGACAATATTGGGAAAGAACCCTGATTTAGATTCTGTAATAAGAGAAAACATCGAAAAAAACAATCCTAAAAATAAAAACATTTCACCTTCCGATCCTAACTATCAAAAATCTAATTTCAACTCCTCGGACGAAAACTTCAGAAAATTCGGACAGAAAGTACAGCTTACCACATTCGACAACAACAATCATCCAACCAACGCTTGGAGCGCAACAACTACATCAAGAATACTGATCCGTAATTTTGCTATAGGGAAAACCTACGCCGCTCAAAACAATAACAAATTTGGGAGCCTCAATTCCCAAGGCAAATGCGATTTTAACACAGGATGGTGCGCCCTATTACCTTCACCTTCTGAATTTAAAGAAATAGAAAAAATAGAAGGAAAATATAATTATTTCTGGTTCCCGATTGGCACAACCTCAACCGTCTGGAAAAAAACTCCACCCCCTCCCACTCCCCCCACCTGCTCCTCCCTCTCCCTCAACCTCACCCAAAATGGAAAAACGGTAAATACAAAGGCCGTACAACCAAATATCCCAGTCAATATATCCGTCTCCCCAAGTTTCATTCCGGCCGAAAAGTCGGTCGCACTCAACTACAAATGGTCTGCCGGAAGCGGGACCTTTGACAACGGCAATCCTTCCAACGGGAATTACCAGACAAGCTCCTCGACAGCAACTTATGACGGAGGCTCTGACGTAGAGGTGAGAGTACAGGCATATTACGCAGATACCAATAAAATAGCCGAACCTTGCAATGCCAAATTCAACATTCCAAAACAAACCACATCCCTAAAGTGTAATGACCTCAAAATATTGGACCAAAACAATGCGCCAATGCCGAACATCATAGATCTGAATTCGCCTAATCCTCCCACCCGGCTCAACATGCACCTTAATGTAGATAAAGACGATAAATTAACCAATTTGAGCTATCAGTATACGTCCGAACCTTCCACAGGCACATTCACCGCGGGCGGTACGCCATCAACTTCGATTACAGCAACAAGTCCGGACCAGAATGTCATCTACACTATCCCCGCCTCACCGACTTCAGACATTACACTCATCGTAAAAGCAGTCGGAGGAACACCTTCCGGCTCAAATCTGACAGATTGCGAAGAAAAGATAATCATCAAACACAAATCCACGCCTCCGCCTTACTGTACATCGTTCTCCGTCACAGCCGAGCCCAGTCCCATATATGAAGGATCAGCACTGACAATTCTGAAAGCAAGCGGTACTTATTCTGACGGAAAACCTGTTGACCGAATAAACTGGTCAACAACAAACGGAACATTAAGCATAGGAGGAATTTGCGCCACACAACCACCCATTTTTTCTCTATCCAATCTGCCCCAGGGATGTTCCGTAAACTTCAGCAACGGCACCGTTGGAACAATTATTTCAGCCTCTGCAAACCCACCGGCGACAAATTGCGAAAAATCCGTCACCGTTGTTAAAAAACCAAACAACAATCCCCCCAAATGTACAAGACTGGAACTCACCCCAAATAGAATCAACCTCAACGAACAAACAAACTTCACGGCAAAAGCCCATTTCATCGATTCCAATGGGAATTCTGCTAATTACGATATCACTTTAGGCTGGACCGGAAGTCCGGGAACGTTAGAGAAAACTTCAGAAACCAAGTCAAGCGCAGAACCTTTTCTCAACAAATTTTATTCCACATCACCTGCATCAGCTAAAGTAACAGCCAAAGTCCTAAGTGTCTCCTCTGTTAATAACCCGGACTTGAGCGCATGCTACCAAGAGGTAAAGGAAACCTATGGCGGTGGCGGCGGGGGCAACAGATGCAGTAACTTCGAACTAACCAGAAAAGGTAACCAGGTCTGCATAAGCGTCAACAACTATACGGGTGAATTTACATGGATTGTAAACAACGGACCACCTTATAAGACTTCATATAGCGATAAGTGCCAAATCATCGCCACCAATTTACCTGTCCGAGCCTATGCAACCGGCTCACCCAGTGATTGTAACGACTCACTCACCCCGCCCCCTCCCCCCTCCTCCGACAAACCTACCCTCGAAAAATACGTCAAAGGAAACCGCGGCGGATTCAACTTTAACAAACCGTCAATAGTAACGGTCCAATCCAATTACCAGGATGGCTCTAACATCTTAACCTACCAGCTCAAATTCACACCCAAAGGGATTACCTCCGCCACCATCACCGACCCGATAGCAGGAGGCATAGATGGAGAAGTATTACCTGCAGGCACAAAATACACAAAAGGCGGAAAGATATCATATAACGGCAATATGTCACTGCAACCGGATTTATCTATCTGCCCTTCAACCAAATACGAAACCTATACCGAAGGAGGGAAAATAAAAACAAGATCAATCACCATGCCTGATAAAGAAAAGGTAAACTGCTACGAAGGCGACATCGGCAGTTCTCTAAAACTGTTCAAAGTATCAACACCAATCAAAATCGAATACTCGGCAAAACTTGATAGTTTAATTAAAGACAGCGTGTGCGAAGAAGGCATCGTCTGCGAAGAAAAATACATTAATAAAGCCACCGCCAAAGACACCAGAGTCTATGAAAACAATGAAGCAAATTTACCGGAAAAAACATATGGCACCATCACCAGCAACGAAGCCATCGTCCAGGTCTTCTGCCAATACATCCTGACCCGCGCCGCCGGCGACATCTTCCTGGAAAGCGACCTGAACTCCGGAATAGATATCAATCAATGTTCCAAATATAAGAGCAGTACCGGAATAATCGTTGTTCCGGGAAATCCTCCTCCCCCGAATACTCCAAGCACCGGACTTCCCGCCAACAAGATATTCAGTATAAGCCACGAAATCTGTTCCATGGGACAAGCAGGAACACTAAATTCCGATTTGCAAGAATTCTACGGCCAATCCGTTTCCAATAAACTTTCCAGCCAAATCTGCGAAGTAAAACTGCGCCCGGGCGAAGCCTGGCAGAAAACTTCCATTGCTAACAACATCGAAGAAAACAAGACCAGAATAGCAAGATGGGAAACCCTCAACGCCGAGGATTTATCATCACTGCTATTAAGGTATCCTGACAATAAGGTATACCGAATTACCGATGGCGACCTTACCGTAAACAGCGAAGTAACAATCCCTTCCGGAGCAAGAACATTCATCATCGAAAACCACGACCTGATAATCGGACAAGACATCAAATACGACAACACCACTTCCATAAACTCCATCCAGGAAACACCTTCAGTCGCATTCATAGTCCTGAACGGAAACATATATATAGATAAGAACGTAAAAGAACTGGCAGGAGTTTACTTCGTTCAAAAAGGTGACAGGACTGACTCCGGAAAACTATACTCCGGAACCGGCCCGACTAACAAAGATGTCACTTCGACCAGTCTCCTAACCATCTACGGCTCCGTTTACGGTGACATCCAGCCTCTCTTCATGAAGAGGACTTTCGCCGGCGATCCGTCCGAAAACAATGCCGCCATCACCATCCGATTCGACCAGCGCATCATACTCAACACACCCCCGGGACTGCGGGAAATGCTTAATCTTACGGAAAGCGACGTAGCCCGATAACCTGATGTAGAAAATTCAGACAACACAAAAGCCCTCTGCGACAACACTTACACCGGAGGGCTTTTTATTAGCAAACAAATACAGGGTCCGCGCAATTCAAATCCTTAACCGGAAATGCTAATCTTCCCCCGCATTACTTTTCGACAGAAAAACCGATGTCCCAACCCAACCTATTCCTGTTCACCGGCGAAGACACATACACCGCGCAACAACGGCTGAAACTCTGGCGCAAAGAATTCGAAAAAAAATACGGAGAATTCAATGTCCAGTTTTTCCAGGTCAACAAAAAGGATGACCTTACCCCAGGCGAATTCAGAAACGCCATCAACACACTACCCTTCCTTAGCGAAAAGAAACTCATAATCATAAGCGACTATCTGGCTACAGGGAGCACGGAAGAACAGCAGGAGATAGCGGAACAACTCGACACACTGCCCGAACACTGCCTTCTTGTTTTCATAGAATCGAAAAAGCCGGATGCCCGCACGACCCTTTATAAAAGACTAACAAAAAATGGCCAGATAAAAGGATTCCCACATCTTGAACCCGGAGAGTTAAGCACATGGATAAGACAGGAGATGCAAAAGAAAAACGCATCCATAGGTCACCGCGAAGCCGATCTGCTCGCGGAAATGGTCGGCCCGGATCTCTGGCAGATGGCACAGGAACTGGAAAAACTCACTATCTACTCCAACGGTTCACCAATAACCGCAAAAACCATCGAAAAGATAGTTGATCCCAATATAACCGCGTCTATCTTCAAACTTACCGACGCCATCGCCGCGAAAAACACGAAACAGGCGATAGCAATACTAAAAGCAATGGTTCGCGGCGGCGAAGACCTTTTCCAGATTTTCTACATGATTGCCCGGCAATTTCGCATACTCCTTCAGGTAAAATCCTGCATGGATAAAAAAATGACCTCCCAGAAGATAATAGTGCAACTGAAAGAAAAACCTTTTACCGTCACGAACAGCATGAATCAGTGCAAAAACTTCGATCTGAACAAACTAAAGACCGCTTACCGCAAAGTCCTAAATATAGATATTTCCATTAAAAGCGGAGGAATAAAGACAACAACCGATGACCAAAGCGAATTCCGCCTCGCGCTGGAAAAACTGATTATCGAACTTGCCCACTAGACCAAACATATCAAATCCATAATAACCATTAAATCCACATGCTAATCAAGACACTCCAAAACCTCGGCCTGACCGACAAGGAAGCAAAGATTTACCTTGCTAACCTGGAAATAGGCACCAATCCCGTATCCGAGATAGGCAAAAAAGCCAAGATAAACCGTGTAACCACCTATGACATCCTGGAAAAGCTGGTCAAAAAGGGCATGGTTAATTACATCATCAAACGGGACATAAAATATTTTAGCGCCATTGACCCCGAATTGGTCGCAAACGAATTCAAACGCCGCGCCGGAGAACTTTACGATGTCCTTCCTGAACTGAAAAGACTGCATGGAGAGACCTCTCAACCGAAAGTACAACATTTTGAAGGGTTGGAAGGGGTAAAAAACATCTATATCCAATTATTGGCGGAAATGAAAAGAAACATCGATGCCGCCGAAGACAATCCCTCAACAAGAAAGCTTGAAGACATGCAGATCCTTAACTTCAGCAATTACGGAATAATCAAAAGACTTTGGCCCGCTTATGACGAAGAAGTTATTCATAAAAGAACAAACATAAGCATCATAACAAAATGCATAAACCCCGACGACGAACAGGGCAACACGCTGAAATCCAAAGACAAACAATATCTAAGGGAAACCAGACTCGTATCAATCGAAAAATATGATTTCAATAACGAAATCCTAATCTATGGGAACAAGGTCGCCATAATATCTTTCAAGGAAAACGCAACCGGAGTAATGATCGAAGACGCGGAAATCGCCGAAACACAAAGAACCATCTTCAACATGGTCTGGGAATTCGCCGAAATAACCAACTCGACGATAATACTACCCAAAGGCGCCCCGGGGATGATGAACATTCCCACAGAAAACTCGGCACAAACAACGAACTCGCCACAAATCAATCCGGAAATGACAATCAGGAAAGTGGGCTCAATCAAAACCAGGGAAGAAGCAATCCTCCTGGAAAACCAATCCAGCCTGTTCTAAAGATTGGGTTTCTTCTTATGCCACTGCGTAGAATGCTCATAGGCATGGCCGACACGGAGCAACAGATTCTCACTAAACTGCGGCCCGATTATCTGCATACCCACAGGCAAATTGCCCGACTCCCCTACAAACCCGCACGGAACACTCAACCCGGGGACTCCGGCACAACTGACAGGAATCGTCAAAGCATCCGCAAGATACATTTTCAAAGGGTCGTCAATCTTCTCCCCAACCTTCCAGGCGGGAAAAGGTGATACCGGTGTTATAAGAACATCGACATTTTTGAAAGCTTCATCAAAATCCCTTCTAATCAAAGTCCTTACCTTCTGCGCTTTCTTATAATACGCATCATAATAACCCGCACTCAAAACATAGGTACCGATCATTATGCGCCTCTTAATCTCATCTCCAAAACCTTCACTCCTGGCCTGATAATAATAGTCGACCAGATCCTTAACTTGCCCCGACGGCTTGGAACCGAAACGAATCCCGTCAAAACGCGCAAGATTAGCACTCAATTCCGCCGGCATCGAAATATAATAGACCGCGACGGCATATTTCGTATAAGGCAGACTGACTTCACTGACCACTGCGCCCATCTTCTCATATTCCTTTATGGCCGAACGAACGACCTTTTCCACTTCAGGATCTATTCCTTCACCGAAATACTCCTTCGGTACACCTATTCTCAACCCGTTAAGAGGCTTACCTAATCCAGCCACATAATCCGGCACAGCGACATTCGGCGTAGTGGAATCGCGGACATCCGTGCCCGCCATATGACCCAACACCATTGCCGCATCTGCGACAGTCTTGGTAAAAGGCCCCACAGTATCCCATGAAGAAGCCATCGCCGTAACACCGCTGCGGGAAACACGCCCGTAAGTTACCTTCAGCCCCACACATCCGCAAAAAGAAGCGGGCTGCCTGATAGATCCCCCGGTATCCGTCCCTAAAGAATAAAAAGACATATCAGCCGCGACCGCCGCCGCGCCTCCACCCGAAGAACCACCGGAAATCCTATCCAAATCCCATGGATTCCTGGTGGGACCGAAACACGAATGTTCGGTAGAACCACCACAAGCGAACTCATCCATATTCATCTTGCCGACCAGCACCATTCCGGCTTTATAGAGCCGATCAACTACAGTCGCATCATACGGGGGGACAAAGTTGCGCAAAATTTTTGAACAGCAGGTCGTTTTTACGCCTCTGGTATTGAAAATATCCTTCAATCCAACCGGAATTCCATCAAGCACGGACAACATCTCCCCTTTCGACTGACGGGCATCAGCATTTTTTGCCTGCTCTAAAGCCAAATCCTCACACATCCCCACATAAGCGTTCAGCTTCGGATTAACATCTTTTATTCTTCCAAGCAGCGCATTCGTCAGCTCCGTTGAAGAAAACTTCTTTTCCCTAAGCCCTTGCGAAGCCTCCGTTAAAGTCAGCTCATGTAACATAATGGATTTTGTATAAATATTTTATTCAGCAATACGATTTTAATTCTTTATAACCTGCATAACCTGAATCTGATTCTTCACAACAGGAAGTTCCGTGCATGCCAACAGTTCCTCACCTGTGCAGAATCTTGTGACTTCATCCGCCCGGGTGACATTCTTAAGTCCGGTTACCTGCGAAGTAAGTTCCACGCCTTCCGTATTTACTTCGTTCAACAGACTCATATAATCCAAAATTCCGCTTAACTGTTTTGAAAAGCGTTCGGCGGCGGCATCATCGATACCAATACGCGCCAATTTAGCGATATGTTTTACCTGCTCCAAAGAAAGCATAATCTATGACTTAAAGTTGTACCCATACTATACGAAATAACGTTTGGAATCAAAGCCAAGTGCCTTGCCTCCAAAACAAAACGGCTTTATACTAACCGATGAAAAAAAGCAATAAACCACAAACAAAATTGAAAACGATAGAAAACATAAAAAAAATTTCCCTGGCCTTCTTTATAGTCACAGGCTCGATACACATAATATCCGGACTTATGACCGCAAACGACTATATGATGCCGACAAGCCTTGTGATAAACCGGATACTGGACATCCCCTTCGCAATGACCGCCCTGATATACGGGATGACCAGTCTCCACGAAACCATTCCTACGGAAAAGAAAAAAATAGCCAATATAGTATTCATAGCACTTTCCGTTTTGATTCTTGGCATTCTGCTGTATATTAACCTCTTCGTCCCCGACAGGACCGCGCTAATAAAATGACAATGATGTTCAGGAAAGAACAACAAGGCAAAAAAACCGTCATGGCATTCGGAACATTCGATATTCTGCATGCGGGACACGAATACTACCTTAAGCAGGCAAAACAGCTGGGCGACAATCTGATAGTGGTAGTGGCGCGAGACCGCACCGTAAGACAGGTAAAAGGAGAAAATCCGTTAAACAACGAACGGAAGAGATTAAACGCTCTTAAGAAGAGCGGCATCGCCGACAAAGTAATCCTGGGAGATTTGACAGACAAATACAAGGTCGTACGCAAATACAGACCGGGAGCCATAGCACTCGGCTACGACCAGCTAGTCTTTACACAAAAGCTGAACAAAACTTTCATCGATTTGAACATGGATACCAGAATCGTCCGCATGGACGCCTATTTCCCGCAAGTCTACAAATCTTCGCTTCTCAAAAAGAGAATTACATCTGACGAAAAAATCGAAACCGAAGAAATCAGCCACTCTTTAATTCATAATTAGACAAAAGTGTCCGTACAAAAAAAAGCACCGAAAATAAAAGACTACAACGGCAACATATTTATAGCATTCTTCAGATCTCTGAATTTGGGACTGGCAAACTTCTGGCGCAACAAATTCCTTTCTTTTGCGACAATACTGGTCATAGCTGTAATAATATTCATCTTCAACATTATTCTTGCCGTCCAGTTCATAGGCAACAAGGCTTTACAGTCGCTTAGCGAAAGAGTGGACATAGTCATATATCTGCGTGACGACATCGAAAACTATGACGCCAACAACCTTACGGAAACAATCCGCGGCATCGCCGGCGTAAAAGATGTCAAATATACGTCAAAAGAAGACGCACTGGATATAGTTTCCAAGACTCACCCCAAGACCGCTGAATTTCTTCAGAAATTCAACATCCGTAATCCCCTACCCCCAAGCATCAGCATAACCACAGCCAGCCCTGAAGACCACGCTAAGATACAACAGTTCCTGGAACAGGGAGATTACAAAAACATGATGCAAAACTATGTGACAGAAGAAGCGAGCGGCCAAAGCGGCATAATTTCGACTGTAGCAAAAAATCTGGCTAATATCAGCCAATTTGTCAGACAGCTGATTTTCTGGATGATCCTTGTGTTCATACTTGGAGGGACACTGGTGATAGTCAATGCCATACAGCTAACCATTTACACCCGCCGGCATGAAATCTATATCATGCGTCTGGTCGGAGCGACCCCGAATTTCATCAGGACACCATTCATCTTTGAAGGTATACTTTATGGAACAGCCGCCGTAATTTTGAGTTTCTGCATATTATCTGTACTCGGAAACAACATCATGATCGAAGACAGTAATCTTTGGACCTATTACGAAAGCCTTAACCTGTACAACATTTTCATCTACGAACTGGGCATAACGCTTGTACTTTCGATTATCTGCAGTTATTCCGCGGCCCAGCAATATATCAAAGGCAAGCTCTCCGTGAACTGACCTAACCTGGCCTAAACAAGAATGCGAAACTTAAGCACCGAAGGCATAATATTGAAGAAGAACGATTTCGGCGAACACGACAGGTTCGTCACGTTCTATTCACCGACTCTGGGAAAAACCGAAGCGATAGCGAAACACTCCCGCAAGCTGGAAAGCCCCATGATGGGACACCTTGAGATGTTCAACATTTGCAGATTTCAGCTGTATAAAGGGAACAACAGCTACATGATTACACAATGTCAGACTGTACAAACATTCAGACCGCTTAGAGACGACTTCACAAAAACACTGACAGCAATTCTGATGACAGAGATTTTCCACAAAACCACTTGCGGAGAAGAGCAGTCGGAAACACTCTACAGGCTTGTCAAAAAAAGTCTTGAACATCTTTGCCTGACAGGAAACGATTTTCTTTGCCTCGAAAGCTTCAAAATCAAATTACTAAAAACCTTGGGAGTATTGCCGGAAATATCCAGATGCTCATCCTGTTCGCACAGATGGCAGGAAAAGGACGACATACTTATCGACGAAGACAGTCACATCACCTGCAAAGACTGCCGGCGCGAAAAAACATGCTACCGGATAATCCCTTACAACATCATGAAGCTCATCAACCACCTTGCCACCACCGAGCTTCATCAATTGGCAGGCTTAAAACTCAACAACGACGAAGCCAAAACATTAAAGCGGTTTAGTGATCTTTTCCTTGGACACTTCACGGGGAAAGAAATGGTTTCCGAAAAAATCATGTTTGAATGCGCTGTTTTTTGAAATCGCAGCCCCAATACGCTTCCACCAAACGTTGTTCGGGCGCATTTTTTAAGAGTTTACACTTATCCTGATGAATACTCACCGCCTTACCTCTGGTAAGATAGCCGACAATAGATTGGCCCATCTTCGGCTTACAACATGCAGATAACTTAAACGGAAGGCCTCTAACTCCTGAAATAAAAATCTCTTCCTTACCGGTATTAACCAATCCGCCCGTAGGAACTATTTTTTTGTTCACCTTAGCCGCCAAAGCCACTTCTTTTTTGAGAGGCCGCCTCTCCCTATATAGGTTTTTCAGTACTGTGGAGGCGACAATCGCTTTCCTCCCTATATCTTCGACCAAAGTCACCCTTTCCTTATAGCTAAGCTGTCTTCCTCTGTACGTATGCAAAAACGAAAGATCCTCATCCAACAAAGGCTTGCCCTCTTTTTCCAACAGACGGTTAACCGTCTCCTTCCCTTCCCTGAAATTACTGCTCTGCTCCGGACCCTTCAGATAAGCGCGTATCCTGGATTTTGCCAGTGAAGTCTTAACAAAAGATAGCCAATGCGCCTTTGGTTCCGACCTACTGTTGGTAATTATTTCGACTATCTCTCCATTATGAAGTTCATGATCCATAGGCACAACCGAGCCGTTAACCTTGGCTACCTGACAATGCTGACCAAGATCCGAATGGATAGAATAGGCAAAATCTATCGGCGTAGCCCCCTTCGGCAAATCCCTCACATCCCCGCCGGGAGTAAATACATAGATCCTATCGTTAAAAAAATCGAACTTCAACGCCTTAACCACTGCACTGCCGCTCTTCAATTCCTTTTGAAGATTACTCAACTCTTCCACCCAGACATGGTAACTCTTCGAATTCCCGGTATCTGCCACGGACTGCTTAACCTTATCCGTATTTTTTATTTTCTTGGTATCGTCATAAAGCCAATGCGAAGCGATTCCGAACTCCGACTGATAATGCATGGATTCATTTCTGATCTGTATTTCAGTCGCATGAAAACCACCGCGGGATAACCCCACCACAGCCGTATGCAGACTTTGATAACCATTAGGCTTCGGTACCGCAACATAATCCTTAAAGCGATTAGTCAAAGGAGTCCATTTCGAATGTATAAGACCAAGGACAGCATATAACTGGTCGTTAACGAGCTGCCCCTTGGTATATCTGTTAGCCAAAATAACCCTCATCGCAAAAATATCGTACAAATCGTTTATGGAAGCATGGCTCTTTAGTTTCAGCTTACGGTAGATACTGTATAGATTTTTTATACGACCTTCGACTCTGGCATCAATACCATTTTTCTTCAATAAAGACTCCAGCTCATCCCTGACATCTATTATATCTTTTCCCATCTTCTCCATATACTCATCCAACTGCGACTTAACGTTTTCGTAATATTGCGGATAGAGATACTTGAAAGCTATGTCTTCCAACTGAACCTTCAACTTATAGATACCAAGCCTTGAAGCGACAGCGGCATATATATCCATAGTTTCCCGCGCCAAAAGTTTCCGTTCTTCCACATCCGTCTTATCCGCAACCATAAGATTATGAAGACGATCCGACATCTTTATAAGGACAACCCTGACATCCTTAGCCATTGCCAGAAACATCTTCCTGAAACTCTCCAGCTCCGATTTCTGATCGGAAGATTTGATACGCCTTAGCAAATTCACCGATTCCACCATCGAACAAACATCATCGCCAAAAAGAGCCCTTACCTCATCCGGTTTATAGTCCGGACTTTTCGGAGCATCATGCAATAACGCGGCGATTATCGTCTTATCGTCAGGATGTAAAGGAATCAATATCTTCAAAACCCCCAATACATGGTCCATAACGGTATCTCCGGTCTTTCTGATTCTTCCGCCACAGACCTTCTCCATATATTCATAAGCCAAACTAACCATGGCTTCATCCAAATCGGGCCTGGAATCAATTGCTTCCTGTAATATGGTCTTAAAGTCAGCCATCTCGACTTGATTTTCCAAAAATCCGCCACAAAGAATAACATCATTAAGCCAATAATGCAAAGCCGAAGCCTTCATGTCAGCTAGTTCTTTACTGCCTGCGGCTGGATAATTACATCGACACCGCTCCCCGGAACATCGACAACCCTTATTCCGTTTATCAAAGCCTCCTGATTCTGTTCAACAGCAGATATTCTCTTATCCAATTTGGACAACGCGTTCTCGTAATATGCGGCAAGCTGGTCCAAAGCTCCCAACCTTGCCTTTAAGGCAGCCTGCTTTTGCACCACATCAACGAAACCCTTCAGAAGAACATCACTCTTTTCCGGCTGAAGCTCACTCATCGCCGTGAAAAAATCACCCTCATATTTGGTTTTGTCAGGAGTCAGACTGTCATAGGATAATTTGATATCGTCGATGTTTACCTTAATACTTCTGTACATCTCCAGGCTCTTTTCACGCGCCGCCTTAAGGTCAGCAAGGTAAGCGAGCAATGCCGAATCCCTTTTTAAAGTCATATCGAGCATAGCATATACATCCACCTTATAACGGTTCTGCAAAGCGGCCAGATTTTCCATATACTTCACGAATTCATTGATATCTTTGGCCTGATCCATCAATTCACCGAAATATGAAGCCGCAGTTATGCCGGTTTCCCCTTTGACTTGTGGCTCCATCAACCTCCCAAAGTAATCCGCGACTATAATCTGATTGGGGGTGTAATCTTTAACCGAACCAAAATTAGCCGCAAACAGATTTGCCGTGTTAATACCGAACATCCGCTGGTCGTTCTCACTGACATGGACCTCAATGATTTCTTCTTTCTTAGGCACAAACAAAGCCATGACCCCGTTATATGTATTATTCATCAATCCCGAATACACAAAAAAGTAACCGCCACCTACAACTAATCCTACAAAGATAAGCATAAACAGATACCTTAACCTGAACCCTCTAAAAACTCTCACCAAAAATCCACCCATAAAAACCGCCGCCCCGGGAATACCGGACAGCAAAGACTTAACGAAAAAGAGCAATCTATCCCCAAAATCCGCCACATTCAATCCGTTTTTTACTTTTTCCGGCTCATCACTTTTAACTTCCTCCGCCTCTATAACCTCCGGTTCATCGGGCTTAGATACCTGAACTTCTTCCACAATCGATTCATCATCACTATTCTTATCTGTATTTTCTTCCTCCACCGGAATATTTTCTGGTTCTAAAGCCAATTTTTCATCATCACCATCCATCGCATCCTCCTCTTCGTGCAAAGATGAAACACCCGAATTTTTAGCCGACAAATCGGCAGGGTCGAGTATAGACACCGACTGATTATCGGTTTTCTGATAAATAACGGTGTTTTGCGTATCCAAAGATTCGATATTCGATTCTTCAACAGCAAAATCAGGTTGTGAAGACGCATCTTCCGGCTTAACTTTAGAGGTATTCTCTTGAGAAATAACGTTTTCCATCGGGATTATCGGAACTTTACTTTCCGCAGACAAACCAACCTCACCTGCAGATATATTCGGCTGTCCGATTTTCCCGGCGATAACAGCATTATTTTTCCTTCGTCTTCTTCGAGGTCTCCTCCTTTTTACCGGAATACCCGCCTGCGCCGAAGAAACCTGCCCCGTCTGGCCTTGATTTTGGACTACCGAGCTGTTTTTTCCGACATCCTGTTCAGGCATAATTCTCCTTTATAAATCCATATATTATAGCAAAAAAAAGGCTGTCTGGGAACTACCGGACAACCTTTCCTCAATTATTGACAAGTCAGATTATTTTGTCAAAGACACACCTCCCGCACCAAGTCCCATCTGATTAGCCGAAATTGCCGTACCAAGACCAAATCCTGCCAAAGCAAAGCCAAGAACCACGATGGCTACTATGGTAACGATGATAGTCAAAACCGCATTAGTCGAATCCAGGCCAAAAACGGTTTTGAGCGTCAGATATTCGACAACCAGCACCCATACTCCGACAATCAATCCTATCAATGGAGCAAAAGGAGGAAGTAATACACCGACGACAGATAACACATATACAAGATAAGCCAACCCCATTACTCTAAAAAATTCGGAAAAAGTTCCCTTTCCGTTAAATACCTTTGTAGCAACCAGTGTTGTTATATATAAAGCAACTGCCGCTACTACTACCCCCACAATCATACTCGTTATAGTTCCGCCAATAGACGGCCAGATTCTCATGTTCAAAAACTGCATTCCAAATATCTGATAAGCCAGCGGACTAGCAACTACACCAAAGACCAGATATAAAAGAGCAAGCATATTGAACTTCTCTGATTTTGCGGCAACCTCTATTGCCGGCTGTTTCAACTGCAATATATCAAAAGTAACATTTAATCCTGCTTTATAATCGAGATCTTTCGGATCAAACTTTGGCAATTCCATTTCTTTTCCCAGATTCAGATTAAACCCGTTACCCGCAGAATGGGCGGCATGATGGACAGTGTGATGTTCGGCAGTTGTACCCTCTTTATGGGCATGATGTTCAGTATGAGCAGCTTCATGTGCATGAGCAGCTTCATGTGGATGAGTATGCGGATGCGGATGAGTATGACTAGCTTGATGTTCAGGCCGTTCTTCTATCATTTTTAAGGTTAAGTTAAAAAATAATTTCGTTCGATTTAAACCCCTGATTTTTTACATTATATGGAACATATAACACTAAAATCAACTTTTAGAAACAAACGACATTATGAAACAACAAATAGCAATAAAATCAAACGGAACTATGTAAAATATATTCAAAAAAAATGGCTTTTGTCTATAATAAAACCCAAGTCGAAACACATTATTTCTTAATAAAAAACACAATGAATGTACCGCTTATTGCGATAGGCGTAAGTCTTATAGCCTTGATGTACGCAGTATATCTGACTATCTCAATCCTGAAGATGAAGACAGGATCAGACAAGATGGTCGAAATCGCGAAAGCCATCCAGGAAGGCGCGACCGCATATCTGAACAGACAATCGATGACAATCGGATTTTTCACCGTAGTATTGTTTTTGATATTGGCGTTTGCCCTGCCCAAAGGCTTATATAACAATGGCCTGCTAACGGCAATCGGCTTCTTTGTAGGTGCAGGATTTTCAGTCCTCGCCGGATACATAGGAATGAACGTATCCGTAAGGGCAAATGTCCGAACCGCCGAAGCCGCAAAACACAGCCTTCAGTCAGCACTGTCCGTAGCCTTCAAGGGAGGATCTGTTACCGGCCTTGCCGTAGTCGGTCTGGCCCTTTTCGGAGTCAGCGCATTCTACCTTATATTTACAGGCGCGCTAAACATCCCGTCAGATGAAGCACCTAAGTTGCTCATCGGTTTCGGTTTCGGCGCATCGCTTGTTTCTTTGTTTGCACGTGTAGGCGGCGGAATATTCACAAAAGCCGCTGACGTGGGAGCCGACCTTGTGGGTAAAATAGAGCAGAACATTCCGGAAGACGACCCGAGAAACCCGGCTGTAATAGCAGACAATGTTGGTGACAACGTAGGCGACTGCGCAGGCATGGGAGCCGACTTGTTCGAGACATATGCTGTGACTCTTATCGCAGCCATGATTCTGGCCGCATCGACACTTACCGGGATGATTGGAAAATTGGGTATCGAATATCCTCTGATATTAGGTTCCATATCGATAATTTCGACTATCATAGGAACTTTCTTCGTTAAACTGGATAAATCCAAAAAGATAATGAGGGCCCTATATAAAGGAATGGTAATCACCGGTCTTTTATCCGCCCTAGGATTTTATTTCGCAAACAGATATTTCATCGGAGACGTTTACATCTATTTCGCGGCACTTGTCGGTTTGGGTGTAACCGTATTCATCACATTGATTACCGAATATTACACGGCCAAAGAATATGCTCCGGTCCAAAAAATAGCCAAGGCTTCCCAGACAGGCGCAGGAACAAACATAATCACCGGACTTGCTGTAGGGTTGGAAAGCACTTTCCTTCCTGTAGTACTTATAGTTGTAAGCATATTTCTTGCTTACTATTTTGGAGAAACATCTACTCTTAATAACGGTATTTTCGGCATCGCCATAGCTGCCGTAGCCATGCTTTCCACAACAGGTATGGTTATCGCCACCGACTCTTACGGGCCTATAACCGACAATGCTGGAGGAATCGCCGAAATGGCTCAACTGCCGGAAGATGTCCGCCAAAACACCGATGCTCTCGATTCGGTGGGCAACACGACAAAAGCTGTCACAAAAGGTTATGCCATAAGCTCCGCAGCACTGGCGTCCCTGGTACTCTTTCAGGCATATACGGAAGAGCTTTCTGTTGGAGCAAAAGGCCAGAATTTCATATTTGACCTTACGGATTATCGTGTCCTAATCGGTCTATTCATCGGAGGACTCCTACCTTTCCTGTTTGCCTCATCATGCATGGAATCGGTAGGAAAAACAGCCTTTAAAGTAGTTGAAGAAGTAAGACATCAGTTTAAGACCAAGAAAGGCATCATGTCCGGCAAAGACAAGCCAGATTACGCAAAATGCGTGGACATAGTAACAAAATCGGCACTTAAAGAAATGGTGTTCCCCGGACTTCTTGCGGTACTTGCTCCAATCATCGTGGGTTTCCTTCTTGGACCTTTAAGCCTTGGAGGTTTACTTGTAGGTGTAATCGTGACAGGATTCCTCTTGGCATTACAGATGTGCACCGGCGGCGGAGCATGGGATAACGCGAAAAAATATATCGAAGACGGAAAATTCGGAGGAAAAGGATCTGATGCCCACAAGGCCGCCATTGTCGGAGACACCGTAGGTGACCCCTTCAAAGACACAGCCGGACCGGCCATCAACAGTCTCATCAAGGTAATAAACACAGTATCTCTCATCATCGCAGGCGTATTGGCCTCACTAACAGTCATTAACTAAAGAACAGATAAAAGGCCTCCGGACAAAAAACGGAGGCCTTTTAAGTTAATAAAATCAATTAATACAAAATCTAAGACATGAATAAAATCCCCTCCTCTGAAAAATCAGAAATGAACGTAAAGGTAATCGCAATTGAAAACGACCGCTTAATCCTTGAGTCTATGGATGACGGACAAAGGATATATTGGCCGATGTCGAAAATTATGGGAAAGATTGTGATAGGATCAAAAATAACCTTAAACCTTAAAACCACCGAAGACACAGAAAATAACATTACACAAATAACAGATAAGATGGAATCCGGTGAGACTAAATATAATGACATGCACAAAATACTGGAACAACTTATAAACTAGAAAAGCTGAACCTAAAGTATCCCTCCTCGCTTTAAAAAAAAACCCCGTTATCATAAACGGGGTTTTTAAAATTCAAATTAACATTTCCCGAACTAAGCTTTCTTACCCTCCTTAACTTCAGCGGCAGGAGCAGCGGCAACTTCACCGGCAACAGGAACAGCAACAGCCTCTTCGACTTTCGGAGCCTCTTCTTCTACCTTCTGTGCGGAAACTGTGAATACTACATCATCAGGATCGTCCAAAACAGTTACTCCCTTAGGTATGGATATATCCTTAACATGTATCGGATGGGCGAAATCAACTATAGAAGTCAAATCCGCTTCAATAATATGAGGCAAATCCATAGGAAGACACTTCAACTTCAACTCATGCTTTACCGTAGTAAGTATACCTCCAAAATCCTTTACGGCAGGAGCGATACCCACACCTTCCACAGGAACATGTGTAATAATTTCTTCTTTAAGATTAATATTCTTAAAATCAACATGCCTTATAAGACCGGTCATGGGTTCAAACTGAACTTCCTGTACCAGTACCTTATATTTCTTACCGTCAACATTAAGATCCATAAGCTGACTGTATCCGCCCTTTATAAAAGCTTTTCTGAAAGGCTGATATTCCATCTGCAAAGACATAGGCTCTTTACCCTTACCATAATAAACCGCCGGGATTATTTTCTGCGCGCGCAAATTCTTGGCTAAAACATTTGTGTCACGCAATTTTGCATCGATTTGAAGCGTTTCCATAATATATAAAAAGAAAAATTGCAGTGAAAGTTTACATAAAAGCCAAGTTTAGCGCAATATCATTTTTTATTGGATTGACTCTAATCATCGTCACCCCTAAAATCTTTACTACCATAACAAAAAAATCACCATGTTCGACAAGATAAAGGATATGTATGCCTTTCAAAAACAGGCTAAACAGATTAAGAAAGAACTAAACAACATCCACATCGAAGCTGAAGTGGAAGGAATAACTGTAATTATAAACGGAGAACAAGAAGTAATTAATGTCAACATCCCCGCTGAAGAACATTCTAACCCCAAAAAACTCGAAGAAAACCTAGTGAAGGCTTTCAACAAGGCAGTAAAGAAATCTCAACAGATAGCCGCCGAAAAAATGAAGGGGGTTATGGGAGACATGGGACTACCAAACATGGGTAAATAACATTCCGCACAAATGGTATTCCATCGTCATCGCATCTTAAAGGCAAAACGGCAAAAAAAAGGTATCCTTATAGTTATTGGGATAATTATCCTGTCTTTTATCTGGTATCTATATGAAAACCAACGCTACGAACACCTTATAACTACAGCTGTCGACCCCAATGACACAACCAAGACATCTTTTGTCATAAACAAAGGTGAAACTGTAGCTGAAATAAGCAAAAGATTGATACAAAAAGGACTTATCATCGATAGCGGAACATTCAATCGATACCTGAAATCAGAAAATCTGGACAGAAAGATAGTAGCCGGTCGCTTCCTGCTTCAGAAATCACAAACAATTACCGAAATCGCGTCATCTCTTACCGAAAAGGAAAATTCACAAACGGTATTAACCATTACCGAAGGATCCAAAATAGACGATATCGATAAAAAAATCACAGCACTTGGACTTACTGAATCCGGAACATTCATCAAGGCAGTAGAAAACTTCGACAAGTACGAAAAATATCCTTTTTTAGATAAAGAAAAGCAAAAAGACCTTTATAGGCCACTCGAAGGATTCCTTTTCCCTGACACATATTATGTGGACCCATTAAATTTCCGTTGCGAAGACCTAATCCAAATGATGCTAAATAATTTCGGAAAAAAAATAGACTCATTAAAGTTCGATAACGACAAATATAGCCTCTTCGAATACATAGTAATGGCTTCCATTGTAGAAAAAGAGGTTCGTACCGCGAAAGATCTCCCTATTGTCGCAGGGATACTATGGAAAAGGCTTGAAAACAATTGGCAAATTGGAGCCGATGCCACTCTTCTGTACAAAAAGAGCGACAACAAGATATATTACGCAGATTTGCAAAAAGATTCGCCGTACAACACAAGAAAAAGGACAGGACTTCCCCCCGGCCCCATCTGCAATCCCGGATTGAACACCATTTCCGCCACCACCAACCCTCAAAAAAGCCCTTACTTCTTCTACCTGACAAAACCTGAAAATGGAGAAGTGGTCTATGCGATAACAAACGAAGAACACAACATAAACAAGACAAAATACCTTTAAGGAATCTTTCAGAACAATTTTTGTTGTGTGGACTGCTGCTAAAACCCACTCACATCTTTCGGCTGTATGACAGGTTTATCATAATTGACAGTAAATCTGGAAACATCGGATTTTGTCCCGTCCGGAGCCAAAGCGTATGCTTCAAACTCATTTATGCCCGCATTAAAATTGCCATATGATTCATTGGCCGTATATATCCATTTTGTATCACCGGGAATAAATTTACTTAAAGTATATCCGTTAACCACAACCTTTTCTGCCCCTTTAACAATGCCCTCTATCTTCACTATCCCGACCTTCACGTCTGAAGAAGTACTACCATTGAAAGTCAAAGGTTTTGGAGCTTCTAAATCATCTTTGATTTCCGGTGCAACTTTGTCGTAATTGATAATCAGTTGGGTAGTTCCACTTTTATTACCTTTTTCATCCACCGCATAAAAATCATATATATTTTCTCCCGGTTTAAGATTACCCAATAATTCTGAAACATTGTAACTCCAGCCTTTCGTCCCCTTCACATATTTACTCAAGACATATACGTCCTTTACTCCATCACTAGTCTGCTCGACAACAACTTTAGCTGTATTAAGCCCCACACTTCCGCTGATAGTAAGCTTACCTCCGGTCTTTACAGTTCTTTCTGACGGTAAAGGCTTATCTATAACCGGAGCAATAAAAGATTCTTCAACCATAGAATTATCTTCAGAGGTCTGAACCGTTTGTGGTTTTCTTTCCTCATGCAATACCATGATCCCGACATTGGCCCCTATCTCCTGTGAAACATCACCACTATCAACTGCAATCGTCTTTATCTTCTGATTTTCGGATATCGCGGAATCAAGATTATCAAAATCTGTAGGTGAATTGTCTTCCTTCATATTCCACACATACCAATCTGTCGCCTTAAACTGATCACTTATAGCCTTCAACAATGAGGGACGATTATTAGACTTGAAAGCCTTTAATGCCGCTTCATCCAAAACCAATTCCTGACCTACCCCCACAGTAATGGTATCCGCCACTCTTTCTTTCCCACTTTCATTAACCAGGATATCTACATCCACCTGCTTATCGAAAACCCTAACCGTTTCAGCATCCGCATCCTCAAGCTCAAAAGTAGCACCTGAAGATTTAACCTTCAAATGACTCATCCTAACTTCATATTGTGATTCCCTAACATCCTGACTCCGTCCCGCTTTCACCCAGATAACACCGTTATTTAGATTTAAGACTATTTTTTCACTATCAAATTGCTTTACCAAATCCGTCAATGTAACAGCGGAATCAGAATTAAGCCGAACTATAGAATCATTATAGAATGACATCACCAATTTCCCTTGAGCAGAAGTCTTTACAGAATCTCCTAATAGAAGCTTTGTTCCGCTATAGGCATTTTCCCATTCGGATTTTCCGTAAGGAAGCAGTTTAGCCTTTCCTTCGACAATATAAAAATAGACGTTCGCCTTCCCCTGAACAGTATAATTTTGCCAAAGCTGATAACCCAAAACACCTATTACACCTATACTAACCAGAATCAAAAAAGGAAGAATAAAATCTAAAGGACTTTTTCTATTGATTTTGCGCATAAGAGACAAGATTATTTCAATTTCACAAAAAATATAACATCACCATATTTGATGTAAAGCAAAAAACGAACTTTACGTATGTTAAAGTATTCAAAAACTATATTTGTTGAAAGCGTTCTAAATGCCTATTTCTTTCTTTAAAGCATTAATATCACGACTTACACGAGTATCGTCCTTCAGCTCTTTCTCTATCTTACCACAAGAATGCATCACCGTAGTATGATTCCTTCCGCTAAAACTCTCGCCGATTGTGGCATAAGACTGATTCAAAATCTCTCTTATCAGATACATACAGACCTGCCGTGGTAACATCAGTTCCTTGCGGCGGTCGTCACTAATCATATCGCTCTTGGTAATCTTATAGTATTGGGCAACCAAATCTATGACATCTTCATTTGTTCTGACAATGAGTTTCCTTGAATCATCCTCCTGCTTATATCCTTTTATATCTATATTCCGATTCAGCCTGCGTATGGTGTCGGATACGGATTTTATCGTGGGAGTCGTTTTAGTAAGCTCCCATTCTGCAATAGCCTTTACAAGGACACCAACCATTTCACGTACACTATTGTTTACATTGAAGGCTATAAACTCAAGAACCTCACGGTCTATCATAACTTCATGTTCGCTACACTTGGTATTCAGAATAGCCAGCCGCGTCTCAAAATCAGGAAGCAGAAGTTCAACTATCATTCCCATACCAAAACGACTGGTAAGCCTTTCTTCAAGACCGTCCAAATCATTAGGCGGACGATCGGAACTCAATATTATCTGTTTTTTGTTATCATAAAGTTCATTGAAAGTATGAAAAAACTCCTGTTGTGAAGAAGACTTGTTTCCGAAAAACTGGATATCGTCGATAATCAGACAATCCAAATTTCTGTAACGATCCTTGAAAGATTTGGTATGTCGACTGCCTATGGCTTCCACTATTTCATTTATAAAACGTTCCGAAGTCATATATACGACCGTCTTATCGCGAAAATTCTTAAGGATCTGATTCCCTGTAGCCTGTAAAAGATGGGTTTTCCCCAATCCCACCCCACCAAACAGGAACAATGGGTTATATATATTTCCGGGACGTGCCGCCACAGCCATACAAGCGGCATGAGCAAGTTTATTTTCGTTACCAGGGATAAAAGTATCAAGAGTGTATTGCGTATTAAACATCTTGCTTCTTATCCCATCCGGCATCAATACTTCCTGCCTGTTCGGCACTTTTCTGACACTCTTCTTCCCTTCCATCTCACTAATCATCCTGGAATCGAGTTTATCTACGTTTTCCTCATCCAACAAAGAACTCTTTACCTCATATCTTATTTCCTTAACATCAGGAAGAGCCTCACTGATTAATTCATAAAGACGCTTTTCGAACCTGTCTTTAATGAACTGCAAACCCATTATAGTGGGTATGCCGACAGTTAGTATTCCATCTTTATTATCCAGAATAGCCGAATCCTTAAAAAAAGATAATATATGCGACTTCCCAACAGTTTGCGAAAGACGAGCAACCACACCTTCCCAAACAGCTTTCTTATCCATATAAATCTTTTAGATTATCCTAAATTCCTGTGACGTTAATGGTATTCTTTTTTTCGGTGACGCTCAAGTTAACCAAATACGATCGACCACATACAACTACCTGTATGAATAAATCGCAAACATACAATCAGTAGATTTTTTCTTATACAAAAAAATATACTGACAAGAAATCAAATGATACCAAAATTCACATTACCTACAATCGCAACCAAAAATCACTTAAAACAAACGAATTACATCCTTATATGTAACGGCAAAAATTAGCAACATCAAAAACACAAATCCTACAGCATGCACAATAGACTCAAACCTTGCGCCTATTTTTTTACCCACCAGAACTTCAGCTACAATAAAGAGTAACCTACCCCCATCCAAAGCAGGAAAAGGAAAGATATTTATTATCGCCAGACTCATAGAGAGCAAAGCCATAAACCTAATAAGAGACATAAAACCTTCCTGGACAAAGACACTTGTAAGCTGGGCTATTCCGACAGGACCCGATACTCCCTCAGGTACCGCAAACTTGGTAAAAAGAGATTGAATGAAACCTAAAAACATAGATACAGTCAAAGACGACAATCTTCCCGACTCCTCGATTGCTTTAATTGGAGCAGTCCAGAAAGGGTATCTTACATCATCTATCCTTACCACCGAAGTTGGATAATCTACACTGTAGAAACTAAAATCGGTATTCAAAAAAGAAACAACCGGAGAAAGCCCTACACCTATCAACCCGTCCGCGCCGATTTTGATATCCCTATATATGATTTGCCCTTCTCTTCTTATTCCATAAGTATTGGTATTCACGTTAGCGGCTTTGGTTATATCGATAACATTCTGTGGATTCTTTACGGCTACTCCGTTAACAGAGACTATCGAATCTCCATCCAGTATTCCTGCTTTTTCCGCAGGAGAACCGGATATCACACTACTCACAACCACGCTGTCGTTCTGAAAAGATTTCAGTACAACATCCACAACTGTATTTCCTCTGGCCAACTTATAATTCATGGAATCCACTCCGGATAAAGCCACAAGAAGATCTTCAGGAAAATATACCTGCTTTCCATTGATGCTCAAAACCACATCACCATTTCTGATACCTGCTTTTTCCGAAACACCACTCTTTAAAACTTCCCTTATAGCCACTCTCGGCATCGGCAACAAGTCGTATATACCAAACCCCAAAACATTTCCGGGTATTATCTGTAAAACCAAAACTTTAAGTTCATCGCCTCGCATAATATCAACAACAGAACTGGTTCCTCTAACTTCCTTAAATACATTATGAAACTGATCGTTATTTTTAATCTCTTTCCCGTCTATCTTTAGAATTCGGTCACCTATCTTGAGCCCTGCCTTGTCAGCGGGGCTACCTGAATCTACGGTCTTAACGATAACACCGGTTTCGATTCCCACTCCACCCCGTTCGATAGCCATGAACACATCATCTCCCGTAATTATCAATGGTTTTATGCCTACAATAAAACCTGTCGTCAACAATAACACCGCCAAAAGAAAATTCATCACCACGCCGGCGATTATGACCATCATTCTGACCCTGGGTGACTTCGATGAAAAACTTTTTTTATTTTTCAATAACTTCGTATCTGCATCATCTTCTCCCAGCAACCTTACAAATCCTCCAAACGGAATTAGATTTATCGAATATAAGGTATCTCCTTTCTTTACACCCCAAATACGGGGAGGAAGACCGAATCCAAATTCTTCAACGGTAATACCGGATTTTCTCGCCACTATAAAATGTCCGAATTCATGCACCAGCACCAATACGGAAAATATGACTATGAAAACAAATGTTGTAAGTAAGATACTCATGGGAAAAATTATACTGTCATTATATCTCTCTCCTTGTTCTTCGACATCGTTTCGATTTCCAGATTAACCTTATCCACACGCTCCTGTAATCTCTTTTCAAACGAATGAAGCTGATCTTCGGTAACTTTGCCTTCTTTTTCCAGCTTCTTCATCTCATCGTTCATCTCCTGACGGGCATGCCTTATGCTTATCCTGGCTTCTTCAGCCAACTTACCGACAACTTTAGCCAGGTCCCTGCGGCGTTCCTCGGTCAATGGAGGAAGATTAAGACGAATAACCACTCCATCATTCATGGGGGCAAGATTCAAATCGGAATTTCTGATGGCCTTTTCTATTTCCACAAGCAGACCTCTGTCCCATGGCTGTATCTGTACCGTCTTCGGATCGGGTACGGAAATACTTCCTATTCCCTTCAATGGCTGTTTCGAACCATAAGCATCTACCATAAGATGTTCAACAAGCGCCGCAGATGCACGACCTATCTGAAGATGCGAATATTCCCCTTTCAAATGGTCTATAACCTTGACAAACTGTCCCTCTGTTTTCTGCAACACGCTGTCCAACATATAGAAACTTTATTAAATATTATATACTATGAAATTTTACTCCAAAATTCTGATTACGTTAAACTAAAAACTAAGAAATTAATGTTCCAATCGGTTCACCTTTCACTACCTTCGCAATATTTCCCTTTTTACGCTGATTAAAAACGACTATCGGCATCTTCGAATCGCTACACAAGGAAACCGCACTTAAATCCATAACCTCCAGGCCCTTGTCAAGAACAGCCCTGTAACTCAACTTCTTAAAAGCTTTCGCATCGGCATATTTCGCAGGATCCTTATCGAAGACATAATTTTCCTTTGTGGCTTTCATCAGCACATCACATTTAAGTTCCAACGCCCTTAATGCCGCCGCGGAATCTGTCGTAAAAAAAGGACTTCCTGTCCCCCCGGCACAAATCACTATATCTCCGTCATCCAATTCTTCCCTAACCTTATCCACATAATATACCGGTAAAACAGTAGGCATCGATATCGCCGAAAACGCCTTCGCTTCCACACCAAGACGCACGAAAGCATTCGCCATGGCCATGGAATTCATTACCGTAGCAAGCATCCCCATATAGTCGGAATGTACACGATCCAGTCCGGAATCCTTAAAATCCCTATAGCGCCAAAAATTTCCTCCTCCAATGACAATCGCGATTTTTACACCGAATTTCCTGACTTCGACAATCTCCCTGCAAAGCGATTCAAGATATCCAAAATCTATACCCGAACCTTTCTCCCCCTGAAGGACTTCTCCGGACAACTTCAGCATTATCCGCCGATACTTCAATTTGGATTTAGTTGCCATTTTAGGTTGAAAAAAAGATATAAGTCAGTACCACACCTATAGCAATACCTACAAGAAAGACCAACGGAACCTTTTTTTCTTCCCTCTTATCCTGGGCTCCCGCCAGTTCAGTCAAAAGATTCGAACTGATTATTATGTCCTGATCCACATTCGCAGTAATCACTTCACCAAAATCACGACTCGAAACCAGATTCACGAACTTGCCGAATTTTATTTTGACTGTCTCCTTAGGAATCATCTCCTGCAATATTCTTTCCGCTGCGGCATCGATGACCGACTCATCGGCTGCCCCCTGTTTAGACTGTGATGAAGCAGGTGGAACCTGTGACTTAGAAACTTCATCCACATGGCCTATATGAAATGAAACCGGCTCCGCAGACTGCGTATTCAAAGGTTCGACTTGGGACATATCTTCAGATGTTAATTGATGGATTTTAAAAGATTCACCGGTAGATTTCTGCTCCACGACAACGGGTTCTATATCCCTCATATTATATTGTCTGTTCAGCGGAGTCCGCCTTATCTGCACAGGTTTATTCATGACATTTTCAAGCCGGGTTCTCTTGTTGACGACCACAGGGCTTTTTACCGAAACACCCTTTTTTCCGGGAGCCTTAACTTTCGCATCCGGCTTTTTCCCCACGACCAAAGACTTCTCCGGATTTCGCATCGGACGTATTACCTGCACGAGACCGGAACTATCCTCTACAACCTTAACAGAATCGTTTTTCTTTTCATTTATCCGAACCGTTTTTGTATTTGCCATAATTTTTTTTGTATCTGCAGAACTGAAATCAAATATAACACACGGCCCTGAAAACAAAAACAGATTTATTGCATTTGACCATAATAAATATGGCCTATATCATACATGATTGGGGCTTTCCCCGATCTAACCTTAACAAATCGGATCATGCAAAAAGGACGCGCTGACACGGTTTTCGGCTCCGATTACGGAGACGAAGGAAAAGGACGAATAGTCGATGTCCTGCTCGAAAATGGAGACTATACGATAGCCTGTCGTTTTAACGGTGGGCCAAATGCGGGACATACACTCTTCAAAGACGGGGAAAAACTTATCCTAAATTCAATTCCGTCGGGAATCCTTTATAAAAACATCATCAATTACATCGGATCGGGTTGCGTAGTCGACCCTGTGCACATTTTTGATACAGAAATACCACGAATAAAGGCTTTCATACCTATCGACGGAAGAATAAAAATCTCCGCCCTTGCTACAGCAATCACTCCCACCCAAATATTCTGGGACAAGGCAACCGGCAAAATGGTAGGCACTACGGGACGCGGGATAGGCCCGGCATACGCGGACAAAGCACGACGGGCGGAAGGCAAGAGCATAAGATACCTTAGACTTTGCGACATATTGGCCGCACCCGAAAAAGCCGGAGAAATTATCAAAAAGAACTACGAAGAATCAATTAAGATAGCTTCCGCGCTGGGAATGGACATTGAAGAAGCGGACGACATAAACGAACGTATCGACAGATTTATTGGAGCTACGCTTGAACTGGATCGCAACGGGTTGATAGAAAAAGACCCATTGTGGATGACAAAAATGGTCGAAGACGGAAAGAACGTATTGATGGAAGGAGCTCAAGCTTTCGGACTGGATATAACTTACGGAGCAGCACCTTTCACCACATCCAGCAACACTGTAGCCGGCAATGCTTATGTAGGGGGAGACCTTGCGGCTAAATATCACGGAAAAACATATGGTGTCGCCAAGGCCATAGCTTCACGCGTGGGATCGGGCCCTTTTGTGGGTGAATTCGGAGGAAGAAAATCAGAAAGATACTGTGACGAAAAAGACACTGAAGGAAAACCGAAATACCTGCAGGAAAAAGAAAGCGAACTCTACGATACAAATAGTCTGCTCAAATCCGACGACACTTTGAAATTCGGCATAGGCCTACGCATGAAAACCGGCGAATATGGCGCAACGACAAAAAGACCCCGCCGAGTCGGAATGCCGGACCTCTTCAGACTTGCCTTCGCCGTAAGAAGGAGCGGCGCCGACAAACTATACGTCACAAAGATGGACTGTCTTAAAGAATACGCAAACAACACTTTATATGAAGGAAAAATTCCAGTCATAACCGGTTACAGACTTAACGGCAAAACTATAGATTATGTCCCCGCCTCCGCGGAAGAACAATATGATATCGAGCCGGTTATCACACTGATGCCGGCCATTCCTGATATATCCGATATCAGGATGGAAAAAGACTTACCACCCCAGGCCATAGAGATGATTGAGCTGATCAAAAAAATTACCCGTTGTCCTATCGGCGGAATAGGGGTTGGTCCGGAAAGAAATCAGATGGTTTTTTTGGAAAAAGAATAGACTTTCTCAATAAAACATTGTTTAGCTACAATCAAAAAGGCCGGCTTCCTATAAGAACCGGCCTTTTATCTTCAATCGGTAATTACATATCCATTCCCATTCCGCCCATACCGCCATGACCATGACCTGCGGCAGATTCTTTTGCTTCCGGAATTTCGACAATCGCCGCTTCCATCGTCAGAAAAATTCCTGCAATAGAAACCGCATTTTCAAGTTCACAACGGACAACCATCTTGGGATCGATTATTCCCGCCTTAACCATATCCACATATTCATCCTTTGCGGCATCGTAACCATGTCCATCCTTCATCTCAAGAACCTTATGTTCGATTACTGCGCCATCTTTGCCGGCATTCTCCGCAATCTGTCTAATCGGATAGCTAAGGGCTCTCTTTACTATATTGATACCTGTCTTTTCATCGGCATCACCATCCATCTTATCCAAAACCTTGGCGGCATGGAGTAAAGCCACTCCACCTCCAGGAACAATCCCTTCAGCCACAGCGGCCTTTGTAGCGGCAACAGCATCTTCAATCCGGTGCTTCTTCTCCTTAAGTTCGGTTTCGGTAGCCGCACCGACTTTAATCACACCAACTCCGCCTGCCAGCTTCGCCATCCTTTCGGCGAGCTTTTCCTTATCGAACTCGGAGGTCGTCTTTTCCATCAACACCTTAATTTCCGCCAGACGAGATTCCACATCCTTCTTCTTTCCTTTCCCCTCTACGATAATCGTCTTCTCCTTATCGGATATGACCTTTCTGGCTTCACCAAGATCGCTCAATTCAGCCGTTTCCACCTTAAGACCCAGTTCATCTGTTATAACCCTGCCCCCAGTCAACGCCGCGATATCTTTCAACATTTCCTTGCGGCGATCGCCATAAGCCGGAGCCTTGATGGCCAACACGCTAAATATGCCGCGAAGCTTATTCAAGACAAAAGTGGCAAGTGCTTCACCTTCGACCTCTTCAGCAATAATAACCAGTTCTTTTTTTCCGCTTTGGGCAAGTTTCTCAATCAAAGGAATCAATTCCTGAATCGAACCAAGCTTCTTGTCGGTAATCAAAATTTTGACATCATCATAAGAGGCTTCCATTCTTGCCGGATCGGTTACCATATAAGGAGAGATGTATCCGTTATCGAAATTCATACCTTTAACGACTTCCTTTTCCATCCCCATAGTTTGTGATTCTTCGACTGTTATCACTCCATCGTTACCTACCATCTCAAGCACATCGGCAATCATTTGCCCGACTTCGGAATCCTGAGCGGAAATAGTAGCAACCTGTGCAATCATATCCTTGGAATCGCCGACATCCACTTTAATCTTATCCAGTTCTTCAACAATTTTCCTTACAGCCCTGTCCATCCCTCTTTTAAGATGCATAGGATTGGCACCGGCCGTCACATTCCTGTTTCCTTCGTTAATCATAGCCGCCGCAAGTACGGTAGCAGTAGTGGTACCGTCACCGGCAACATCGTTTGTCTTCGTAGCGACCTCTTTCACCAACTGTGCACCCATATTTTCATAGGAATCCTTCAGTTCTATCTCCTTTGCCACAGTAACACCATCCTTGGTTATCATCGGAGCGCCGTATTTTTTCTCTATCAGAACATTCCTTCCTTTAGGACCAAGCGTAGTCGCGACAGTCCTGGAAAGCTGATTTACACCGGAAATAATCTGCTGACGAGCCGTATCGCCAAATTGTATCTGTTTTGCCATAGTATATTATAAGTTATTATGTGTATAAAAAAATTATTCAAGATTACTCCAGAATAGCCATTACATCTGACTGATTTAGCACCATCAGTTCCTTTCCGTCGACCTTGATTTCTGTAGGACCGTACTTAGAAAACAATACGACATCACCTACTTTGACTTCCATATCAATACGGTTACCGTTGTTATCTATTCTGCCGGGACCGACATAAAGAACTTTACCCTTCTGTGGTTTCTCTTTGGAAACGGTTTCCGGAATAATAAGACCGGAAGCTGAAGTCTCCTTTTCATCAACAGGCTCGACAATCAAACGATCCTCCAGAGGACGAAGCGTGGTATTTTTGTGATCTGACATATTTATTATTGGGTTAAATAATAGGTTTTAATTGTATATATCTTTTCGTTATTTACATTTGGCACTCCCAACAAAAGACTGCTAAGCAATTCTATGATTAGCAGTCTTTAAAGTCAAGCAACAGATTAAGAATCATCAGGTTGCGAACTGTTCCGCTCTTGTTTCACGTATAACATTGACCTTTATCTGACCTGGATATTGTAAATCACGTTCAATCTTACGTGCAATATCATGGGACAACTTAATCGCAGACATATCGTCTACGTCTTCGGGAGTAACAAAGATACGCACCTCACTCCCAGACTGTACGGCATATGACTTTTTAACTCCAGCGAACGAATTGGCTGCACTTTCGAGGTCCTCCAGGCGTTTAATGAAAACATCAAGATTATCTCGTGTAGCTCCGGGTCTGGCATTGGATATTCCATTTGCCGCATGAACTATCATAGCCTCCAGCGAACGAGGCTCCGGATCGCCATGGTGTGCCTCTATAGCATGGACTACCGCTTCGGGGAGACCAAACTTCTTTGCTATATCCCGACCTATCAATGCGTGATGCCCCTGAATCTCATGATCGACAGCCTTACCTACATCATGAAGCAGACCGGCCTTACGGCAGACATTAACATCAGCCCCAAGTTCGGAAGCAAGATTAGCGGCAAGATAAGACACTTCCATCGAATGCTTAAGCACATTCTGACCATAACTGGTCCTGAACTTAAGTCGGCCCAGCAACTTTATAAGATTAGGATGCAAACCGGTTACACTTGTTTCAAAAGCAGCTTTTTCCCCAAGATCCTTTATCATCACATTTACTTCTTCTTTGACCTTCTCTACGGTTTCTTCTATACGCGCGGGATGAATACGTCCGTCCGCAATCAGGCGTTCCAAAGCTATCTTTGCGATATAACGGCGAACCAAATCGAAGCCGGAAATGAGTATCGACCCCGGGGTATCATCAACTATCACATCTATTCCGGTAGCCTGTTCAAACGTATTTATGTTCCTACCTTCACGCCCGATAATTCTACCTTTAAGATCGTCACTTGGCAGATTGACTATCGTGGCTGTGGACTCCGTGGCCGTTTCCGCGGCATATCTCTGTATGGCATCGGCGATAATGAACTTCGCTTTTTCTCTGGACTTCAATTTAAGCTCATCTTCCGACTTCTGTATTTCCCTTACTATGTCTTCCCTATATTCCTGTTCGACCTGCTTGATTATAAGAGTCTTCGCATCTTCCTTGGATAAACCTGATATCTTCTGCAATTCCTGTGACTGCATATCGTGTATCTTCTGGACATCCTCACGCAACTGACGAATCGCGGTGACTTTGTTTTCGAATTCGGATTTAAGATTGTCCAAATCACGGTTTTTTTTGTCCAGCTGTTCCTCTTTTCCGACCATACGGTCTTCGGTCTGCCTCAACTGTTCACGTTTCTTTTCCTCACCCGCCTTGGCTTCCTCCATAACTTTGAAAGCCTCGTTTTTGGCCTTAAATATGATTTCCTGTGACTTTGTATTGGCCTGTTGAAGAATGAGTTGGCCTTTGTCATGAAGGTCCCTGTTCCTCTCCTCTACTTGCTTTTTCCTGTACATATAGCCGCCGCCCACACCTATAGCAAGCGCCACCAAAGCTAAAAAATACGTCATGATTAATATAGTTATTTATATAACTTCCTCCGCCCGGAACCGTCTAAACACGTTTACGACACCTTGCAAAGAAAACCGTAATATTTATTGATTATTACATCAAAAGTGTAATGAATCGACTCCGAATAGTCAACGAAGCACAAGAAAAATGCCGTGATAGCCGCGAGCCAAAAACTCTACTATAGGGAAAAACAACTGGACAAAATTATAAAAAGTTATAAAGAACGAAGATTTAACCTTCCGGTTAGAACTGCTTAACCAATTTCTGGAATTATGAACGGGAAACATAACTTTCTCTCCAATGCACAAAAAAAATCACCACATAAGATTTCTTAAATTGTTTGTCATTCTTACAATTATGATATGCCGTATTGCCCAAGATTCGGCTCTGGCACAAGTGATAAAAGAACTGGATGCCACTCCATCCGTAACAGAAGAAGGTTCAAGCCTTCTCATAACCGAAGTAAACTTTAAAAATAACCTGGCCGATTGGGCCGAAATATATTACGAATCGCCAACTGCAACCCCTATCAATATAAAAGGATTCACATTCAACGACGACTCCGACTTTAAGAAGATTGATGCTGACTACTTTATTTATTCAGGACAATACACATTACTCACTTTTGACAGCAGACTTCCTGACGAACCGGGAAAAACATACACAAGCCGCAAAGGCCTTACCGGCACGACCGAACAGTTAGTCATCTATGATAATAACCACAACATAAGAGACGCTGTCTGCTGGGTTTCCGCGACCCCGGCCGAAAGTGAACTATCAGACCACACACGTCTTTACGATAAAGGTCAATGGACCGACAGCAACATACAAAGCTGTATCCCCAGTAAAGATGTATCCACAAATCAGTCGATTTCCAGATTAAACATTCAGGATACGAACAATCGACAAGATTGGATAATCACCTCAACTGCCACTCCCGGAACTACCGAAAACATTGAAGAAATAACAGATATTCAAGCACCAGCATCAGAAAAAGATGATGAGACAGAATTAGTTGCCAAGACAAATTCCCCTATCACAAAAATTTCAACAAAAAACACGGACAGTAATCCCCTCTCAAATAAAACCGTATCAAAAACCGAAGCATGCCCCAAGGTCACAACAACAAAAAGTTCGACCAAAACAACCACAAAGAAATACGCGGACGGCGACCTAAGCGACGACATAGTAATATCGGAAATATATCCTAACCCCGGGAAAAAAGAGGAAAACGAATGGATCAAACTAACAAACTTTGGGAATAGGGACATTAATCTTGGCAACTGGACACTCGATGACGCAGAAGGAGGAAGCAAACCATATGTCATTCCCGAAACCGAAGTGATAAAAGCCGGTAACTCGCTACTGTTTGACGGAAAGACGACCAAATTATCACTAAACAATACCGGAGACGAAGTCAGATTGTTCGATTTCAAAGGAGACCCGAAAAATGAAATAAAATATGAAGATTCACCAAAAGGACAATCCTACGCATACATGGAAATAGTTGGTTCCGACGAAAACCCCCGCCATGAATGGCAGTGGACAAAAGAACCTTATATATCAAAACCTAATCCTGTACTTCAGGAGATATCGGGGACTATCGAAAAAAGAGTGTCCACTCCTGAACCTCTTCTTGTAATCAAAAGTTATGACGGAAACATCCACGAACTACGCTACAATCAACAGACTATTGAAGCTCCCCTGGCGGAAATCACCTTTACAGAAGGATCTAACGGCAAATTTATAAGCAAAGACGACGAACTGGTCGGATATGAAATAACATCCCCTGCGACTACACAAAAAGACAAAGACAATAATATCATTACCATTTTGCCTTTTGCCTTAATTTTCACCATCATAAGCGCAATAGCCATATACAGGCATTACACCTCATCACATTTACAAAAGAAGACAAATGATATATAGTATATAGATACTTTACAACTAAGACATGACGAAAAAAAATAAAAATCCGAACACGAAAATCTTATGGCTAACCGTATTTCTATTTATGACAGGTATAATATTGGGATTTTCCATAGGTATTTTCGGAATAGGATTACAAAACACAAAAACAACAAAAACTACAACTACAAACACAACCACACCAACAACGACTATCTCGACGAACGACACTCCTGTCTTAATCACTGAACCTCAATCTACGGCAAAATCGGAAAAAGAAGCCGAAATCACGACCAGTCAGATTCTGGAAGATTCAGGAGCCATCTCCAAAGGAGCCGGCCCAACGGATGGTTCGGAAACCGCAACAATCAGTATCGTGGAATTTGGCGACTATCAATGCACTTACTGCAAAAGATACTTTGAAGAAGATTATACCAAAATCATGGAAAATTATGTAAAGACCGGCAAGGTCGCCTATACTTTCCGTGATTTCCCCCTTACAAGCCATCCACAATCTTTACCGGCCGCCCTTACTGCGAACTGCGCCAATGAACAGGGAAAGTTTTGGGAAATGCACGACATGCTTTATGAAAAACAGAATCTTTGGAGCTACAAAGATAACTTCAAAGACACATTTATCAGCTTCGCAAAAGACCTTAAGCTTGATGAAAAACAATTCAAAGACTGCCTGGAACAGGAAAAATATATATACAAAATCCAAAAAGATATCAAAGATGGTGTATCTTACAAGATTATAGGCACACCTACTATATTCATCGAAAAGAGTAAGATAGTAGGAGCTCAACCTTATACGACATTCAAGGCAATAATCGATCAGGAGCTTAAAAAAGCCGAACTGGAAAAAATAACATCCCAGGAGCTACCGTAAAGCAAATCCGCTCAACACCACTTTATAAAGAAGATCTGACGCTTCCGACCTTAACATATTTTTATGTATTTCTTTTTGATCAAATCCGCTCCATAACCAACTTCTCTTATTTAACTCCGAGACATACGGAACAAACCATTCTACATCGGACGGTAAACCCGATTGTTGTGGCGATATATTGAACGCAGACAAAACCATTTTGATACCTTCCGCTTTCGAAACCAAAGACTCCGGGCGAAAAAGATTACCTTCATAACCATTGACCCATCCCCTGTTCTTTGCCGAACAGACGAATGGAGCAAACCACTGTGTGTTCACGTCCTTAAAACAATAACTGTTTGTATACGCATGAGGCTTTGCCGCCATGACCTTACTTATGAATACGACAAGGTCTGAACGCGTAACCGGTTCCCCGGGTCTGAAAGTTCCGTCGTCATACCCGCTCACTATTCCCCTTTCCTTGAGATAATATACGGCTTCAGCCTCCTTTGCCGACAAAGGAAGATCCTTAAAGAGCGACACTTCCGCGGCCGAACTTTTCATGACATCCGACTTATCAAACAACAATGCCACCTTATGATAAGAAGAACGGACATCGGGAAAGACTATTCCCAACAGAGAAAGACTCGAAAAAGTAATTACAAATACCAGGAAAAAATATCCTATCCTCTTAGGCCAGCGCCTTGAAGTGACAACAGCTCTGGATTTATGATTACCTATCTTTGACTCAGATTTTTTCGCCAAGGTCGTTTTTGATAAAAAACTTTTTATGACAACAGGGAACCGGAACATCAGCCTTTCCTGTGCAACACACCTGAATATTCGATCTCATAGATGTGTAACAAAGTCAAAAACAGATTTAATATCAAAGGACCGATTATCACCCCCGGCAGACCAAACATCAACAAGCCTCCGAATACAGCCAAAAAAGTCAGTAGCTGATTGGTGTTTGTCCTTCCACCGATAAGATAAGCTCTCAAGAAATTATCGACCGTACTCACAATCAACATTCCCCAAAAGAAAATAAATACACCATTCCAGATATGACCGGAAGCCAATAATATAATCGCGGCCGGCAACCAGATTATTGATGTCCCGATCATCGGGACCAGAGAAAAGATAGCGACAGCTGTACCCCAAAAGACGGCATTTGGTACCCCCGCAATCACAAAACCTACACCTGCCACAATTCCCTGCACGATAGCAGTAAAAAAAATACCGTATAGAGTTGCAAGACTTATCTCTTTGAACTTTTCCACCAGGTGTTTTTCATGCTCATTAGGCAAAGGACTTAATACCATCATCTTCTTCACAATCGCCTCATGGTCTTTAAAGAAATAGTAGAGAGCAAAAAGAAAAATGAAAAAACCCAAAAGAAGACTCCCGAAACCTTTCAATATCGAAGCACTCTGTGAAGCCAGAAATGAAGTGACCGGACGCACCGCATCCAGAAGATTTTGTTTTATATCCATACTGTCGATAACGATGAATCCCTTAAACTGATCACGCAATTCCCCCAGAGAATCATATATCCATCCGCCCGGCTCCCACTTAATAACCCAATCCATCGCTCCACTATTTATCTGCTGTTGGGTATAATGCACTATATCATAAGCCTGCTTACCCAAAAGAAGGAGGAAGACCAAAACAGGAACGACTATAAGAAAGAGAACCAGCAATACGCTAATAAAAGAAGCTGTTTTTTGCTTCTTCTTAAAGACAAATAAGACCTTTTCATAAATCGGATAGAAAGCTATCGCTAAAATAGCCGCCAGAGTCAAAATCGTCAAAAAAGGCAGAAACAACTTATATAGATATATAAAACTTATGACCAGCGCGGCCAGGAGGAAATAACCGGGAAAATGCTCCAAAATGATACCGCTATGTGAGAATATGATTTTTTTATTTTCTTTTGGCATAATATTTGTTTATTAGATTCTAAATATAATTTTTATACTATCAGACGGCAGAAGGAGCCTGAAACAGGAAACCTATGGCATAACCGGCCAAAGCCGCGACAGTTCCTATTATCATCATTTCGAGTCCGCTCCTTCCCCAATTTCCTATGGTCATCCTTGCCTTAACCGCTCCTATCACAAACAACGTCAAAGCCGAAATAACGATTGCTATATAAATAGCCGGCCCGATCGGAGTGAAAAAGAAAGGCACAAGCGGAATCAGTGAACCTATTATAGCCGAGACACCTACTACTGCCGCCGCCCTTAAAGGCTGACCTTTTCCCACAGGAGACAGATTCAGCTCATCACTCATCATCGTACTTAGCCAGATTTTTTCATTCGAAACGATTACCTGCACGATTTTTTCCAGTAACTTACCCTCAAAACCTTTTTGTCTGAATATTTCGCGAATTTCTTCCTCCTCCGTTTTCGGCATTTTCTTTATCTCCATCTTTTCCCTTGCCATTTCGCTCATATAATAATCTCTCTCGGCAACAGTCGAAGTATAAGCAACCGCGGCCATCGAAATAGACTCGGCAAAAGTTGCCGCCAGCCCCGCCGCAATAACGATGCGGGTATCCTGTGAAGCCGCAGCCACACCCAACAACACACCCAGCACATTCACCAGTCCGTCCTGCCCCCCCAGAATAACATCACTAAGACGATTATTCTTATGTTCTTCCTTGACCGCGACACTCTTGACCACACGCTTGGACATACTATCCGGCTAATAATAAAACGGGTCAATTATACCTTCTTATCGTTCATTTAAAAAGATATTCGTTTTACATATAAGAACGGAGATGATAATATATAGACACACCTATACCACAGGTACAGGTATTACCAATAAACGCCGCACTATGGAAGACAACAGAAAAAACATATTGATCAGCTACAAGAAAGCCGGAAGTCTTATCGATAAGATAACCGAGATGGTCGAAAACAAGGAATATTGCATCGATATAATGCAGCAGAACCTGGCGGTCATGGGACTCCTGAAATCCGCGCATAATTCCCTGATGCAGGATCACCTGAATTCATGTTTCAAAAAAGCCATGTCTACAACCAACGAACGACGCAAACAGGAAATGATCGACGAAATAATCAAAGTCAGCAGACTTTCCGACAAATAACACAATTTGTATAACCCCAATAATATTGAAAAAGCTATCCATACCGATAAAAGGAATGCACTGCCGGTCATGCGAAATGATGATAGAAGAAGAGATAAATAAGATACCGGGCATAAAAAAGATCGACGTAGACCACAAGAAAGGAATCGCCGAAATACTTTACGATGACGTTCCCCCACCGGAAGAACTAATCAAACAAGCCATCAAAGACGCTGGTTATGAGACCGGAACAGAAAAAAGACATATCTTCTCCCGCAATACAAAAGATTATACGGATCTGATAACTTCCATAAGTATAGTTATCATCATTTACCTAATCCTTTCGGCTGCAGGAATCCACGGAGTGGGCTTTTCCACGACCGACGACCTAAGTAACATATGGGTCATATTCCTTATCGGCATCACCGCCGGCATGTCGTCGTGCATGGCACTGGTTGGAGGACTTGTACTTGGAATGGCGGCACGTTTTGCCGAAAAAAATCCACAAGCCAGCCCGCTACAGAAATTCAAACCGCACATTTTCTTCAATGCCGGAAGAATAATTTCATATTTTTTCCTGGGCGGACTGATAGGAACGATTGGATCTACGATTAAATTTTCTCCGGGAATACTGGGTTACCTTGTAATAACTGCCGGAATAGTGATGCTTTTTCTGGGACTGCAACTGATAAAGATTTTTCCCGTAATAAGCCGTTTCCAGCTAACATTACCGAAAGTCATCAGCAAGACATTCGGCATCGTCCGGCATGCCCCGAAAGAATACAGCAACAAAAATGCCATGACACTGGGCGCACTGACATTCTTTCTTCCATGCGGTTTTACCCAGGCCATGCAGGTTTACGCCATAAGTACCGGATCGTTCACAACAGGAGCCGTAGTCATGGGAATTTTCGCGCTCGGCACTACTCCGGGAATGCTTGGCATCGGAGGACTTACGTCTATATTTAAAGGTAAAAAAGCGGATAAATTTTTCACTTTCATAGGCGTGACAGTAATAGCTTTAGCCTTTTTCAACATCAGTAACGGACTGAACCTAGCCGGAATATCCCTACTCCCATCAACAACTTCGACAGAACAGGGAAAAAACATCGTTCCGCCGAAAGACGAAGACGGCAAACAAATAATCAATATGACACAATCATACCGGGGATATTCGCCTAATGAGTTTACAGTAAAAAAAGGTATTCCCGTAAAATGGGTTATAGAATCAGAAGACAATTATTCATGTGCCAGCAGTCTTATCCTTCCTAAATATGAAATCTCAAAAAACCTGACCCAGGGAGAAAACATTATCGAGTTCACTCCTTCAGAGACGGGAAGAGTAAGTTTCACATGCTCAATGGGCATGTACAAAGGATGGATTAACGTTATTGAATAACTTTTTATACACAATATGGAAAAACCTGATATCAAAAAGGTAAATCTCACCATAACCGGCATGCACTGTACCTCGTGCTCAAGAATAATCGAAAAAAATCTGGCTAAAGAAAAGGGGGTAACTGAAGCGAAAGTAAATTTCACCGCCGAAAAAGCGGCAATATTATTCGACCCCAATACCACGACACCCGAAAAACTTATGGAAATAGTCAAAAAAAGCGGATACTCGGCAGTCATATACGAAGAGAAAAATGAAGAAGAAAACAAACAAAGAAAACGGCAGGAACTAAAATCACTCCGCGACAAATTCATAATAAGCCTGGTGCTTAGCCTGCCTATGGCATATTTCATGATCACGGACTTCTTTGAGGCATTACCGGGAACTTCCACGATAATGCCATATATGGGAATCATATCTTTGATACTGACCACGCCTATACAGTTCGGAATCGGAATTGGCTTTTACAAAGGATCATGGGCGGCATTAAGGATGAAGACATTCAACATGGACAGCCTTATAGCCATAGGTACTTCTGTCGCATTCCTGTACAGCCTTTTTAATTTCGTAAGTTATACCATAGCGAAAAACTCAATCATCGGAGCGGGAGGAGAAAAGATCCCTGAACTATACTTTGAAACCGCAGCTTTCCTGATAACATTCGTCACGCTTGGAAAACTACTTGAATCCAAAGCAAAAAGCAGGACATCCGAAGCCATAAAGAAACTCATGGGACTCCAACCGAAAACGGCACACATAGTCACAGGAGACAAGATAGAAGACATTCCTATAGAATCGGTTAAAGCAGGAGACATCTTATTGGTAAAACCGGGAGAAAGAATCCCCGTGGACGGAATCGTGACAAATGGACACTCTTCTGTAGATGAATCCATGATTACAGGGGAGAGCATACCTGTAGAAAAAATATCCAACAGTAAGATTATAGGTGGAACCATAAACAAAAACGGAAGTCTTGAATTTGAAGCCACAAGAGTCGGAGAGGAAACCATCCTGTCACAGATAATTAGGCTGGTCGAAGATGCCCAAAACTCAAAAGCACCTATACAGAATTTTGCTGACCGGATATCCGCTTTTTTCGTACCCGCAATTATCGCGGCGGCTGTCCTGACCTTTTTGGTATGGTTCGTACTGCTACATTCCACGCTATCTTTCGCACTAATGGCTTTTACCTCCGTAATAGTAATCGCCTGCCCCTGCACCCTTGGACTTGCAACGCCCACAGCGCTTATGGTCGGAACGGGAAAGGGGGCCGAATACGGCATTCTTATCAAGGGTGGAGAACCTCTGGAAATGGCCTGCAAGATAAATGCCATCGTTTTCGACAAGACCGGAACCATCACCGAAGGCAAACCCAAAATAACAGACATCAAATCTATTGACGGGGCAGACGAACAAAAGATAGTACAATTGACTTACAGCCTTGAGCAACATTCGGAACATCCGCTAGCTGAAGCAGTCACAAATTACGCAAAAGAAAAGGATATCACGCCATTAAAGATATCAGACTTTTCTGCCACTCCGGGACTTGGCATACGCGCGAAGATAGACGGGACCTACTATTTCGTAGGCAAACCCGGATTCGACGAAAACGCGGCAAAAGATACGCAAACCGGAAAAGAAATCCAAAAACTGGAAGAAGAGGGTAAAACCGTAATAATCCTTTCGGACGGCACCAAAATTATCGGCATAATCGGCATCGCGGACACAGCAAAGCCCAATGCCGCGGAGACAATAGAAAGACTGAAAAGGAAAGGACTTTCCGTTTACATGATGACAGGAGACACACAACGCACAGCCGAAGCCATCGGAAAAAACGCTGGAATAGACAATATAATCGCGGAGGTCATGCCAAAAGACAAGAGCGAAGAAATCCGAAAACTACAGGCGCAAGGATTAAAAGTCGCAATGGTGGGTGACGGAATCAATGACGCTCCCGCTCTCGCCCAGGCAGAATTGGGCATAGCCATGGGAAGCGGAACCGACGTCGCCATAGAGACCGGAGGCATAGTACTTATCAAAAACGACCTGCGCGATGTCATAAATGCCATAGAACTTTCCGAACAGACTATCGGCAAGATAAAACAGAACATGTTCTTTGCCCTTTTCTATAATGTAATCGGCATTCCGATCGCGGCCAGGGCTCTAGCTGGCTTCGGGCTTATCCTTAAACCGGAACTAGCCGGACTGGCTATGGCTTTAAGCTCAGTTTCCGTAGTATCCAATTCTCTTCTTCTTAAAAACTTCCGACCGGGCAAAAAGAATTATATTTCGATAGTCGCACCCATAATGATGATTATACTGTTTTCTTTCATATTTATAGAATTCGCCCGATTCAGCTCATCAATCAGGTAAACGTTCGCGACATCATGCCACTCACACCTTATAACTATCGAAATCTATCTCGGCATGCGCCATCTTCTCGCTAAAATCAAGATCACGCTTATCGGACTGGGACGTATAGAAAATCTTATCCAGACCATACCAGGTGGAAAACCACCCTGCGGGTTCAAACACAACCCTTAATACATGGGAAATTATCTGTCCTTCATCATTTATCGATGATACTGTAGCCATAAACATCATAACCATGCCTGCAAAAGCCAATAATATACCCACTTTTACACCTTTTTTATATTCTTTTTCCAGCCGCAACATTTCTTTTCTGAAATGAGAATGTAGTCTTTCCTTAATAACTTTTTCCTGCGCTCTATCTCTTAATCCATAAGGAATCAATAAGGTCAAATCCATAACTCCATGTTTGATTTCACGTATAACTTTCTTAGATTCGCGCAAAAAATCGTCAGACAACGCACGCGAAGCAAAAGAGCGGGGATCGAAGTCCGAAAATATATTTTCATAACTATCGAGCCACAAACTAACCGCAACTTTACGCGAATAATTATTTATCTGCACTCCTTTGTTTTCCACATCATGAACAATTTCACTCTTAGACATAAACGCTTACCTTAAGAATAACCACTCATAAACATGATACCACAAAACAACAGCCATAAAAAGTAAATGCACCAGAATATAACCGCCACACCCCGCAAGTTCCCGCACACAGATAGTTATGATACCACACCCATATAGCCTTTGACTCCTATCAACCACACTCATATACTTAATAAGGAAACTTAAATAGAAACGATTCAATTGTTTCTTATATATGTTATCACAACAAGATGACAAGCCTCCCCTGGCGAATCATCTGAATCCATAAAATCATTAACCAACGCGCCACCGAAAGGTCGCGCACCTGTTTAAGCTGTATAATTTTATACGCATATTGTTTTTATGACACCTATAGATTGTCTTATAAAGGAAGGAAAAAGGCACTCAATCACAATCGATCCGGTAGACCATTGCATCAAGACAGACTCAAGTCTTAAGGCTCATATCGGCGACGAACAGAAACATGAAAAATATGATCGCGTACTGGCGGATATGGGCATGGATATAACATTCTTCAAGAAACTTAGGGAAAAACCCAACTTCATCTTCAGCACACAGCCGGGGCCATGGCTTACGGCAAACTTCAAGGCAATCGTCGCGCTACTTAACAACCTCATAGAAAACTATGACTGCAATCGCGGACTTTCAGGCACATACGCACTGATGAATGACCGTTTTACCTTTACCGGACTAAAAAAGGCTTTCAATGAATTTACATTGGCGAACGGACTAAAGACTCTACACCTTACCGAAAAAAGGTTCATCGAACACCATGAAGGACTTGCGTATTCAAACACCATCATGGAAGAAAAGACCACACAAAGGATACTTTCAATCTTCAATCTTGGAGCGGAACTGACTAAGGCATCTCAAAAAAGTCTGCACGAATTCGAAGATTTCATCCACCACTGCCCTCACGATAAAAAAGAAAACGCCATCCGCATCGATGACCTGATTCCCCATGAAATAAACGTCTCAAAACTGTACGAATCGCTAAGGCAAATATTCACCGAAAAAGCCGTTGTCGACCTCGAATCCATATGTAAAAACTCAAATCCACAGGAAGATTGGGGGAAATTCTGGACAACGGTCAACAGCAAGATATTGAAAACAGAAATAGGGAAAGCCGATGACCTTTTGAACGATTTCGTCCTTGCCGTGGAAGACGTGGAAAAACTGGCGGACCGGCTCGCCTCATATACGAATCACGACAGGACAAAACCCATATCTCTGGTAAACATCATAGATTCGGAAAGCGGACAACACGCATGCGTCCAATACAGCTTTGACAAGACATCCTCCGCTCAAGAATCAGGACTTTCCTATAACATCAGAAACCATCAGACACACAGCTACGAGAACAAACCCATCACATGGGAAAAGGTCCGCGAAATGGCAAAGAAAAGACTTACTGCCGGCCCCTCATATACTCTGAAATATTTCCTGCGGGCGGCCGCCAATACCTATTTTCTGGTAGATTCCACATTGTCGGTAAAAGAAACCAAACACGACGCCGAAATCAGCATCCTCCACGAAAAACTTATAGGAATCCCCTACCCATGGGTATCGCTTAGACAAAACCCAAATAAATCACCCAGCGATGAAGTTCCGCCGATAGACACATTCATTTCCCTATACAGCCCTCATCATCATATAGAACAAAACAAAGCAATCGCCGAGTTCTTCGCCGGATGAACAATAAATATATACAGCCGACTTATTCGAACACATATTCTTTACTATCTTCGTCGAAGACCAGCTTTTCATAATCCGATCCGATAAGCTCCATCAACTTTCCTGCGATAAGTTCCGGACTTACCACTGTTTTCTTTTTGGCTTCCACATCTTCTTCTTTCACTTGAGTCCAGGTCAGCGGAGTATCAACGGAACCGGGATATGCCACTTTCACCTTTAACAGCGGAGCAGTCTTCTTAAGTATTTCGGCCAATCCCCAAACCGCATGTTTACTTAAGGAATATATGGCAGGATCAGCTTTAACGGTCATCCCGTGACGCGAAGACATAAGAAAGACCACAGCATCTTCCGACAGATAAGGCTTCGCGTACTTAATCGTCAGCCACATCCCCTTAAGGTTTATATCCATCACAAGGTCATAATCCGTCTCGCTGGTATCAAAGATATCTCCGCGTCGCATGATTCCGGCATTGTTTATCAATATGTCTATTTTGCGGTTAACCTTCTTAAAAGATTCCTCCATGGCAGCGGGAACTGTAATATCGACCTGATGATATTCGATTCCGGCAATCGGGCTGACTGCAGGCATCTTATCGAAAACGATTACCGATGCTCCTTTTTCCACCATCTTCTTTGCCAATTCACTACCGATTCCGCCGGTTCCACCCGTAATAATCACTGTTTTATCGATGAATTCCATGAATATCGGAGATTAAATGATTTATGACCCGATAATATTAGATAATAAAAAGCTTTTCAATAAGTTTGACACATTCGCGAGTTCCATTATAAGCTCGAGTCTCAATTAGGAAACAATCACTTAACAATACAATATGTCTCGCAAAAATGCAGACGCAATAATCTCCGACAACGAAATAACAGGTGAGCTGATTTCGGGTGAACAGATAAACGAAGAAAAAGCACAGGATGAGCAGATAGAGAAAACTCTGGATTCCGTAAAAAAAGAAACAGAAGAAGCCCTGGAACTTCAAGAAAACGAAGAACCTGAAAATAATGGCGAATTCCAAAAATACATAAACAACATGCTAGGTATGATATCCGGAAGACAAAAACAGATAATGGCTATTTTATTGGCGATGGCAACCGACAAAGGCGTCGCTTTCCCGTTGAAAAACCTATGTAATAACCTTGAGGTCAACAAGATGACCGGAGGGAAACTTCTTGAAGAACTGGCAGTGGAACTAAACGAAATCGGAATAGACATCATCGCATACGAAATGCGTGACAACAATAACAAGAAGATAACGGGATACAATATAGAGTGGAGCCAAACGGAGGAAGAAGAATCAGAATCTACAGAACCATCTAAACATGAAGTGATAGTAAAAAACGCCGTTGAATACAAAACCTATACACTGAAGAGTGATGCACAAAAAAATAATACAGACATCGGAAACGAGATTCTGGAATTAGCATCACTTAATGACCCTAACATAGCAGGAATAAGCGGAATCTTCGAACTACAACAGGGGGAGGTCTTCGTAAGGATAATAAACAGACCGGGACAAAACAACTACACCATAGTAAAACGTTCCGAACTCGAAGAAACCAATCCCAAAAGAATCACAAAGTCTACCTTGTGACTTTCGGATTTAACCGTTCCTGAAGATTCTGCTCCAAGGCATGTTGCTTTATCACCGACAAGAAAGATTCCCCGTATTCCGACAACTTATAGGCACCGACCCCCGTTATCCCGGAAAAGCTATTCAGGCTCTGTGGCAGATAATAAGCCATTTCACACAAGGCTACATCCCCAAAAATCATGAAAGGCGGAACATTTTTGCCGTCCGCGATAGACTTACGCAGGACACGTAACTTTTCGAACAAAGCCTGATCGAAATCCGGAATAGCGAGTTTCCCCTGCTTTGCCTTTCTTTTGATTCCGGCAGGAATCCTTTTTGCAGACCCGGCAGAATCCGGCACGAATGCAACATCGGCGTTTTCCTCTTCATGAAGCTTTTGCGGACGTGTCAGGGTAATCTTTTGTCCCTCCTTAATGAAAGCCATTCCCTGCGGCGTCACCTTAAGCACAGGATATTCGCCTTCACTTTTGTACAACAGGTTTTTACTTATCAACAGCCTAATCACATATTGAATCTCCGACATATCCAACTCTTTCTCTATTCCGAAGACAGGCAACCGGTCGTGCCTTCTTTCCAGGATTTTCTTAAGCCGCTGGCCGCGCAATATACTCGCGATGTACTTCGCGCCGAAACTACCGGCAGTCCGGATAATCGTGGAAATGATCTTGCCCGTAATCGCCGTGGCATCGAACTCTTCGCTTTGGGTAAGGCAGATATCGCAGGCGTTACATTTATTTTCGGGAAGTTCCTCGCCGAAATATCTTAAGAGATAAGCACGCCGGCATGTCTGAAGTTGGGCGTAATCCACGACCTGATCAATTTTTTTAGTCACCATGCTCCGCTGAACTTCATCCTCAATCTTTTCGATAAAAAAGTCGTGCTTAATCCTGTCGCCATAGGAGTAGAAAAGGACACAGTCGCTGGGCAAAGAATCCCTGCCCGCACGACCGGTTTCCTGATAATAAGATTCGATACTCTTAGGAAGGTCAAAATGGACGACCAGACGGACATCCGGCTTATCTATCCCCATCCCGAAAGCGATGGTCGCGACAATCACGGAGATTTCGTCACGGATAAACTTTTCCTGCGTATCCTTGCGTTTTTCGGCATCGAGACCGGCATGGTAAGGCAAAACCTTGTAATCCGCCGCACGCAATATGGAAGCAAGTTCCTCCGTTCCCTTGCGGGAGAAACAATACACGATAACCGATTCCCCCTTGTAGTTCTTCAAAAGCGACAAAATCTGTTCGACGGCCTTTTTCTTGGATCTGACATGATAACTAAGATTCGCACGGTTGAAACTTGAAACAAAGACTTTTGCATCCTGCAGAGCGAGCTGCTGGACTATATCCGCCCTGACCTTTTCCGTAGCCGTCGCGGTAAGAGCTATCAACGGAACCCCGGGAAAATCACTGCGCAACGACTTGAGATTGCGATATTCCGGCCGAAAATCATGTCCCCACTCGGAAATACAATGGGCTTCATCTATGGCAATCAGATTCAGATTCAAAGTACGCAGAAAATCACGGAAACTTTCCGTAGACAAACGTTCCGGCGCCACATATAGAATCTTTATCTTTCCCTGCACCAACTTCATTCGTATCGAGCGAATCTCATCGGAAGACAAACTACTGTTGATGAACTCTGCTTCTATTCCGTTCTCTTTCAATCCGTCCACCTGATCCTTCATCAAGGCTATCAACGGAGAAATCACCAAAGTAACCCCCGCGAACTTTAGCGCCGGCAACTGAAAACAAAGCGATTTTCCGCCACCTGTAGGCATGATAACAAGAGAATCCTTCCCGTCCAGAACGTTCATGACGATTTCCTCCTGCAAAGGACGAAAAGTATCGTACCCGAAATGATTTTTCAGAAGCTCCAACATAAAATACAATCAATATGACTCCATCTTACGACTGGGGCATTATACATTATTAAACGGTTGGTTAAATCTTTTATACTGGACACTAATCTCGCCTTCGTCCGAAATCCTGTCCGAGCTCAAGTCCGCGCTCCGGACCACGGTCCTGTCCGCGCCTGAAAGGTTTCACCTCAAAAGCCGAGAACTCCCCTACCTTCTTCATTTCGCCGATCAACCTGACATTATCTCCGACATTCAAAGTATCCGGTGGCATAAACACCGCGGCAGACATATCGACATTCCACATTTCCTTACCGAAATCCTCCAAAACCATCATTGTCGTTCCCTGTACACTAACGACCTTCCCGCCCAACAATCCGTTTTCCGGGGACACCCACATCTTTTCCCTGTCCATGTTCAGACGCCTGTAAGGAGGCATCATTCTTAAAAACACATCCGCGCGTTCGGAAGCCTTGAACGAATATATTCCGATCCCGATAACCAAAGAAAGGATTATACCCACGCCCAATATCGTTCCCGCCCCATATCTATAACCTTTTCTTGTGTGCTTGAAGTCAAAATAGACGAAGACAAAAAGCAGTACGGAAACCGCCGCCCAAAAATAAGGCATCGCCCGGAAGAAAAAAGGAATCGGCCCGTGAGGAAGCCGGGGCATGACTTCCCAGTCCACGTTTGCCAACTGAAAGATAACCATAGAGACGGCAAAAGCGCCCAGCAGAACGGCAACCGCCAAAGAGCACCAGATAAAGATTCTCTTTAACAAAAAATGCCATTCCGGAATCTTTTTAATATCTTTGACCTTAATCTTATCCATGACCTTTTTAGCAAATTCAGACATTCTGTTGTTGATTAGATATTAATAAGCTATCCTTAATCTTGGCCTTAGCCCTATTTATAAGAACCGAAACCGAATTGACCGGCTTTTTCAAGATATCGCCAATTTCCTTATAACTCTTATCCTCCATATATCGCAAAAAAAGCACCTCCCTATACTTTTCGGGAAGTTGATGAAGAGCCTTTCCCACATTTTTGATTGCAATCTCCCTATCCAACTCCTTCGCCAAATCCAAAGTATCCGGCAACAAAGAAGCAAAATCCCTGTCCGAATCCGGATCCACCGTAATCGTCACCGATTCATGCTTACGTTTGCGGAAATAAGTTATGACCGTATTATGGGTTATACGATATATCCAACTGGAAAAAGACAAATCCGGATTGAAATCGTTAAGATTCCTATACACGGAAATAAACACATCCTGAAGCACATCCTCCGCGGTTGATTTATCGAAATCGGATATCCTCAATATATAACGCAAAAGTTTCTTCTCATACCTTTCCACCAGACAAGCAAAATATTCGTCGTCTTCAAGAACCAACTTCACCAACTCCGCATCCGTCTTTTTAGAACAATCAATCATGCAAATCCGATTATACACACCAAACTTATTCTTACAAAGAAACGGCTTCACGGAGTGACATATTCCGTAAAGCCGTCATTAGTTTCAAAAAAATCAGTTACCCGATCCATTACCGACAGGTGTCTGGAACGGAGGCTTCATCATCCCCTGCCCGCGGAATCCCCCGCGCATCCCTTGTCCGCCGCGAAATTCCTGGGAACCGCCGACTTCTTGAGTACAACGTCCCCTCTGCGTACCCTTCATCATCCCGCCGCGCATCCCCTGCCCGCCTGGCATACCGCCGAACATCCCGCCTCCGAGACCTTCGACGCCAAGGGCTTTCAGCTTATCCTGCGCCTGGATAATCATAAGATGAGCTTCCGCAAACTGTGCAAAGTTGTCCTTGGTTACGATACCGACAATCTTCGGAACCTTACCGTTTTGAGTCATCAGCTTATACCAGGAGTCGAAATCCTTGTTCGCAAAAACCTTCACCATTTCATCATGCCTTTGCTGAACCTGCTGCTGAAATTGCTGAAGAGACTGTGGATCCTTCAACCCCTTTCCTAACTTACCGTTAAAGGCGAAAGCCGATGCGGCAGAAAAAGCGATGACGGTTAAAGTAACGGCACCATATATTAAATATGTTTTTTTGTTCATGATGTATTGATTAGATAGTAGTTTTCACAGCTGCTATCTAATAATACGCACAACTAAAACATTTCTTACAAAATAGCGCGAAACCACATGCCTGTCGGCAAATTCACGTTGGAATTTCGGCTTATTCTAATCTTCCGTCTTTTTATTCAATCTATCTTTCACCTTAGCCACCAGGTCAGCAATTTTCCAATCGACCTTTATCAAAAAATAGGACGGTTCGAGTTTTGTTATATTAGACAATTGAACATTATCGTCCGCGTTCAGATTACTTAGAATAATCACAGGCACTTTTTTACCCCATTCATCTTTTTTGCGCAGTTCATGAAACATAGTCCAACCATCCATGACGGGCATGACAATATCAAGAAGAATCAAATCAGGATGATGCTGAAATGCCATTTCTAACCCCTCTTTACCGTCAAACGCCCTTAATACATGCAAACCGGCCTCTTCCAGACTGGCGGACAGTGTATCGGAGAGTATTTTTTCGTCTTCAATAACCAAAACTTTTTTCTTTTTCATATTGTGTATCATTAATTAATTTATCCCAACATTACCCTTTCGCGAAAGAATCTTTAACTTTTTCAATAATCTCCGAAACCGAATGACGGGATTTAACGATATAGTCATTTGCGCCAATTTCAAGCCCTTTCTTAACATCACCATCCGCTGACAGTGCTGTCAAAATGATAACGGTGATATCTCGCGTCCCCGGAGCTTTCTTAAGTTCCGCCAACACTTCAAGTCCATTTTTCGCAGGCAGCAACAAATCAAGAAGGACAAGAGCGGGCATCTCCTTTCTCACCAACGCCAAGCCGGCTTCGCCATCATAAGCATTCACTACCTCAAACCCCGCATCCAACAACTCTACACGTAAGACTTTAGCGAGAATCTCATCGTCCTCTATCAACACTATTTTTGTTTTATTCATAAGGCAGAAATGATACTAGACGAGTTTTTTGGTCCCTTTAATCGACTTCGATTTTAAAGGGATTTCGACAAAAAAAGTTGTTCCTTTATTTTCACGCGACTCAAACCAGATTTTGCCTCCAAGAAGCTTCGTCGCCTGTTCAGCGATCCAGAGACCCATCCCCATCCCGCCGGCCTTAAAACGCTCCGCGTTGCCGGCTCTCGCAAACTTTTGGAATATGCGATCCATGTCTTTTTGGGGAATTCCGATACCTGTATCCCTAACCGTCAACAATATTGACCGACCATGTCTTTTGAGTCTCACCTCTATTTTACCGCCTTCAGGCGTATACTCAATGGCATTCGGAAGAATAGCCTGCGTTATGTTCTGCAATGCGCCCACATCGGTCATCGCCACTAACTTCGGCTCATCGGCAACAAAGGAGAAAGACAGTCTTTTCTTATTATAGATAATGGCTAAACTATCGACTATTTTTTTTATGAACCGCACAACATCAACAGCCTGCGGAGAAATTTCGATTTTACCCTCTTCAAGACGCGAAATATTCAGAAGAAGTTCAACCAGCGAGTTAAGACGCTTAACACTTGTCTTAATATCCTCCAGGTATTCCCGTCCCTTACCCGTCAACTTTTCCCTCTCCAACAGTTCCGTCAGCCAATGTATACCGGTCAGAGGTGTACGCAACTGATGTGAAGCGATAGAGACAAATGCGGTCTTCGCTTCGTCTATCTCTCTTTCTTTGGTAATATCACGAAACACATCTACCGCACCGATAATTTCCTTATTCAATATGATCGGAGCAACTGTAAGCGCCACCGGTAGTTTTGTCCCGTCTTTTCTCAAGTAAAAGTATGCGACAGAAGTAAGATCGACAGATTTTTTCGCACCTAAAGCGAACCGGATTGGCCTTTCTTCGGTAGAAACCCGATTACCTTTCGCATCTTCTATGCGGACAACATCGACCAGCATTTTACCCAACAACTCCTTACTTTTATACCCTAACAAAGCTTCCGCCGCGTTATTCATTAAGATTATTCTTCCATTCTTGTCAGTAGCGACAACACCGTCTCCGATACTTTCCAGAACCGCTTCATCCTTAACCTTGGACTTAGCAAGAGATTCCTTTTCCAACCGAAGATCTTCCAATATATTCAGAATCGCATATCTGGTATGTTCAAGGTCCTTGGTGTGCTCAATAAGCTTGTGCTGAATATCTTCCTTTTCCTTGGCAGCCACTACGAATTGCGCGGCTTTGAATTTAAGTTTTTCCGCCGTTATCTCCAACTTGCGACTGATATCTTCCCTTTCCTTCTTTTCCCTGGCCGTCGCGACAAGTTGTTTGGCTTTGAGTCTTAGTTCCTCTGCCGTAACCGCCAGCTTGAGCCTGATTTCTTCTTTTTCCGCGGCTGTTATTACAAGCTGTTCAGCCTTAAGTTTAAGTTTATCCGCTGTAACAACCAGCTTGCGCCTGACATTTTCTTTTTCCTTAGCCAAGACCGCGAGCCTGACTCTGGCAAGTTCCTTCTGCCTGGCGGTGACAGCAAGTTGTTTGGCTGTCTTTACCAGTTTTCGTCTAACCCCTTCCTTCTGCCTTGCAGTCACAGCAAGCTTTTTGGCTGTCTTTACCAGTTTTCGTCTAACCCCTTCCTTCTCGTTAGCCAAAACCTTTAGCTTAAGAACAAGGCTGTCAGATGTATTTTTTTTTTGAATCACAAAGCTATTTTTTATTTAATCTTTCAATTTCTTTTTTGAGTTCCACCATTTTTAATTCTCTGCCCACCATATTTTTATTCAACGATTCAAGTTCCTTGACCCGGCCGGTAAGCTCTTTAGTCCTTTCTTCCACCTTAACAGCAAGCTTCTTGGCGACCCTGACCAATTTTTCCTCCAGATTTTTTCTGACAGTAATATCTTCCATGGCAAGTATTATCAACTGAACCGTATCTATCTGTCTCGCATTCAGCAAAATTGTCTTCTTACCGATTTTCTCAAAAACATGCGAAACTTCATAATCCCGTACCACTTTCTTCTCCGGCAAGATTTCTTCCAGCAACCGCTTCAGTTTAGGGACATTCCACTGACCATTACCCAGTTTATAAAATAGTTTATTCTCCGTTTGCTTTAACGACACCTGAAAATTCCGGTAAAAAGTCGGGTTTGCCGAAATAACCCGCAGATCGGAATCAAGAATCAAGAAAGACTCCCTGGCAACATCCACAAGTGTCTCAAAGTAATGCAGAGCAATCTCTTTAGATTCCTTTAAAACACTCTCCTTTTTTATTTTAATATTTTTCATGGTGAATCTCTTTATATTAAGAAACTTAATCAATTTTATGTCTGTTCAATATTTTCTACAACAAAAAGTGGAGGTCGATACTGTCCATGAGAAATAATGAATGTTGCTGGGAAATCGTGAAGATTGGCACTTATGGCTTGAGAGGGAGATTTAGGCCACACCAGAAAAGCCAAACTTGAAGAAGAATTAAGGGAAAATTTGCCCTAAAAAAAGCGCAAAGCGTCCATGCCTAAATTCTTGATTCTTAATCTAAAGTCTTAATTCTTAAAATTTGCGAATGCAAATTTTCTGGCTGGGGAGGAGGGATTCGAACCCCCGAATGTCGCCTCCAGAGGGCGATGCCTTACCACTTGGCCACTCCCCAACGCACGATTCTTGAATACCCGACGGGCAAAGCCGATTTTACCTAATCGGCTCGGGTTCTTCAAGCGGATTTATGGAATATCTATTTGGATGCCTCTTTTTTGGGTTTCGTTGCGGATGATGGCGGCTATCTCTTCCACGCATTTTTCCGCCTGGCCGGTCAGACTCATTACGCGGTAATCGAAAAGGTTTTCAGCCTTCATCTCTTTGTCCGCGCTTTCCATGCGGTGCTTTATCTCATCCTCGGACATGGAGGCGCGATGGAGAATTCTGGCTATCAGGTCTTCTTTGCTCTTCACTTTCAGAAAGATGGTCAGGAGATTTTGCTTGGGGATAATCGAACTGATCGACTGATAGCCTTGCAGATCGACTTCCCTCACCGACACTTTACCGGCGTCCAACGAGGATATTATGGAATTCTTCAATGTGCCGTAATAGTTGATGCCGTGGACCAAAGCGCATTCCAGAAATTCGCCCCGGGCCATCGCGTCTTCAAATTCCTGCTTCGTCAAAAACTTGTATACGTCACCTTCCTTCTCTCCCGGACGAATCGGTCGCGTAGTACATGACAACGGATACACAAAACCGGGGAATCGCTTTTTTAGCGCATCGATAACAGTCCCCTTTCCCGAACCGGATGGCCCAAGAATGAGTATCAGAAGCCCTTTATAGCCTCCACCACCATTGCCGTTCCCTTTATTTTCATCCATTGACATATTATCCAAATTGTTTTATCATTTACTGATACGAATTATTACGGAATCATTATAAACGACGAGGACACAAAAACGAAAACAATAAATGCACGATGGATTACGAGGTTTGAACTTGATAGGAAATAGTGATACAATTGATAGATTTATTTGCTCCTTGAAATATAGACCAGACGAAAAGTAGACGGACAGAAGTCCTGACCGGCTCATGCCTTCTGCCTCCCTACTTTTCGATGCCAGGTGGCCGACTACCACCTCCACCCAAAAGTAGCCTCCAGCACTACCTTCCATATACTCTTATATGGATAGTGCCGGACGGAAACAAACAAAAACAAACTAAACAAAATGTTTACCTCTCCCTTCTTAATCGCTGGGAGGGAAACCCAAAAACAAAAACAAAAAAGGACGGCGGTGTAATAGCGTCCTTAAACAAATCACCAAAGAACGGTAGGGAGAACAAACTTTCCTTTTAATCAAGGAAAGCCGCGACAGGAACAACCTAGTCGAATCCTGTGGCACCACCGCTCTTTGATCCTTTTTTCATCCTCAGTGCTTCGAATCATTAAAGCGACTGATAGGATGGGATCATTAGAGCTTATGAAGAGGCGTTCGCCTCACCTCTGCTATCCACCCTCTTACGAGGCCAGCATGTGAAATACAGGTCGAACGCCTCTTTCCTTTTGTCCATTTTTAGACTAGAACGGCAGATCTTCCACGGTCACTTCCGCTTCCACAGCCGGAACGGATGAGTCGGAAGACATATCTTCGGATCTGCTTATTCCGCCATGCGACGATTGGCCGCCCATGAAAGAACCGCCTTCGCCGGCGCCTTTTCTATCCAACATTATCACGTTATCGGCTACTATTTCCGTGCGATAGCGCTTTACTCCGTCTTCACCTTCCCATTCGCGGGTCTGAATCTTGCCCTCTACATATACCTTTGTGCCTTTCTTCAGATACTGACCGCAGATATCGGCCAGATTCCTCCATGCCACGACATTGTGGAACTCCACTTTTTCCTGTTTCTGACCGCTCTGATCTTTCCAAGTCATGTTCGTCGCTACGCCGAAAGAAGCAACTGAAGCTCCGCCGGGAATCTGTCTCAATTCAGGATCACGGGTTACGTTTCCTATCAACTGCGCTCTGTTTAATGACATTGCCATATTGTTTTTTGATTACGGATTACTTATCTTTCTGATTACCTTTCTAAGGCGTGCTAACTATATTGACTACACAGCCCGATGTAAAGAGTCTTCGGCACTTACGCTGTTGACATCGGGAACGACCTCAAGCATCGCCTTATTTTTTCTGACCTGTTCGACCCTGCCGGCCAGATAACCTCCATAAAAACACATGAATACTATAAGTATAAGGATTATCCCGTCCCAAAAACGTTTTTTGCAGACATAAATCAGTTTTTCCATTGCTTTTTATCTAAAAAATGAAATTATAGGTAAGCATATTTTAATACAATCATGTCAACATACGCATTCATCCTGGGGAGGAAACACCTGCTTTCGATCGCCGAACTTTGTAACGTACTGGGAGAAAAAGCCGAAATAATAGACGTAAAGCCCGAAGCACTCATCGTCACACCGCCAACCGACATCACTAATCCGCAAGTCGCCCTCAACAGGCTCGGAGGAACCGTGAAGATAGGAACGGTTCTTTTGGAGATGCCCCTGAACACTCCGATAGAGACGCTTTCTTCAGCCGTCAGCCAGCTTCTTATAGACAGATTCAAGGATCGTACAAGCAAATTCCTTTACGGGATAAGCGCCTACAATATCGCACAAAAACATGAGATTTTTCTAAAGAAGATGCTAAATCTCATCAAGAAGGACCTGAAGGCCAACGAACTGAAAAGCCGTTTCATCAACAACAACTTCAAGAACCCGGAAAATGCGGCAATAAAAGGAGAAAAACTGATAGAAGAAGGAGCGGAAATCCTGATAATCCGCGGCGAACACAGATATTTTGTAGCCATAACCAACGCACTGCAGGACTTCGAGGGATACGGCAAACGTGATTTCGACCGGCCGGCAAGGGACGCGAAACTCGGCATGCTCCCGCCGAAACTTGCACAGATAATGATCAACTTGAGTGGACTAACCAACATCAACGAAACACCGGACAACACCCCCGGATATATACGCCAGACCGTCTATGACCCTTTTGTGGGAATCGGTACCATTCTTATGGAAGCGTTTCTTTTGGGATACGACGTAATAGGCTCCGACATCGAAAGCAAGATCATCGAAAAATGCAAAAAGAACCTGGACTGGATCAGAAACGACTTCTACCTGCCGGGACAGAAAGAAAGACTGTTCGTTAAAGACGCGGCCATGCTGACCAGGCAAGACCTTCCCGAACAAGTGGACATCGTCGCGACTGAATCGTACCTGGGCCCGCCGCAAGCCATATTCCCCTCACCCGAAGAGATGCGAAGGACATTCAACGGCATCTCCGAAACGCTATATCGTTTCTTCAAAGCAATGAGCGGAATACTAAAGCCGGGCACCCCGATAATCATCTGCATGCCGGTCTATCGCCGCTCCGACAGGTTCTTCTTCATAGAAGCACTGCCCGAAAGGATAAGCGCGCTGGGATATGACATCCAACCATTGATACCAAATCAGCTCGCGGCCAAATTCGGCATAAGGCTCCACGACCGCCAAAGTCTAATATACGACCGCCCCGAACAGATAGTCGGCAGAGAGATATGGAAGTTCGTGAAGAAATAATAAAGAAAAGGTCAATTACAGCCGAAGGTTACTGATTATAGCCAGCACCGGAAAAATAAGATTGAAAATTACCCGGTCCTTCTATATATTTATCCTGCTTTTAAACGGCATTACCGCTCACGAAGCAGAATAAAAGGACCGGGCGGCGGCCGAACGTTAAAAACCAGGCATTCCCCTGTAGCTCAATGGTAGAGCAATCGACTGTTAATCGATAGGTTACTGGTTCGAATCCAGTCGGGGGAGCCAAATTGGACTACTAGATAATTCTAGGACCAGATTAAACGGAGAACGTAGCTTAAACTCTAGCTTCTTCTCTTTTAAAGTTGAGTTCTGAAATAGATAATTGAGAAATAGCCTCTTCTCATGGATTTCAGAACCCTCAAAGATTTCCTTGGCACGACGAGCAACACTTAACACTGATGCAACCGTCGTTTGATAGTTATAATCAGCTTTTGTGTGCTCTTCAATTTCAATATTCAGGAGCTGCAACTTATCGTGATATTCTTGATGCTTTTTGTCATATAAGTCCTTAGTAATACTCTGGTCCAAATATGCCTCTAAAAGTCTATCATCCCTTTGCTTCAGTTGTTCATACTCATTTCTAATGCGATTTACTTGAGCTTTATGAAAAGCTATTTCCGCTTCTGTGCTGTCTCTTAGCTCTTTAACGAGCGTATTTTGAGTTTCCTCTGTAATCCTCGCAAAACCTTCTAAAACCTCATAAACCGGCTCTAAAAGTTTATTCTCTGGCACGTATAGTCTTTGACATAACCGCTTTGCATTTGTACAGGAATAGTAAGTAAACGTCTTTCCGCTCTTTTTTGTTTTAAGCTCTGGTGTAATTAAACACCCACAATTCTTACATGTGATCAATCCTTTGAAAATAAAGTCCCTCGTACTGCACTTTTGAAGCTTTTGAGCTTTACCTTCTCTAATTACTTGGCATTTATCAAATATCTCCCTCGTAATCAAACAAGGGTACTTATGAGGATATGAACCATACAGTTTAGAAACTGCAATACCGCAATAAAAAGAATCCTTAATTATGTTCTCTATGGAACTTCGAGCCAGTTTATTCCCTTGCAGTGTTGTCAGTCCAAGACTTGTTACCTCTTCAAGTATTGTTGAATAAGAATAGCTTCCTGTGGAATACATCTCAAACATCTTAACGATTAGGTGTTGACGTTCCTGATCAACAATAATGTCTTTTTTTCCATTCAAATCAGTAATATTTTTATAGCCAATGCGAGCCATACCAGTCCATTCACCATTTCTGCGCTTTTGCTCATTAGCCCTCTTTACATTATCGCTAATAGCATCAGAATAGTATTTTGAAAGACCAAGCTTCATACCAAAAGCAAACTTATCACCCGCAGACATTTTATTATTGATAACTTGACCATCAGACACAAAATGAAGCTCGATTTCATCACTTACGGCCTTTTCATAAAGAAGAGCAACTCGCTTATCAAAGATATTCCTTGAAAGCCGATCCACTTTGTCAAAACAAATAGCTATTTTCTCCTTTGCCCCATTAACATAATCAATAATTTTATCAAACTCATCCCTCTTCGTTTTATATGCACTTTCATCAAAACTAAAAGTTTCAGCAATCAAAAGGCCATTTCTTTGGCAATACGCTTCCATTCTAGCAACTTGAGCCGGTAACGAGTTTCCTGCCTCTTTTTGTTCTTCTGTCGATACTCTTGCTAGGATTATTGCTTTCATTATTTTAATATGTCATTTATCCCATTTGGGGGTGGCTCAATGCCAAGATATTCTCGATAAATTCTATCTTTATAGTCTTTTCCAATTTCATTAACAGCCTCAATGAATGCGCGATATGTGCCTCTACCACCAATTTTGTCCCAAAATTCATCACCGATTAAAACGACTGGATCATTTTTCATGTCAAACCATCTAGCAGGAAAACTCCATGCATAATCCTCTTTTTTGCCATATGGATTATACGGTAAAGCAAAGAAAGCTTCAGTAACCATCACTGGTTCCATGGCATATAATTTGAGGATTTTTTCTTTACTTACTTTAGTTTGATCGCTATTTGGCAACGGGGCTTTCAGTTCAAATGCATATTTTGCACCAGTTTTTTTATTTTCCACATATACATCACAAACTACTGATGTTGGTATTTGAGATACACTCTTTCCTGCTAAAATATATTCCAACTCTTCCTTCCAATTAGGTCGTACACGCTCTTTATTTGTTGGTGAATGCTCAAGTTTATTTAATATTTCTTGAATTCTCCTTAATCTTTCCGTGTTTATGTTGCCAGTAATAGTATGACCTTTTATAGCAGTTCCAGAGCCTTCTTCTGCGGCCACAATAGCTAGTTTTTCCCAAGCTGCGCCGAATGGCGTAACGAACCTTCTTTCAAAATGAGAACCCTTAAAAATTTCGTCAGGAACCAATGCTGCATATAGAGGTTTTTCAGCTCTGTGTTGATCAACAACAAATGGATCTGAGACAAGAACATTATTCATTATTCTATCCATCATAGTGGTAATGACTAAGTTAATAGCCTTCTTTATTTTGGGATTATATTTCATATTTATTTGAATGAATTTAAAAGGTTCTTTCCAACTAATTCCACGACATTCACGGACACAGCGTTGCCAAGTAATCCCATTGAGACCGCATACTTGTGTTCAAAAACATAATCATCAGGAAAGCCCTGTGCCCTAGACGCTTCCTTCAATGAAATTTGTCTATATTTCTTTTTTAGATATATTTCCCTAATGAAATAGTCTTTTTTGTTTTTTACGCTATCTGGTATCGATATCTCAGAAATATAGTCTCTATTTCCCGACTTTGTTAGTGTTGAAAAAACATGTGATTCAGGCATGAAAATTCTGTAAACGCCATCTATCCCAGATGATATTTTTGAGTTAACGAATTCATATTTATTATCTACTCGTCTCAGTATTTTTTTTGCTACTAGCCCTTCTATATCATCTACAATAATTGGATCGTTATCTTTCCCCATATCTTCAAAAGACATATTCAATGAAAGATTGGCAATATCATTATATGCCATAGGGTTTCCATCTCGATTGCCATATAACTGTTTACGTCTATTTTTCAAAATCAGCATACAAATCTGTTTTTCTTTCTTACTTGTTTCGATTAAATCCCACGAATGTATGGTGTGGTCACCGTTTCTGATATCAGAAAATATATAAAAGTTTCCTTTATTTGCTACAGCCGCCATATTGAAACTATTTTTGTATCCAGAATTATTTAGAGCGTTTATATTCGTTTTACCCTTCCCTTCTAATATATCCGCCAAAAAGGGTAATGACTTGAATTTATCCGGAAATACGAAAGAACGATTGTCTAAATCCTTTCTAATACCAACGACAAACAAACGCTCTCTGCTCTGCGGTAAACCATAATCAAATGAGTTAAGAACATTGAAATGAATGTTGTAACCTAATTCATTGAATTCACTAATTATTAAATCTAGGTTGTATGAATTTCTAGGGTCAGCTAACCCTTTAACATTCTCATATATAAAACCTTTGGGTTTAACTTGTTTTGTGAACTTTATGGTATCTAACCATAGTTTTCCCCTTGAATCTTCAAACCCCTTCATTTTCCCTGCTATAGACCAAGACTGACATGGGACTCCACCGACAAGGATATCCGCATAAATACATTCATTTATCTTGGTAATATCTCCCATTTCAACTTCATGTGAAGTTTCAAAGTTTCTTTTATAAACAGAAATTGCCTTACTTTCTATCTCCGAAAATCCAACACACTTTCCATTCAATCTTTCAAGGGCAATTCTAAAACCACCTATTCCTGCAAATAGGTCAATAAATGTGAATTTTTTATTTAAATCAGGCTTTTTCATACTAGTTTGTCTTAGTTCTTTCCAAAAATTTATTAAATTCAATTTGATCAATACGAAACTCTTTACCAATTTTATATGCCCTTAAACGACCTGCTTTTATATAGCGATAAATCGTCATTATATTTACCTCAAGCAACTTAGCGAGGTCTTCAGCTTTATAAAACTCTCTATTATTCATAATATCCATACGAAGATCGTTAGTAATATACTTTACATTGCTTTACATATCAACTCTATGCAAATTTCCCGGAATAAGGGCTTTTAAAAGACTTTTTTTTGTGTTTGTATGCTTTAAAATCAGCAAGTTTGCTATCTATCTGCATGACCCAATCCCTTAGTTTGTTTTTGGTTATTAATTCGCCAGCTATCTGCATATCCTTTGCAATTCTGTACCAAGTTCGATCATGTGATTTTTTTGATACAATTGAGCGCAATTCCCTCATACCGTTCTCATCTTTCCCCAACATAAACAACCCTACAAAATAAATCGCTTGTTTAGGCTTAATCTTTCTATCAGCCAAATAGATCGTGCGCAAAATATCTTTTAAACTCAAAGACACAGAAAATAATCCAAGATTTCTCTCTTTGATCAGCTTATTCCAATAATCCATTACAACTTTCCTACTCATCTCAACCTTAAAAACCTCTTTAAACGTCGGATTCTTACTATAACCAAGACGTTGAAGTACTTGATTCATTTTCTGCTTTTGGCTAAGCCGGACCTCAAAACGTATAACCTCAATCATTTCCTCTGCTTTCTTAATGTCAGCGAATAGACTTAACTGATAATTAGGTTGTTCTTTATCAATCGCACGTTTTTTATCTTTATTTAGATCGGCGATTTTATCATAAATAATTAACTGATGAGAGGTTGTATGAGCATATAAACTTTGCCCATCATTTATGTAACGAGACCTAGTAAAATCAAATGTTTTTCGCAAATTAACCTTATTCATTTCCGAAATCAAATGACTTGCGGTGTAACCATCTTCAAGCAAAATATTCTTTGAGAAATGGACTGAACTAACCGATGCCTTCTCTAGTACTGCTTTTGTTACAATTACACCCATTCTATTGAGTCTCGCCTGTAGAGTATCAATAACATTGGGAAAGTCATTTTCCTCAAGCTCATCCAGATTATTGAGGTAAATAAGCTTCGGGACTGAAAACTCTATCCTGACATTGCAATCCTGAGCAAAACTTTTGCGGTTATAGCCGGTTAGACGGGGAAAGTATAGGCCACTATTCAAATTAGCCTTTGAAGGGTTTTTTACAAACTTTTCATACTGTTCAGTCTTTGAATGCAAATTCCAAGCAGGAACCCCAAGCTTTGAAGGCGACAACATTGTCATTTTGTCCTTTGGTATGAGTAAACACACTGTATCAATCATAAATTATGATTATTAGATTTATATAAATGTGGGTTTATCCGCTTATCAACCTTCACCAGCAATGCAAAAAAACCGACAAGATTACGCTTATCTTCAGGATTTAACTCTGAATCCTTTGGCCCTTCTATTTGTTCGTCAAAAAAAGGCTGCATTACTTAAATAGGTTATGCAACCATGCTAATTGTTAAGCACTGTAAAATATAAGAATTAAGCGTAGTTCGATAAATCTCTATTCCGACGCTTCTTCTCCTCAGAAATTAGTTTGTTTATCTCAAAATACGCCAATCCATGCATTGGAAACTTTTCATCAAGCATTTTAACGATATCTTTTGACTTTAAACCTTGTTTATCATAAACGAAGTCAATTAAAGCCTGACTAAACTTACGTTTCTTGATTCTAAGAGGTTTCTCCCTGCTTTCCGACAACATCACCTCAATTTTTTGCCAGTTCTTTTCTATGTAATCCAATACATCCCTTTTAGAAGCGTTCACATTAATCGACATTGAAATAGGAAATGCTACTATTTCCATTCTTCTATCACCCCAAAGCCACATCAAGTCATTACCATGATCTTCATATAACTGCTCATATTGCCGATCATTCAAACAACAAATCTCCAATGGCCCACACCTGAAGTCAACGTCTTTGACACGTTTCTGATCACCAGCAAACATAGCTTCGACCATTTGCAACATATACAAATCCAAACCATATTCTTGAGCAATTTCCAATCTCTTTTTAAAAGCCTTTGAGTCCATTTTTCGACACCTTCTCTTAACTTTCTCGAAATCCTTAATAATACGCGGTATTTCATCATTTGCATCGTCATGCTCCTTCTGTTGCTCAGGAGTCCAATCCTTATAATATCCAATCCGTTCCTCATCTTTATTGAGTTTGCTTAGCTGTTTTAGCTTTCGAACAAAATTAGCATTTCTGACCAAATCACTAAAATACATAGCAAGCTTTTTACTCCCCTGTGTTTGTTTGCGATCATCTTTTTTCATGACCACAGTTTACTTTGCCTAACAATTGTTCACAATCCAATCTTCAACAATATCGCATCTACCTCGTCAGACTCACGAATCAAGGCTTCAACAATATGCCTCGCATTCTTACTTTGCCTCAATTCATGATGACCTCTTAATCCAAATGTTATATCAATTAACTCACCAAACTTTTTATAAGAAACTTCAGCAACATAGGGAAAAGAACAAGATTTAAGCTTAATTAGTAACTCATCTTTAGTTAGCACATCAAGCTTATTAATATCATAATATCCAACACCATTAAGCAAACTAGATGAATACCTTCCATTCATATCAACATCTTCATAATCATTCTTTGTAATCTCAATAGTGCATCTACCTACACATGCTTGCTTTTGACTTGTACCTACAAAAAACCTGTACAGACCAATAGCTTCAGTTATTAAGTCCTCTTTGATTAAACCACAAAGCTTGTATTTACCTTTTACCTTACTAGTAAACTTCTCCTTCGATGCCTCATCAAAATATATACATTTTGATCTAATCTTAGCCAAATACATGGCATCCGGCAAAATCATAACGCCAAATTTAACTTCTCTCCCAAACTTTCACTCCCACCCAGAGTGGCCCCCAAAGCCTTCATTGGATTGGTTTTATAAGCCATCTCAGTAAGCGTTTTTGCACCATACCCCTTAACGCCTTCCAATACACTATCGATAATTTGCATTTCTGATTCAGATAGTGCGTCATACACAATTTCCTTTTCAGTATTAACTGAATAGACACTATAACTTTCACCAGATTGAGTAAAAACCTCCATAACTTGAAGAATTCCTTCTTTCAAAAGACTATCCACACATGTATTAATTTTTGAATCATAGGGTCCATAATGATACCTTACATATTCAAAATTAGAAATCTGACTTCCGGTTGATTTAAAACTAACCAAGTCAACCAAATAAGATAACTTCATCAAAGAAGTCAGAGAAGGACTTATGTGCTTACTCGCAAGGTAAGTAATAAATTGCTGTGTTTTATCCATAGCTTGTTCTAATTATTAACAGTAAATTTCAAATTAAGCAAAATTTCAAATTAAGCAAATGTCCTTATACATGCATCAGAGTTAATACGCCACTAAATTCCAACTCCCTCCAAATCGTAGACCAATTAAGAGTTCTGAACTTGTCTAACAGGGGGAGCCATTCAGAAATATAAGCGCCAGAAAAAGCTTTTGCGGATGGTTCACATCCCAACCAGCCTTTTTCAAACGCTGATCGATAATTTGCTGTCGGATTTGGGCTTCTGTTTTTTAAGCATATTTATTTTTGCTTATCGTTAAAGATATCTACATAGCGCTTATAGATATATGACCTTCCATAAGTCTTATTTTCATCCTTCAATTCGAGGATCTCTAATTTAACAAAGCGGTCAATCACATTCTGAGCCCCCTGCCTAGTGAACCCCGTCCATTTCTGAATTATCCCAACATTAACAATCGGCAATTTAAACAATTGTGGCAATATCTGTATAGAACTTTCCGCAGAAGTCCTGCCTAAAGACTGGATTTTTCTCATATCTTCCTCACGAAGAAAAGTAATCTGTTTTACCATTTCAACAGATTCTTTTGAAACTTCACTAACACCATCGAGAAAAAAATCTAACCATTCCTCAAGGCCTCCTACATGATATTGATCGAGCCGGTCATAATAAACCTTCTGGTGTTTCTTAAAATAGGCAGACAAGAAAAGTACAGGCCTATCCAATAAACTCTGAAGCCATAAAAACATTGTGATCAGGATTCTTCCTGTTCTTCCATTTCCATCTAAAAACGGATGAATCGTTTCAAAATGGGCATGAATAATTCCCGCTTTTAAAATCGGAAGTAGATCATCCTTCTGATGTAAAAAATTTTCCAAATCGCCCAAAGCACGTTCCATTTCATGATGTGGAGGTGGCACAAAATGGGCATTATTCGGCGTAGTTCCGCCAATCCAGTTCTGGCTCTTTCTAAAATTACCAGGATCAGAATAATGAGTTGATCTTGCTCCTTTCATTAATTCTTTATGAACCTCCTTTATAAACCTCAAACTTATTGGAAAATCCTTGAGTCTTTCCAAGCCAAAATTTAAAGCCTTAATATAATGAAAAATATCATCTACATCTTCCGGCAATTTTTCCGACGTGCTGGCTTCCGCCTCAATAGCGTCTATCATCGTCGCTTTAGTTCCTTCAATTTGACTTGAAGAAGCAGCATCCTTACGGATATACATGAATAAGAAAAAGTCCAAATCAGGTAATAACTGCGTAATTCCATCCAGTTTTCCCAATAACAAAGTAGCGGTTGATGCCTTTTGTATAATTTTGGCAGAAAACTCAAATCCCTCCTTTGGAGGAAACGGTTCCAGCACGAATGCTTTGTATCCCGTAGGTTGTTGTTGCATTGAACCTATTTTCATAGTGAAAATATTTAATAATCTCCCAATGTCAACATTTTAGCCATTTTCGTTGACATTAGCAAGAAGATGTCAACGGTTTTGAAAGTAGGCTCAAATAAAGCCTAAAAACCTCATAAAAATCGACTAAAATCGCCAAATGTCAACAAAACAGGCACTTTCGTTGACATTCACAAAAAGATGTCAACGGTTTTGCATATTTCATAAATATTCAACTTTTCACAATCTCCCTCTCCAAATCCCTCAAAACAACATGATGTTGCCTTTTTCGAACCGATTGGCAAATTGTACTTTTAAAAGCGCTAAAAAGCTTATCCGAAAAAGCATTATGCATTTTTTGCATATTGCTTTTTCTACTGATTTCTCCGCCTTTAAAAATATTATTGATATGCCTGGATACCACAGACTGATCCACCTCAAAAAGCGCGACTATTTGACTCTGATTAGCCCATATGGTTTCAGAAGCAACATCCTCTCTTAATTCAAGTGCCCCCGTCTTTGACTGATAAACAATAATCGAATTATCTTTTTTCATAGAAGCTTAAAGATACTACACAAATCTTATTAAATACAAAAAGAATAGCAAGGTGGCTAATACAGGAGACACAAAATCCGCTCCGCACTAAAAAAAGTTCTAACAGCCTCCAGTCGGGGAAGCTAAATAATATATTACGGCTTATGTAAGCCATTTTTTATCCGAAAATCATCTACGCGGATCTGAAAAAACATGGTATGCTAACTACGCGTAATTAAATAATTTAAATTTATGGCTGGCATAGGCGATTTTTTCAAGGCTGGATGCATCTCCTGGCTTTTGGGGGGTGGTCTCATCATGACTATCATTATTTACCTGATTTTCTTTCGTTGATTTTCGGAATAGTGTGTGATTAGAAATAATTTTTAATATCATAATAAAATAACTATAAAAAAGTTTGTAGCTCTTTTGATTGCTGAATTAATTCCCAACGATATTATGCTGCTAAAACAGTTCTAACTTCGTTTACCACGGGGAGCCAGATCAGAAATATCACCGCTAAAGTGAGAATCCTGATGTTACTTTAGCCGAGAACTTTGAATCCCATTAAAAACCCATGCGATTTTTTAGGGAAATAAAACAACCCACACAGCAGGGTCTAAAATCCGCAAATTCAACTGCACTATCGGTCCATTCACCTGATTCATTTAGTATTTTCTCACACTTGTCGCACCACCCCTCAAGATCATTATTTATATCTTCCGGCACATTGAAGCCAATAGGATCCACCTGGCTTGCCCACAAATGTACACAAATAATGGACTTTGTAAACAAAGGCTTGTTATTGTATGGTAAAATGTATCAAATTTAAAATATATATAAAAAAGATTATGAAAAAGACACTCGCAATTTTCATAGTAATATCAGTTATCGTAATCGCCGGGATTGGCGTGGCGTGGACATTGACGAAAAAAGAGACTCCACCTCCTGGTGTAGGCACAGGATTACCCAAAGCCTGTACTATGGAAGCAAAAATATGTCCCGACGGATCCGCTGTCGGTCGCACCGGCCCGAATTGCGAATTTGCACCGTGTCCAGCGATAAAGCCCTAGCCCGCTAATATAGGTAAAAATATGAAAAAATATTTTCGCAACACGGCATTGATGTTATTAACGATGTTTTTATTTATAATCATGCCGTTTAGAGCGAATGCATTTTTACTTATTCCTGACAAAAAGATACCGCAGGGGGAAACACTTCTGCTGATAATCCCGAAATATGATTTCGAGGGGATTGAAGGTGATTTCGAAAACAAGAAAATCCCCTTTTACGAAATTACCCAGTCAATCGACCAATCCGAAACAATAACCAGGGCGGAGTTATTACAGTTAATATATCTAAATAAAAAATACGAAGCGGATCCCAAATCCGAGCCTGTCTTTAAAGATGTGGATAGACAAAGCTCATATTATCCCGCTGTTCAGGCCGCCGCATCAGCGGGAATCATCAGCGGTTATGAAGACGGACTCTTTCATCCGTTTGAAAAAATTACCAGAGCCCAGGCGGCAAAAATCATCATGAACGCCTACAATCCGAAACAGATCATTGAGGAAATAAAACCTTTTCCGGATGTACCCAAAAACTACAGTCTTAAAGATTATGTCTATGGCGCTGCAAAAGCAGGCGTGCTCAAAGGATATCCGAATGGCATGATTATGCCCGACAGGACTATCAGCTTTAATGAATCAAATCTGATTATTCAACGGGCGGCACACATCAACCACGCGACTAGACTTCTTCAAAGACCGGTCTACAGGGCATTTCTTGGAATCAACCGGTTAAGCACCACCGGGAACAAAATCTTAACGATAATCACAAGAGATCAAAAAGGAGAAGGCATCGTAAGCAAATCGACCGTTACTGTGACAAAACAGAATTTTTCCGTCAGGCGTTTCAAACTTGCAGAGGATAGGAAAAAATTATTTGGAAAAGAATACCAGGACAACACCTGGCAGTTGATAAACTCCGCAAAAGCGAATCCCACCGATAAACAATTATGGGAAGGCAATTTCATAACCCCGGCGCAAGGAAAAATAACGCTTTCTTTCGGTAATAAATTGTACATAAACGGAAAGTACGCCGGATCGCATTTCGGGATAGATTACGCGAACAAGGAAGGAACACCGGTGATGGCTTCAAACAACGGCATTGTGACATTCGCCGGCAGTACGCCGGCTTACGGAAATACCATCGTTATCGATCACGGGCAAAACATCTACACGATGTATCTGCACCTTAAAGAGGTATTGGTTCAAACGGGAATCGCTGTAAAAAAAGGAGACCAAATCGGATTGATGGGCGAAACCGGAATAGCTACCGGCCCGCACCTGCACTTCACCAACTTTGTGGGTGACATAATCGTGAATTCCGATGAATGGTTCAAAAATCAATTTTAGACAGGCAAAATCATCTCATCTCATATGGTTATTTTTTCTTTCGATAAACAAATATCAGGATGCCTCCGATAAGAATTATTCCGCAAAAAAAAGCGATGTAAGGCAATGCTGATTGATTTTTATCATCAGATAAAGTTGGAACAGCATTGTCAGATACCGGCGTTGTTATTTGTTCTGACGATAAAGATTTTTCAAGTACGGCAAAATCGATTTTGTCCGCATTATCCCATGTGTTTTGTTCTGTAAAAATATCAAAATCATCTTTTACGATCTTTCCTGATATATCGACGTTTGCCGTCTCCCCTCCGATAATATCGACAGTCTCATCACCATTTAAAGCTTTAATCGCGATTTTACCTTCAATCACTTTAATTCCCGAAACTCCATTTGTTTCACTGGCGACAAACGTAGTTCCTTTGATACCTGCAACGGCTTGATTCATTTCAATTGACATTGACCCATCATTAACCATTTTTTTTAAATTCACCCAAATATTTCCGGCTACGAGTTTTATTTTACTTTCTTTTTCCGGAGGTGAATCGATAACAACTTCCGAATTCTCCTTCAAAACAAACGTCGACATGCCGGGAAAGCTTATAATTGCACTACTGCTATCTTGAGTCCGAATATGAGCGAAAACAGGAAGTTTGGTACCCGGTTTGCAGAGTTTCCATCCATCCGGATCGTCATCCGCTCTCCATTCCACTTGCCCGGTCATCCCCGAAAACCTTGCTCCGGAATCAACCGGAACCTTTTCATTATCGGATGTTTCCGGTGTCTCGGGAGCACTATACTCACTCATACGCCAGACAACGATAGAAGAATATGCAAGAGAACTTGAATTATTTTTTACTGAACCATCAGCCATTCCCTGTTGACTATCTTCATTTGTATTACCCGTATACCGCACCACAACCTGATCATTAACTACCTGACCATTAAAACTACCTTTAGTTTCAGCAACCCAATGGGATTTGATATCGGAGACGCCACCGTGCCAGACATCGGTCATGTCCAGTATAATACTAAAAGTGCCTGAAAGTTGGCCGTCACTTTTATCATAATCTCCATTCATATTTATACCGGCAGTACCATTAAACCCCTGGTTTCCATTGGTAAAATTAATAGGGATTGATCGGTCTGCCGTTATTTTACCGTTTTTTACATCCACATTGGCCGAACTGAATAAAATCCTTTCCGCTCTTGTACCGGGCATTTGATCAGCCCCGACATTTCTAACTCCCAGGTAGAGGAAAAAATCCGATTGTGGGAAAGTTATATCTTGAGCGAAAGCTGGTATAACAAGAAGTAAACTTAAAAACAAAACTACCAAAACGACAGAAATTTTACGCATAATATTTTAATTAAGTTAAATGAATTATACACTGATATCTCAATATCTCCAGTTTCCGAAAATCAGGTTATTCATTTAAATCAGCCACATAAAAGTTATCTAATGAGATGAAAACAGAAATCAGGAACCTGATTTTTTCCTCAAATCGAGCAAATGCCGATATTGCCAATCCCGTTCTTTGGCTACGGCACTATCGGTATCAGGAAACGGGGTGGCCCTGTGAACAGCCTGTTGGGCGTAAATCGCAGAGCCATAGGAATGAAGCGGAACATGCGCAGTTGCCACCGCCTGACCACAGGCACGGGCAACCGAACGGGCCGCATTATCCTCCCCCACCTCACGGGCGGCCGCGTGGGAATCAAGCGAAGCCTTACGGATAATCGGCATTTTGAATACTCCGGTATCTATCCATGTACGGAGTGTCGCTAAAGCCTGGCGGGGGCGATAGTCCTGCGGATATTTTTCCTCGAAGTACGGCATTACACGCAGGGAACAATCAATCGCCCAGATGGCTAATGTCTTATGGCCGGTCTTTTTCACAAGATCTACCATCGGCTCGTCTTTGAGCGAAAGGGTGAATTTCGATTTTCCCATACATTTAGCTTTTTTCATAATTCCAACGGCCATACACCCTTGTGATAACTTAATTTACCCCCCTGCAGAAACTGGAAATGATATTGCTGAATGGCAGCTATATTTTTAGGGTTAAGCGCAGGATTATATTTTGCCAGACATTCGGCATCGAAATTCATTACCTTGTAGATGATATAGAAGCCGAACAGTTTACAAAAGCGTGACCTTTCGTCTTCCGACAACCTATAGAAACCGATGTCGCTGAAAACGACCTTTAGTCCCATTTTCTTCACCTGCAGAAACTTTTCTATTATCGTGTCATCCACAAAAGCAAAAGATTCATCTATCAAAAGCCAATTGCCTGGGGCGGCACATCTGAAATATCTTTTTAACAGTTTAATCCCCTCCTCACGTCCCTTCCTTTCTCCGTCGACCAAAAACCTTGCGGCAACAACCACCAGCTTATTTGCTTTCAAATGCTTTCTTAAAGTGGCCAGATCCATTTCGAATCCGCCAAAGACAACTCGATTAGCCATACCTTTCACGACAGTCTGTTCCTTCAGTTTCGCGGCCAAATCACCATAAGGATCTACAATCAATCCCGACTGGCGGTTTCTGACAAGAGCATGGGCAATCGCCAAAAAAGTAACAGACTTCCCCTGTCCGGGGCGCCCCGTCAAAAACAGAGGGTCATCGAATAACGTGGATGGTACGGAGAGCTTATCTCCAAGGTGAAGTTCAAACATATAGTTTTAGTTAACGAATTGTAATTACATTATTGCATTTTATTTAAGATTGTCAACAACAGCTTTGACTGATACAACTTTTTGATTGGAGACCCATTTTCCTGATATAATCTTATTATGATAAATATCATAACAATCATTTTCGCGTCTGTCGTACTTGGACTTGTTCTTAGTACCGGAGTTTTGAATCGCTTAAATAATGGAATAGAACCAACTATCCCCGCCACCAAGAACATTCAGGATTTTACAAACCAGGGTGGAACCCACCAAAACAGCAGGCAACAGACTACAGACGAGGTATCCACACAAGATCCAACAAAAAACTCCGAAATACTTTCGGGAACTAGAGAACCAAATCCTGTCGAAAAAACTCCGAACATATCTTTGCCGGATTCAGTCAACTTAGACATTCCGTTTCAGCCCCAGGCACCTTTTGGAAACTGGAATCTTCCTTACAAGGAAGCATGTGAAGAAGCCGCCGCAATAATGGTAGACGCTTTTTTCAACAACTCACTTCTGACGCCGGAGAAAATGAAATCCGAGATTTTAAGACTTGTCGAATGGGAAAAGAATACATTGGGGCATTATGAAGATACCAACGCGGCCGAGATTGCACGCAGTCTCAAAGAACATTTTGGCCGCAAAGATGTCGAAGTCCTTTACGAATACACGCTGGATGACATAAAAAAGGCTGTTTCAAACGGATATCCGGTAATAATGACACTGGCTGGACGGGAATTGAAAAATCCTTACTATAGAGCCCCGGGCCCTATTTACCACGCGGTCGTCGTAAAGGGATATGTTAACGACAAATTCATCACGAACGATCCGGGCACCAGTCATGGACATGACTACATGTATGACACCCAGATACTCATCAACGCAAACCACGAGTGGAACAACGTTGACATCAACCAAGGCCGCCACGCGATAATTATCACAAGATCCTAACAGTTTTTAGAAAAAAAGTTTCCCAAGCAACACGGAACCAAGGTTAGCGCAGACGGAAAGCAATAAGGCTTTTTTGACATTCAATCGTAGAGCCAGCATATACCAAGCACTTTCCACCAAAGTAACGATTACTTCCGATATCAACTCATAGGCCGGTCTCGGAGCAATCAATTCTGGCAGAACAAACCAGACATAAGGCAGAGTCAAAATGGAAGCCGAGGCAACAATTAGTAACAGACGAAAATACCTTGGACTAAAACAAAACCGCGGTCCTCCGATTTTCTGGAGGACCGCGGCAATTCCACATTCGATTATGATAGTCAGACCAAGTGCCTTAAAAAACAATAAGGTATAGGCCATTATTGAAGGTCGCTATAATGACCTGATGTCAAATCCATAACTTGAGCTTTCAGTCTCCAAATCATTTCGGCCATTTCTCCGCGTGTTATGTCCTGATTAAAAGATGTGATTGTCAGAGGAATAGCTCTTTTTGTATCCAGTTGCTCAACATAAGTCTTGTACCAGGGAGTAGAAGGCGTCATTGTATATCCTAAAGCTTCCGTGATTATTTTAGCCGCTTCAGCGAAATTTATTTTCTGGTTAGGCCTGAAACTGCCGTCCGCGTAACCATCTACGAAACCTTTCAGCTTGGCCACGCAAACATAATCAAAGTACCAGACAGGAACATTTCCGCCGACCATGGCAAAAGTAACATCGGTGAAAACGTTAGCCATATAGCTGTTTTGTGAAGCATAATGAGCCATGCATTCAGTGATTTCCTTCTGTGTGGAAACCGCTCCCGCGATGATTTTTGTGAACTCGGCACGGTTAATAGTATTGCCGGGTTTGAAACTTCCATCATCGTAACCGGATATGATTTCCTGTTCTTTCAAATACTTTAGGGCATCATGATAAGGACTGTCCGTTCCGACATCGGTGAACACCTTCTCGGCCTGGGGGGTGTCGCCCTGTCCGGCCGTATCACCTTCGGATAACTTTGTGATTTGTCCCATCACAACGGTTGGAGAGCTTTGACCCGCGTAAGTCTTTTCCGTTTTGACCGGTTCAACTATCAACTTACTTTTGACGCTATCCAGTCTCACTATCCTATAAGCATTTTTCACGGATTCCAATGTACTTGATGACGGCACATACATTGTCCCCATTTCCAAAGTGATATCCGTAGGATAGGCGTTAAAGTCCGCCTGCGGCACATAGGTGGGAGAATCAATCACCTTTATATTGGAAGGTGCCATTCCAAAAACGGTATACGTATTGAACTTATAACCGGGACTGAAACATTCATTCGCAATGAATTGGGAAAGATCGACTCTGTCTAATGAAGGCGAAGTCTCATACCCGATGACTGCGATATCGTTGAGCATCTCGGCTGTATTGGTGAAGTATGCGCAAACCTGGACGGCTTTTTGCCCCGGAGGAAGTATATCGGCCAAGGCAATTTGCCCTGCAAACAATGAAAGGACCAATGGAATAATGAAATACTTTTTCATAAATAAATTATGTATTAGATGATATTTGTTAAGAAAACTATAGTCTTAAAATTTAAATTGATAACAAAATAAATTAGAATTTAATAGACATATCATAAAATCATTATTTATCTTCCGCGCGGAAACGACGGCAGGCTTGTTTTACCCAACCAGCCACGGACTTTTCGTACGATATCTTTCCAGTCCCGTATATCCTGCTGCTCGGACGGAGTTTCGTCGTTGTAATAGCCGATGCTTAAGTTCGCGCCACAGATTTTGTCGCAAAGCACCTTGATGTCCGTCCAATATTTCTTATCGGGCTCGAAAAAACAGGTCTGCTTCTGCACATATTCGCAAAATTCCGGTGTGCCGACGGTATAGGTCTTAAAATTGTCGTTCCCCTCACGATCCAGCTCAACCATAAATTGATGTTTATTTAAGGTTTCCGCCAATTCCGGGTAATCGGACATGATAACCCTGGCGGCAACCATTCCTTTTTCCTCGCCCCGAATATTCCCCTGCTCTTCACCGCTTGTCAGAAGTATTGAATGTCCCAAATCCCACAAAGCCCATAAAGCCGCCACGCCGGAGCGGTCATCGGCTCCTATACCCAATTCAGGAGTGGTCGAATATATGCGTCCCTCGCTGTAACCAAGAGTGGGAGGATAACCTGGATTATCGTCCCAAACGGTATCGGCATGCGAAACAAGGACAACACGATTCTCCCTTTGACCGGGGATGTAAAGAAAATGACCGTCACCTAGTCCACCCTCCACGGAATGAGGTGTTCCATGTACAGCACTTTCTTTATTCGCCCTTTCCCTGAACCTGGTAAAAACTTCATCAATCTTTAGTTTAAAAAAAGATGCCAGGACTTGGTCAGGGCGGTCAAAAGTCGTCTCAGGCATGGATATACCGGAAAATTCATCCAGCTCATGTTCATCGGCTGATGAGACAAGATTTTTCATAATATTAGCTTTTAATAAAACCGCTTATAACCATAATCATACGGATAAATTTGTCAACGGTCGAACGAAATACCATATGCCTCCGATACATATATCTCCCTCACAAATAACTGGAAAAAAAATACCTAAAGTGGTAAATATTAAGTATATGAAAATAAACAACATTTACAAACTGACAATCTGCATAGTCGGCTCCGAACTCGCCGGCATCATAGGTGCAATTTTTAGCAGGGAATCCATCCCGACATGGTATTTGACGATTGCCAAACCATCATTCAATCCACCCAATTGGATATTCGGGCCGGTCTGGATAACACTGTATATACTTATGGGAATCTCCGCTTATCTTGTCTGGACTTCCGTTTCCGAAAAAAAAGATGCCGCAAAAAAAATTAATGCTCTTGAAATCTACGGCTTACAACTTGCCCTGAACATGCTCTGGTCAATCGTATTCTTTGGCATGCGTAGTCCCGGACTGGCATTTATAGAAATAGTTTTCCTGTGGCTATCCATTATCGCCACAATAGTTACCTTTTACAGGATATCAAAAACAGCCGCACTTCTTCTTGTGCCATACATCCTTTGGGTGAGCTTCGCCGGTTACCTGAACTATTCTATCTGGCTATTGAACAGATAGTATTCACCATTCATTACCATATCTTTTATCATCGCAAGTGTTATATTTGACTCTTTATTTAGTCAAAACTAAAAACACAACGTATCCTATATATGAAATAATCATAAATATACCTTGCCATTTTTCTATAACTCTTTTTTGACCTATAAACATCACTGAAAACAACACAATACTCGCGAACAAGGTCATAGCTATATCTCCATTGGAACTAATACTAAACGGCAAAGGACGAATAATGGCACTTGCGCCAAGAATCCAAAATATATTGAAGATGTTCGATCCCACCACATTCCCAATCGCAATGTCCGATTGTTTTTTATAAGCAGCTACTGCTGAAGTGGCCAATTCCGGTAATGACGTACCAATAGCGACAATCGTTAAACCGATCAATGACTGACTAATGTTGAAGTATTCCGCGATTTTAACAGCTCCATCGACAATCCATTTTCCACCAACCACCAAACCGGCAAGACCAAGAATAATAAATATTATTGCCTTAGAATAACTAAATACTTTTATTTCTTCTTCAACGAGATCATTATCTGACTTTGTGATCCCAAAAGTGTAATAAAGAAAAATAATAAAAAAAGCCACCAGAATAAACCCATCTATTCTGGTGATACCGGAAAAACCTGATCCATCAATAATCATATCGTTAGCCATAAGACCCAACACGACAGCGGCCAAAAGACTAAATGGAATTTCTTTTAAAACAGTATTTTTCTTTGCAGTTATTGGGTAAATAATAGCTGATATCCCTAAAATCAATAAAATATTTGCGATATTGCTTCCCAGGATATTACCAATTGCGATTTCACTATTGCCTTGCACGCTGGCAAAAATATTAACAATAAATTCCGGGGCGGAAGTACCAAATGCAACTATAGTTAAACCAATAACAATGCTTGAAACTTTCATTTTTTTTGCGATTGAGGCTGAACCATCGACTAAAAGATCCGCCCCCTTAATAAGAAGAAAGAATCCGATAATAAATAATATGTATGTAATCATATTGTTTAACTGATTAATAAACTATGTATTCGTCAAAACTCCTTCAGTACTTCTTTTTTCCCAAGCCCTGTTTTGGATGAAAAAGGTATAATTTTTGCCTCCGGAAATAACTTTTTTATATTTGCCATAGCTTTGGCTAACGGGCCGGATTTCAACTTATCCGCTTTGTTCGCTATGATAACAACTTCATAAGGCTGACCGGAAAGAAATTCGCGCATATCCAGATCAAGTGCCGTCGGGCCGACATTGGCATCCACCAGATGAAAGACTTTGACGGAAGTGATCTGGGTCTCTCCCAAATGCCTCCAGTCCAAAAATCCGAAAATAAGATTTTCCAGTACATTCCGCTGTTCGCCAGAAATTCTGGCATATCCGTAACCGGGCATATCGGCAAGATAAGTCCTTTTGTTTAGAAGGAAAAGGTTAACCTGTTGTGTCACCCCGGGTCGCCCGCCGGTATGGGCAAGACCTTTGATCGAAGTTATCGTATTTATGAAACTGGACTTTCCCACATTCGACCGCCCTATGACGGCAAAAAGCGGAAATCTTTCATAATGGACTTCCTGATCCATGACTATGCCTCTAATGAATTTTGCGGAATTGATGTTCATCTGTCATTTAAACTATGAGTTTCAGAGCCGAAGTATAGACTAAAATCGAAAATAAGACAAAAACATAAAATCGGGTTATCATGTTGCCAACAAATTAACCGATTCCGCTATATGTCCGCAGTTAAGATTCACCCGTCATGGCGCAAGGTTCTGAATGAAGAGTTCGAAAAACCTTATTTCGAAGAACTGATTTCCTTCGTCAAAAAAGAATATTCAACAAAAAAAATCTACCCGGAAGGGAAAAATATCTTTCGCGCATTCGAGCTATGCCCCTTCGAATCGGTCAAGGTGGTAATCCTGGGACAAGATCCTTACCACGGCCCAAGTCAGGCTAACGGATTATGTTTTTCGGTCAACGACGGAATCGCGCTACCGCCATCGCTCCAAAACATATACAAAGAGATTTCTACGGATTTAGGCGTACAGATGCCAACCGGCGGCAACCTGGATAATTGGGCGAAACAGGGAGTATTGCTAATAAACGCGACACTGACTGTACGCGCGAACACGCCCGGATCGCACCAAAACAAAGGCTGGGAAGAATTAACGGACGCAGTTATAAAGGTTATCTCCGAAAAAAAGGAACATATAGTTTTCCTGCTTTGGGGCAAATACGCCCAGGATAAAGGCAGCATCATCGACAACACAAGACACTATGTTCTGACCTCGCCGCACCCCTCCCCATTTTCTGCGTACAGCGGATTCTTCGGGTGCAGACACTTCAGCAAGACCAACGAATATCTAAAGTCAATCGGCGAAAAACCCATAGAATGGAATCTGCTATAGGTGAACAAAAACGAATCTGAATAATCAAAAGGTGAATCCCGACCCGCCGAAATGTAGTATTTCGACGAGCCGGGATAAGTAACAGAAGAGTCACAAGGCTACCTCGTTATTGCTGCTTTACGTCTTTGCAACAACGGGTGCCGTTGATGATTAGCTTCCAGAATTTGCCGTGCTTCGCGGTCTTGGGGCGGCACTGGTTGCGCACTTCCCCCCAATTGTGACCTCCGCTAAAGAGAGATGTGGATCTATGTTCACATTTGTTGAAATCCATACAACTCAAAGGTTGTCCGCTAACCCACTCATCTACATTGCCGGTCATATCTCGAACACCGTAAGGAGAAACACAACCTTCATACGTTCCGCTCGGGACACGCGTATCGACTTTAGGATCATCCAGAAGACTCTGTATATAGGAATCTTTCTGTGGCGGAGCAAGTTTATCCGCATCTACCGGGGGGATATGGCCCACCCCTATCGGACACTTGCTCGGATCCCTATTCCATCCGTAAGAATATGGCAATTCCTCTTTCCCCTCACAAGCAAGGTTCGATTCGTGTTCTGTGCAGATGCGTTTGCCTTCGGCCTTACACACGTCACGGGACTCATACCAGGAAATCCAGACTCTCGGCTTCTCTCCTTTCTTGTTGGGATATTCATATACGTCCATACAGAAATCCATGTGGATCCGCTCCCCTTCACACTTTGCAGATCCCTCTTTGAATTTCTTACAGAAATACACTCCGGTACTCGAAATACCCTCCGGCCATTCCTGATAAGACATATTCTTATAATCCTGCTCGCTGGCTTTCCACGAATCGGGCGCACCTTTCGGTTTCTTGGGCAGACTTATGGTTATATGGCCTGCAAGACAAAGATAAGAAAGCTTAGTGCAATATTCTCCTTCCACGTGAACCATTCCTTCCGGACAGTATTTTAAGTTATCCTCCTGCCTGGCCTTTTCCAAAGCCTTCAGTTTTTCGGCTTCAAGAGCCTTTATCCTTTCAGTTTCGATAGCTTCCACGATAGGTACAATCTGCGAAACAGCGGGACTCAAGGGCTCGACTTTCTTTTGAGACCGCTTACATCCTGCAAGAACGATAAGGGCGACGAGAGACAGGACTATGAACAAAGACGATGCACGACTATTCATGTAAAACCTCCTCTGTTTTGCCGCTTTTGTTAAAGGTCAGCGACTTTGACAGACTTATACACCAAAAAGGACTATATGTAAAACATAATTACTAAAATTCGCAACATTGTATAAATAATTTACTCAAGACTCTTCATATACCTCTCAAACTGAACATAATTATTAGTTCCCAAAAAAGCATTCAGGGTAAACATATCATCAACAGTTTGTATAGCTTTGTTCTTAATCCCCCGGGCGGCCGTATAACCGGCCTCTTTTACAAAAGCAAGAATCCGCGCGTTCAACACTCCAAACGGATAGGCAAAATAATTGACCGGTTTTCCTGTTTTTTCCTCTATTATCCTTTTACTGTCGAAAATTTCAGCTCGCAGGCTCTTGTCACTCTTGAACCTATCCAGCATCGAATGTGTTAGAGTATGCGCACCTATTGTCATTCCAAGCGACTGCAGTTCCTTCAGCTGGTTCCAGGTCATGAAATCCTTATGGTCGATAGCATTGGTCCATACGAAAAAGGTCGCCGTAACACCGAATTTCTTCAATATTGGAACGGCATTGGTATATTGACTTTCCCAACCGTCATCGAAATTTATGACATAAGGTTTCTCCGGCAAGATTGATTTTCCATTCAACGCCGCCACAAGTGTATCCATCGAAATAGCGGTATAACCGTTATCATTAAGATATTGTAATTCTTTTTCCATCACTGCGGGTGTAGCCGTAAAACTCATGGAAAGCGCGGACTGGCCTTTGAATGAAGGCTTAACGTTATGATAGACAAGAATAGGAACGATAACTCCGTCGAAATCCACAACCTCTTGAGACAATGGCTTTACATATTCGGATTCCCCTTCCGATATTTCTTTCTGCAAAGCGGCCTCATAATCAACAGTCTGTTGAGTATATTCATCATATTGAAGGCTTTCCTGGGATAAGCCGGCACTTCCCGTATTTTCATCCACCGACATCATAATATTCGCATAAATATCATTGGTGCGGTTCACATTCACATAATCTACGACCGCCGCAAACAAAAAGATAAAACTTATCATAAACAATATGCGCCCGTTCTTCATTAGATTTGTTTTATGGATTTACCTGTCCATAATATCACAACCTTCCGAATACGATAAAATCATTTATCTTGCCGATTCAAAGCTAAGAACTCCGGAATCTTTAGAAGATACCGGAGTTCTGGTTGATGACGGTCAGTTCGCCCGCACATGGATAATCTTTTGGATATCCACTATATTCGGAAAACTACAGTCTATGCCCTGCCTTTAGAACCCCTGATCCAATTTGAAAAAAATTCACATGCGGCGCCTTTTTCTGAAGAATTTCGTGCGCCATGGAGGAAACGACGATATCCGGATCTTCGATTGCGGATAAAAGATACCTGATTGTAAAATCAGCTTCATCGTTCCGACATGCTATTGCAGACAAAGCAGCCATCCGTACATCCACACAGCCTGTAACAGTCAACATGCAAAGCATCTTGGTATAATCTTTTCCCTGCAAAAGGCTGATTGCTTTTACGGCTTCACATTTGACCCATGTCTCCTCATTTACCGAACCTGCCACCTTGAAGAGAGAGAAGACTACTTCATCGTCATACCTTGCTTTAAGCGCCTCTACCGAACCATGTCGGACTACGGAATTAGAATCATTTTGCATAACATGAATAAGCGTAACCGACTCAACCATCCCTTCAAAATACTTTAGAGCCAAAACAGCCGTAAGGCGCACCGACCAGATAGGATCTCCGGTAGCGGCGACTAAAACATTCACAACATCCGGCCCGCGACTTAAAGCCAAAGTATTAATCGCCTGCCTTCGTACCTCCGGATCGATATGATGGATATATTTGAGCACATGCGACTTGGGAGCATTATTTAAAGAGCTGATGAATCTTTCATAACCACGATCACGTTTATCTTCCTGATTCCGATTAGCCATAACTTTTCTCTCCTCCGTTAGAATTTATCAAACTTTCACCTATAGCAGGCAGGACATCTGCACCCCATATTCGCCGCGGCTTAAGAAACGCTTAGTCGTTTCCTGAACCGAATCGGGAATCGGGCACAAATAATTGCCTGCTATCGATACTAAATGTCAAAGAACCAATACAGAACCGAAAGGTAGCTTATTATATCAATAAATGGCATTTTGTCAAATAAGACTTACTTAAATGAACATTTCACCAAACTGGCCGGAAAACAAAACTAAAACACATTCACCTGGTTAATGGCTTTCACCTGGTAAACTAAAAAACATATTATAAACCATGTTACCCTGTAAAAAGTCCGGCAATACTCTATACGAAAGTAAGTGCCATTCCTTGTTTATCCGCGCGGCCGGTTCTTCCGATCCTATGGATATAGTCGTCATAGGTAGCGGGAATGTCGAAATTGATGACGTGACTTACGTTGGGAATATCCAAACCTCTGGCGGCGACATCTGTAGCAACAAGAGCCTGAACCCTGTTTTCCTTGAACTGATTCAAAGCGGCCTGTCTTTGGGATTGAGATTTATTTCCATGAATCGAAGCTACACGGAATCCACCCTTCTCCAGCTCAATCGAAAGCTTTTCAACGCCGTGCTTAGTCCGGCCAAAAACCAAAACTTTACTGAATTCTTTCTTAGTCAGAAGCTCCTGTAAAACCATAACGCGCCTCTTACTGTCACCTACACGGATTACATCCTGTTGAACATTGGCGGCTGTTTCACGAACTTTGACCGAAACGGTCAGAGGATCTTTCAAAAACGAATTGATCAGATTTTGGATTTCTGAAGATACCGTAGCTGAAAAGAACAAGGTATGCCTCTCTTTTGGCAACAGACTGAACAAATATCGTATATCCGGAATAAAGCCCATATCCAACATACGGTCGGCTTCATCCACAACTACGTTACTAAAGCGGCTCATATCTATAACCTTCCGCTGAATCAAATCCTTTATACGTCCAGGAGTGCCTACAATAAAGTTATAGGGTCTGCGCAGATTAATGATTTGTCTATTTATACTAGCTCCACCTATACAAAGTTCGGAATAAAGTCCGAATCCGGCCGAAAAGCCGGCATATTCCTCGCGGATCTGTTGAGCCAATTCACGCGTTGGGGCTATAATCAACACTTTCTCTTTACGATTGTGTATCACCTTATTCAAAAATGGAATGAGGAAAGCTGCGGTCTTACCCGTCCCGGTATTAGCGATACCGACGATGTCTTTCCCCTCCAATATGTGGGGTATAGCCTGGTCCTGAATAGGAGTCGGCTTAGTATATCCTTTTTTAGCTATGTTAGCTTTCAACTTCTCATCCAGTGCAAAATCGCTAAAATTATATTTTGATACATATTCCTGTTGCTTCTCGGCAACGACGTTCTTATTGATAAATCTGGATACGTCTATCTTGCGTTCTTTGCGACCCGAATTTTTACTGCTTCTAAAGCGTGGTGGATTATTTCTTCCACCAAAAGTTTTTCTATACATATAACTAAATGAAAGTACTGAAATGCAATCTATAACAAATAACAAAGGATGTCAATACTAATAAATCTGACTAACCAAAAGGACAAGAACCCCGCGATCTTTTGGATGGCGGGGTTCGAATGTAGGCTTTACGACCTCCCGGGGCGAATATCATTTTAGATATCCGCTTTATTGGGAATCTATCAGCCTTTGTCCTGCCTTTTACCGATTGATTGGGCAAATTTTATCTACCATGATTGGCTTCGGAGGAACCCTTTTGTGAAGGGTCTTACATGCGATTTCCTGAACAGTGGGGTCACCGTCATGACACGCCTGGATAAGTATTACATCAACCTCATCGGAATCAATACCTTCCAGCTTTGCCACCGCGTGCATACGAACCCGCGGACTTGGATCACTCAAAACCGTCTCACGAAGCAGAGGAAGAACTTCTGGAGCATCCATAGTCGAAAGAACAGAAACAGATGCAATCCTAACTTCTTCCACGCTATCCAGGATGGAAACCTCCAGTGTCCATATAACCTCGTAGCCGGTAAATCCTTGTAGTGCCTCAACCGCAGACTTACGGACTTCCCAATGATTATCCGCCGCTAATGGAATAAGTGCAGTCTTCTCCTTGTCACCTTTATGATTGGACAAAGATATGACCGCCGCATTACGAACCATCCATTCCGGGTCATCCAGCGATTCGATCAACGATCTCGAAACATTTTCACCTTCACGGTCATAAAGCGCATTTATTGCGGCTATCCTAACCATAAGATGAGAATCTTTCACTTTCGCCGACAGAATATATGTAACTTCAGTAAAGTTTTTGAACTCCGCCAAAGCGTTCACTGCATGGAGCCTGTCTACCCAATCGGGACTCGTAAGAGGCTTAATCAGATAACCCAGATCTTCAAGAGTAGCCGGTGCCTTATCGTTCAAGTCTGTCGCGGGAGTCGAAACGTTCGATGATACTTTTGTGAAAAACTTCATGAGAGAATCTCCTTCCGGCGCATTGCGCCTTACCGAAAAAAACATAGCAGGCAGGACATCTGCGCTTGCTATTAAGGCTGAAAGTAAACCTATTTTAATAGATTAAATCCAAACCGGAATTTAAGCGCAAATAATTGCCTGCTAATCATCTTTATTTCAAAGAACTTCTTTAGTTGGAATAGTATAATACACCAAAACACCAAACTGTCAACAGTTAAGCCACTGAATTTTTAATATCCATAACCCAAAACTTTAGAAGCGAATATTCAGATAGCTTTCCATTTCGACCATAGCCCCATATAATAAAAACCGAAACAATAAATACAATTTCAACCACCACCCCATGAAAAAACTGATTATCGCCTTATCCATAATAACCATGGCACTTGCAGGATGCGCAAACAACAACGACCTCAAAGCGAACATTTTCGGAACGACCAATCCGGCAAGCGTAAAAGAAATCATCGCAAATAACCTTAACAACCCGGATTTTGTAATCATGGACGTACGCACCCCACAGGAATATGCCGAAATGCACCTGCCGGGAGCAACAAACACCGACTATCGTGCCGAAAACTTCAAGGACGAGCTGGAAAAGATGAATAAAGAAAAGAGCTATCTTATCTATTGCCGAACCGGTGTACGCAGCAGCGAAGCATATAAGATAATGACAACAATCGGCTTCAATAAAGTCTATAATCTACAGGGAGGAATCACCAAATGGATGGAAGAAGGAAACCCCGTGGTAAAATAAGCTACAATTTCGAAATTATATCGTCCAGACTCCCCTGGAGTTCATAGTCCCCCATCAGTCGGGACAGTTCCCTCATCCTGATATAATCGCTCTTATAGGCACGCGCGGAATCCGGGTTCTTTGCTCCGGATACTTTTCTCTGTAAGACATTATATTCCGTGACATAACAGGCCTTAATCATAGCGGCATTGTTCGTCTTCTTAAAAAGAGTTACCGCCTTGGGAATGTTTCCTTTTTCGAAATTATAATACCCCTCTTTATCAATCACATAATCTGCCAAAGAGGTATCCCCGGCATACTTTATATAGTATTTCGCCTTATCGAAATTATCCGCATTCGTATAATAGATCACTGCATTACGGAATATACCGCTCTTAAGTTCGTTATCATCTATCTTATCAAGAAAAAACTTTGCAGTATCGAAATCATTCTTCTTCGCATATTCCACCGCCAGATTATGATAAGAAACATGAAGATTTTTCTCTACCACATCCCTTAGACTGCTTATCTTATAGGCAAGCTCCGCCGCGTTAATCATAACCCGGGGATCTATGGACAACTGCTCATCCCTAAAATCGCTCACATCCAGAAGATTTGTAGTAAGAAGCTCCACTATAGGCAAAATATGCTCATATTTACCGTATTTCTGAAAAGTACCGTTAGTGGCCTCTATATCTATTCCTTCATAATGCAGACACACATGCCCTAGCAATAGCTTTATCTTAAGGTCGGAGACATCATATTTCAGTGAATACAGGAAAGTATAGAAAGTGACTATCTGATTACAATCACCGGTCATTTTTCCCTTTTCGGGATCGACCAACAGTTTACCGAAACTGGCTCCTTCCAAATAACGGAAGCGTTTACCAGGAGCAAGAAAAGCCATAATCATGGCAAGATAAAGCACCCGCTCTCTTCTGTCCCCCAGCATATCGAACCCCATGTCCTTAAGTATAGCCGCCACATGTATATCGTTGACTCTGAAAGTATGGCAGAACTCATCAAACCCGTGAACAATCTTTTCCGCGTTCACATAAAGCCTCTTTCTGTTACCTTTGCCCAGATATCTATACCCCTTGTATTTGCGTTCCAGCCAAAGACTCACGATCACCAGATTATTCTGCATCAGAGCGGTAAGCTTTCTCTGAAAGGAAAACTTATCATTAAACACATGCCATCGCAAAAGACGGTCCATCTTCCTTTCCATCACATCCGCATATTCCGAGAAAGGATTATGGATCACCCTGGCATATCGGTTTTGTTCAGACATCCTGAATTTCGTATACACAACTCTTACAGGCTCCGCTCAATTGCCTGTTAACCATTACAAGCGAATAGACCATCAAAGCCATACTGGCAAGTTTAATCCAAAGATTGAAATCATTAACAAACTCGAACCCCAAAGAAAGTCCAAACACCGAAATTACCGGCAAAGAACATGCCGGACAGAAAAGAGTCATCGCCCCTATCCAAAGTCCGACCCCCGTAACAGATGTCAAAGAAGCCTTTTTCTTCTTCGTCACCTGTTTACCGAACAAAGCAACCAGATTAGCCAACATCATTCCAAACAGAAGACTTAGCAAAATGCTGAATACGATATTCACCGGAGTAAGGTTTATCCCATCGACACACATATTGTCTCGCGAACCCGGCAAAGTCGACATCAGATAATACTGAAAATCGAAGAACAAGACTGCCGCTCCAAAAAATGCCATCAGATACGTAGGATTTGCCAGATTTTTTACGACATGAGGATTCTTCATCGCTTATTTGCTTAATAATTCATCAATCGACTTTTTAACCATTTCCAAAGGCTGTGCTCCATTTATTACGCTCGTAACACCACTACTGTTTTTCAACAATATGTTTCCCGGAGTTCCGGTAACACCAACAGCATCTCCTTCATTAAAGTCATCCTTAATTCTTTGAGTGAATTTACCACTCTCCAGACATGAACTAAAAACCAATTTATCCATTCCTATAGATTCCGCAATCTTAATAACATCTTCCTGACTCTTTACAGCTCCAGCCAACAGGCTTTCAAAAACCTTATCCGTATATGACCAAAACTTATCCGCTCCGCCGGCCGCGTTCGCACATTCAGCGCCTTCCGCGACCTTTGTAGCCATCGGGTCATGTCCAGGCAAAGGATAATGCCTAAAAATCCAATTAACCTTCCCGCCGTATTGTTCAACAACCTGCTTCGCTGTTTCATGAAATCTGGCACAATAGGGACAAACATAATCGGAATATTCAATCAGACTTATCTCGGCATTAGCATTACCTCTTATATGATCCCTTGAAGAATCGGGCTTTTTGATGTTCTTAGCCTTTTGAGAGGCATCGGCTTCAGCCTGTTGTTGTGCCGCCGCCTGATCCTGCTGACCTTTCTTTATGAAATTACCTACACCTTCTTCCACCTTAGTCACAAACTTTCCCCAATCCATCTCCACACTTCCACCCCTTGGCACCATTTGAAGCCCAAAAAACACCAGAGATCCAGATATGGCCGCAGAAGCAAAGATTATAGCAATTATCAATCCCACATCATTATGTGACTTATTCATTTTGATTTTTATGATATATAAAAAGCTAACATAATTTACCATCATTCATATCCGCTTACAAATGATATGCAGTATGTGATAACATAATCCCCGTATCCTAAGCTAAAAGATGAAACCTTTTTACATCAACCCAGTCATGCTGGAGATAGGCCCTTTCAAAGCCCACTGGTATGGACTGATGTACGCGATAGCTTTCCTCCTTGGATATGTCTATATGCACCATTCCAGACTCGGAAAAAGACTAAAGCTGACAGACGAACAAAAAGACGAAATTCTTTTGTCCGCCATATTAGGCGTTCTACTTGGAGGAAGAATAGGATATATACTTTTCTACAACCTTCCTTATTATATGACCGAGCCCTTTAAGATATTCGCGGTTTGGGAAGGAGGAATGTCATTCCATGGAGGATTACTGGGAGTAATTATTGCACTGTTTATTAGTATAAGAAAGCACAAAATCCATTTTCTGCAGATATCCGACATCATCACAAGTATCGCTCCATTGGGACTATTTTTCGGAAGAATAGGCAACTTCATCAACGCTGAACTTTACGGAAGAGTCACGGACAAATTTTGTCTCTACTTTATTACTGATCCATCCAATTGCCGTTATCCGTCACAATTGATACAGGCCTTTCTTGAAGGATTCACACTCTTCGTGATACTGATGGTCATCAACAAGAAAGTGAAAAGGACAGGCGTAACAACATCATTCTTTCTTATACTTTACGGCCTGTTCAGAATAATCGCGGAATTTTTCCGGGAACCGGATCCGCAGATAGGATTTCTGTTCGGACACATCACGGAAGGACAACTCTTATCTTTCGCCATGATAGTCGGAGGAATAATCCTGCTCACAGACATAAGCAAAAAACATAAGGTTTCCGCAAAGAAAAACAAATGAGATATGAAAAAAAACTTATGGTACATATCAGATAAGCCTATTATAGGAATGGCCCCGATGGACGGAGTAACGGATTTCGCCTTCAGACACATAACAAAGAAATACGGCAAACCTAATTTGATGGTTACGGAATTCACTTCAGTGGAAGGAATCTGCGCCGGAGCGGAAAAGATTATGAGAGCATTCATCTTCGAAAACAAAGAGAAGCCCATCCTTGGCCAGCTGTTCGGCTCCACCCCCGAAGCTTTCTACAAAGCTTCTTTCTTAATCGCGGAATTGGGTTTCGACGGGATAGACATCAACATGGGATGTCCCGCAAAAAACATCGCGACAAAAGGAGCCGGAGCAAGCCTAATCAAGACACCGGCACTCGCCAAAAAGATTATTTCTTCCTGCAAAGAAGCCGCTAAAGACCGGGCTGAAGGAAAAACCATCGAAGAAAGCGGCCTTCCGGAAAACATCATAAGATACGCAAAAGAACACCGCCCGAAAAAGAATCCGCGCATATTGTTGCCGATATCGGTAAAGACACGAACGGGATATGATCGCGATACCGTGGAAGAATGGATAAAAAATCTGCTCGAAGCCGAACCCGACGCGATAACAATCCACGGACGGACTTTCAGACAACTATACACCGGACAGGCAAACTGGGAATCCATCGCAAAAGGAGCCACACTAATCCATACCGCAAAAAAAACGGCACTCGGAAACGGAGATATCGAAACCATCGACGAAGCCCATAAAAAGATTAAACAATTCGGAGTCGATGGTGTATTAATAGGTAGAGCCGCGTTAGGCAACCCATGGGTATTTTCAGGCAAAGAGAGTACGCCCCAAAAAAGACTACAGGTCGCGCTGGAACACTCTCGTTACTACGAAAAGATATTGGGGGAAAAACATTTCGCGCCGATGCGAAAACACCTTGGATGGTACTGCAAAGGATTCCCGGGCGCCGCTGAAACAAGAAAAGAACTTATGTGCGCGAACAGCGCCGATGAAGTGGAAAAGATAATCTTATCTTATAAATGATGGACACCATAGAACATGACATCATCATAGTCGGAGCCGGAGGAGCCGGGATGAGAGCGGCTATCCGTATCGCGGAAGAAAACCCTGAACTTTCCATAGGACTGATTTCAAAAGTACACCCCGTACGCAGTCACACGGTCTGCGCGGAAGGTGGAGTGGCCGCGGCCATAAAACCTTGGGACAGCGAAGAACAGCATGCTTTCGATACGATTCGCGGAAGTGATTATCTAGCCGACCAGGATGCAGTCGAAATATTCGTAAAAGAAGCAAAAGACGCGGTAATTGAACTTGAACACTGGGGTTGCCCCTGGAGCCGCGAAGAAGACGGAAAGATGGCAGTAAGACTATTTGGCGGCATGAGCGTGAAAAGAACACTTTATGCCGCAGACAAGACTGGCTTCTACCTGATGCACAGCATGTTCGAACGCAGCCTTCAATACGAAAACATCAAGAGATACGATGAATGGTATGTGACAAAACTGCTAACCGACGAAAAAGGGATAAACGGACTCATTGCGATTGAGATGAAAACGGGAAAGATGGCCATTTTTAACACAAAAGCTGTCATCATGGCCACGGGCGGCGCCGGCCGTATCTACGCCCACAGCACAAATCCCACGATCAACACCGGCGACGGAATGGCCCTTGCCTATGAAGCCGGCGCCGCGCTCAAAGACCTGGAAATGGTCCAATTCCACCCCACCACCATCCCGAACGGAAATCTACTGATCAGCGAAGCGGCACGAGGAGAAGGCGGACACCTTGTGAACAAAAAAGGTGAAAGATTCTTAAAAGACTACATACCGGAATTCATGGAAGTGGGCCCGCGAGACCTGATAACAAGAGCCATTTTCGAAGAATTCCGAAAAGGTAACGGATTCGAGGGCCCTAACGCGCGATACGTTGAACTCGACATCCGCCATCTCGGAGAAAAAATCATCAAATCCCGCCTACCCACCATTCGTGAACTATCCATGACATTCATGGGCATCGACCCTGTAAAGAAAAGAATTCCCGTAACCCCCGCCCAGCACTACTTTATGGGAGGCATCAAAACCGATACCGACACCGCTTCAACAGTACCCGGTCTATTCGCGGCGGGAGAAACAGCCTGCGTGACTATCCACGGGGCGAATAGGATGGGATCGAACTCGCTTGCGGAATGCCTGGTGTTTGGGGCGCGAGCGGCCGCAGCCGCGAGCGCATACGCAAAAAAACATCATATCCGTCCGCCGGCAGAAAAACAGATAGATGCTCACCAAAAAGAGATATCTCGATTACTCAAAGATACCGGCAAAGAAAAGACCGCCGAAATAACTCACGAAATGAGAAAAACCATGGAAGAATACGTAGGAATAGTAAGAGACGAAAAACATCTCCAGAAAGGACTGGAAAAAATAAAAGACCTACAGGAAAGATGCGAACGAATCGAAATATCCGACAAAAGCATGGTATTCAACACCGAACTGACACAACTACTGGAACTAAAAGCCATGCTGACAATCAGCGAAGGAGTAATCATATCGGCAATCGCCCGTAAAGAAAGCCGGGGGTCACACTACCGCAGCGACTATACATTCCGCGACGACAGTAATTTTCTTCATCACCACCTCATTCACAGGAAAGAGAATAAAACAGCCATCAGCAAAACCCCTGTCGTAATCACAAAATGGCAACCTTCGGAAAGAAAATATTAAACAAATGATTCACATCTGATACATGTCAAAAAACATCAAAATCGAGATAAAACTCTATAATCCTGAAACGGAACAGATATCCTGGCGGGAATTCAGTGTCCCAACTTCAGCCGCCAATACTATACTGGACGCCCTCGACTACATAAAGAACAACGGATATCCGAGCCTGGCATACCGAAGCAGTTGCCGTATGGGTTTATGCGGTAGTTGCGCTGCCATAGTAAACGGCAAACATGTATTGATGTGTCACACTTTTTGCCGCGATCAAAAACAACCGATCAAGATAGAACCTCTAAAGAACTTTCCTATTATAAAAGACCTCATCACCGACACCGATGATGTCATGAACAAATTCCGTTCAGTCATGCCTTATACGGAAATTCAGAAGCGTCACCTTTCGAAGATTGGAGAAACCGTACAGACAACCAAACAAAGGAAAAAGATTGAGCAATCCAGCCAATGCATCAAGTGCCTGCTCTGTTACAGCGCGTGCCCCGTATTCGGCCACAACAAAGAATTCATCGGTCCGGCGGCGGCAACTCTGGCTTACCGATACTCAGCTGACTCGCACGACAAAATAGGAAGTAAGCGCATCGAATCCATCACCGGAGATGAAGGTATATACAAATGTACCTTCGTTGGCGAGTGTTCAAAAGTCTGTCCAAAAAATGTAGATCCCGCCTCAACTTTACAAAGACTGAAAGTAATGGGAGTATTAAACAGCTTTAAAAAAATCATCGAATAAATTAAAAATTAACCGATAACAAAATCAAATGAGACAACATGATAACAAACAAGAACCCCTGTGGTGGACAAAAAACATCACCTACGTCACATACATGGTCAGAGAAGGCAGTTCCCTGCTTATAGGGGTTTATGCCCTATTCAGCATACTATACATACTGCTTTTCTATACTCCGCTCGAAACATTAGCGAAATGGGCACACCCCGCCTTCGATCCTTTATATAAAGTAATTGCGATGATCGGCCTGGCCGGTGCAATAATTCACTCCATCACCTGGTTAGCCGTAATGCCAACAATATTGCCGTTAAAAATGCCGAAGGCCGCCCAATACTTCATCACGTTATGTTTAATCGGGCTATGGTTAGCCGGCTCCTACTATCTTTCAAAAACACTTTATTATTCTTGTTTCAACTACTAAAGATGAAAATAAAAATTCCTAAAAAAGATATCGTTTCCTGGGCCGGTTTTTCGGCCACCGCGACAATCTCCGCGTTCCTGCTTCCCATACACATCTGGGCAAACAGGAACTTTCCTTTGCAGATATCGCAACGTCCGGTATGGCTAATCGTTTTCGCGACGATGATTATTTTGTTTGCCGCCGTCTTCCACAGTCTCTACAGGATGAAAACGTTGTGCTCCGATTTGCACATAAAAAACAAAGAAAAAATCGGCACGACCATCGAAAAAATTCAAATAGCGGCTTTTGTATGCTTAATTCTACTGACGATAATTCTGCTTCTGGAATCGCTGTCTTAGCCTTTACATGTCAATAATTTCCTTGTATAATCCGCCGGCCTGGTAATTTTTGACAAACTTAAAGAATGCAGAAGATCATAAACATCGCAATCATCGCTCACGTAGATCATGGGAAGACTACACTAACAGACCACCTGCTCCGTCAGGGAGGCGCTTTCAATTCACATGAAAAGGTGGAAGAACTGGTAATGGATTCGAACCCGCTCGAACGTGAACGCGGTATAACGATCCTGGCAAAAAACTCCGCCATTCATTATAAAGACTACAAAATTAACATAGTGGACACCCCCGGCCACGCCGATTTCAGCTCCGAAGTCGAACGCGTTTTGAAGATGGTGGATACTGTTCTACTTCTAGTGGACGCCAAAGAAGGGCCTATGCCACAAACCAAGTTCGTACTGCAAAAATCCCTTAAACTTGGAATCAGACCGATAGTGGTAATTAACAAGATCGACCGCAAAGATGAACGCGCTCACGAAGTCGTGGACATGGTCTTTGACCTGTTCGTGAAGCTTGACGCGAACAGCGAACAACTCGACTTTCCAATAGTATACGCTATCGCCCGCGAAGGAATAGCTAAACTAAGCATGGAAGAAGAAGGTAAAGATCTGATCCCCCTATTCGAAACGATAATAAACCATGTTCCACCATACCCCGACTATTCGGCGGAACCTCTGCAGATGCAGGTGACAAACCTTTCATATGACGATTATATCGGACGCATAGCCATAGGCCGCGTCAGCAAAGGAACAATCAAAAACGGCGCCCAGGTTTCGGTCTGCAAACGTGACGGATCCGTAAAACCGGCCAAGATAAGCAAACTTTTGAATTTTGAAGGATTAAGGCAGGTTGAAGTTCCTGAAGGACAATGCGGAGACCTTGTCGCCATCGCAGGCATCCCGGACATCACAATCGGAGAAACTGTCTGCTACGCCGGACAACCGTTCCCGATGCAACTGCTTGAAATCGACGAACCAACGATTTCCATGGATTTTCTTGTTAACAACTCCCCTTTCGCCGGCAAAGAAGGTAAGTTCGTGACTACACGCCACATCAAAGAAAGGCTTGAGAAAGAGATGCAAACCAACGTGGGAATGAAAGTAGAACCGATTCCTGACTCCGACGGATACAAAGTTTCCGGCAGAGGTGAACTCCAGCTTTCCATACTTTTGGAAAACATGCGTCGCGAAGGCTTTGAAGTCCAGGTTTCTCAACCGGAAGTTATCTATAAGACCATCAACGGAGAAAAGATGGAACCCATAGAACAGCTTTTCATAAACATACCGGATGAATACGCGGGAATAGCGATAGAAAAACTCGGCAAAAGAAAAGGTGAAATGCAGAACATGAAATCAGAAAACGGTAATTCGCTTGTGGAATTCAACATCCCTACACGCGGCATTCTGGGCTTCAGGTCGGAGTTCATAGTGGACACGAGGGGAAAAGGCATCATGTACCACAGTTTCTACCGTTACGAAAGACACAAAGGTGAACTTACAAGGCGCCAGAACGGTGTACTTATCTCCGACACGACCGGGGCCAGCGTAGCCTTCGCATTATGGAATCTGCAAGAACGCGGAAAATTGTTCATCGGGCCGGTCGTATCCGTATATGAAGGAATGATCATCGGTGAAAATTCACGCAGTGAAGACATGGAAGTAAACCCGACAAAAGAAAAAAAACTTTCCAACATGCGTACGACATCTTCCGACGAAGCCATCAAACTGACTCCACACCTAAAACTGACACTGGAACAGGCCATGGAATTCATCCAAACCGACGAGCTTGTGGAAATAACCCCAAAGTCCATCCGTCTGCGCAAAAAGTATCTTACGGAAAACGAACGCCGCAGAAACAGACGCAATACGTCCGAGAGCTGATAACATAATAACTATATCAAAACAAACGCGGTGACTTTTAGTCACCGTCTTTTTGTGCTATAATAGCCTGATTTAACCATACAACCATGGCAAGTCAGCCTATTTCGGCACCAATGGATGCCAACGGCGAAGTCGTTTCACAGGGAAGTCAGATAAATTTCGTTTCCCTTTTGCCACAAATCATCGAAAAGTTTATTGCGGTCATGGAAGCCGCTTTGATACTTGTAGGCGCTGTCTTTCTGATACGCTACCTTCGCAAAAAGATGCGCAAAATCGAGACGACCCACGAACAGCAGAGAAACGCCATCAATCTCATTGAAAAAATCACCAGCGGCTTCATTATTGTCATATCCATCACCATCGCTCTGAAGATAGTCGGAATAGACATGACATTATTGGTTAGCGTAGCCATTCTTGGATTAAGTTACGGACTGCAGGACATCATCAAAAACTATGTGGCCGGCATCTTGATATTGTTCAAAGCACCTTTCAGAATAGGAGATATCGTAAAGATTCGCGATTTTACGGGAAAAGTCAGCAAAATGGATTTCCAGTCCACTTCACTGGAGACTTTCGACGGCAGACACATAACAATCTACAACAGCGACGTGATGACACAATCGATCGTCAATTTTTCTAACAACACAGTGCGAAGGTTCGATTTTGATGTATCCACAGGCTATGGATCGGATACGTCAAAGGCAATCAAGATTTTCGATAAGATACTTAAATCCCAACCGCACATTTTACAAAATCCGAGACCATCAATCGTTTTCAAGAAATTCTCCGACACAGGAACTATATTCACAATCAAAGCCTGGGTACAGATGCCATGCAATATCCTTAAGATAAAGACAAATCTGGCAAACATGATACATTGCGCGTTCGACGAAGCCCAAATCATGTCGCCTTTCCAGAAATCGATAGAAGTCGACACCGAAGACGGATTATCAGCCATAAATCAAGCCCACTCAAAACGCATACAGAATTTCTACCAGATGCCACTATTCGCAGAATTCGCAACCGTGGCAGTGGAAAACGTATCACCAGAACAACCGGCTACTCCCGAACAACTTGCCGAAATAGAGGGAATAGGCCCCGAAAATGTGGATTTCGACGAGCCGGAATAACAATCGTACTCATTTCGTCCTACAGCTTGACTAAAATCCTCTTCTCCGCTTAAATGGAGCAGCGATTTAAGCGACCATAACCTAATAATCATGTCTAACAAGCACGTAAACCATCAGCACGGACTGACTACCATGAACGCCACCAGACCAAAAAGCAAACTTTCGAAAAGAAACAACAAAGCCAAAGCGAAACCAAGAAAGGCCGAATTGCTCGAAGCCCTTAAAAAGGCTAAAGACGCAAAAAAGAAAGTCTAATCCAGGATTAAGACTTTATTCCGTCATAAACAAAAATCCCGACACACCATCGGGATTTTTTTATTGGCCTTAATGTGCTATAATACAACGATAACAAAAACAAAACATGCCCCAGGTTTCCGACATACTGATTCCTTTAGCCACTAGCCTGCTCATAGGCGCATTGATAGGGCTTGAACGTGAAAAAGACAAGCAATCCAGTAAAGGTGTAAGCCCTGTAGGTATACGCACCGATATTCTCGTAGGCCTTTTCGGGGCGATATCGGCATTTCTCGGCATGAATTTCAATCCATGGGTCTTCATAATCTGTTTTTTGTCATTGATAGGACTTATCCTTGCTTCACATATATACCTTTCGTCGAAATTCGGAAGAATCGGAGTAACCACGGAAATATCTACGCTCATCGTATTTCTTCTGGGAGCGATGGCCATGGCCGGATATTCGCAGATAGCCGTAATCACAGGCATAATCACGACATTCGTCCTTTCAATCAGAAAAGCTCTCCACGCGGCAGTGCAAAAAATCCACTATTTCGAACTCTATGACACTATCAAATTCGCCATAATAGCATTTATCATCCTGCCGATTCTTCCAAACCATGACTTCGACAAGGAAATCTTCGGCTTCTTCATGCCGAACATGCAATATGCAGGCAACGCTGGCGGAATAGATGTACTCAATCCATACAAAATCTGGTTTATCGTCGTCCTGATTTCCGCGATAAGCTTTATCGGCTACATGTTGGTAAAATATGTAGGAAAGAACAAAGGAATAGCTTTTTCGGGACTTCTGGGAGGACTATATTCATCTACCGCCACTTCCATTACACTGGCACAAAAGAGCAAAGAGATGCCGAACACACGTCTTCCTTTTCTTGCAGGAATCACACTCGCCTGTGGTATCAGCTTTATCCGGACATTCATCGAAATAAGGGCGATAAACGAAAAACTGTTTTTCCAGACGCTTTTTCCGATATTTCTGATGTTCGCATATATGATGATCGTAGGACTTATTCTTATGTTCAAATCCAAAAACGAAAAAATCGATAACCGGACAAACTTCGAAACGCCGTTCACTCTCAAAAAAGCCCTTGAACTTGGTGCATACATCATAGTAGCAATGATTCTGGCAAAAATAGCCCTTACATTATCGGGAGTAAACCTTTATATGCTGATATCGGGAATAATGGCCTTTTTCGCAATCGACGACCCGATAATCATCAGCACAGCAACCAGCGCAGGCACACTTATAGAATACGGCCAGGCGAAAGACCTTATTCTTGTCGTTACATTTCTCAACATGGCACAGAAAGTAGGTACTGTTTACCTTTTCGGTAACAGGAAACTGGTAAAACACATGGCCATGATATTCGGAGGACTTTTCCTTGTCACTTTAGCCGGCATCATCTATTTTTAGTATGACAGCTACTTAAGAGGATGCGCTTACATGAAGCTCTTTAATCCATTCAAAAAAAAGGCGAAACCGGGGAATTCAAGCAAAATCGATAAACTGCGCTCCCCTTACCTCAAAAAACCGGTAATCGGATTCAGACCGGCAAAAAGATTGAAAAACAAAAAACCGGTATTTGAAGCCCCTAGGCTAAAACCACCATCCAACCGCGCAAAAAAGTTTTTTGCCATAGTGCTGACTTTCGGAATATTGTCGTTCGTAATCTACGCACTATTTTTTTCCGATTACTTTAACATAAACAAATATCAGGTCGAAGAAGAAGGTATCGTCATTGACACTAACCTCGAAATAAACAGAATTTTGGATGGTATACAAAGAAAAAATCTCATAATGCTTGACGAACAGAGCATAAAAGAAAGCATATTCAAAGACCACCCCGAAATAAAGTCCGTTCAGATAAAGAAGATTTTACCAAAAACCATCAAAGTAATAATCCAAAAATACCCGACAGTAGCCAATATCGTCAATACGGCCGCAGGAATACAAAAGAAGTTTCTCGTAAACAGCCAGGGCCTTTTAATTGAAGAAAACAACGAAAACCCGGATCTGCCATACATCAAGATGGAAACAAAAGAGCTTCTGAAAATTAATAACCCAATTCTGGAAGAAGAAAAAAGATCGACCGAAAGACTGAATTATATCCTTTCCGCCATAAGCCTTTTTGAAGAAAAATTCGGCATAAGGATTCTCTTCACTGTTTTGAAAACAAGGGAAAGAGAACTTCACATCTACACCGAAAAATACTTTTATGTGATGCTGGATATGGAAAAAGGAGCTCCGGATGTACTTAAGGGATTAAACGATCAACTCGAAAAACTAAAGAAATCACTGCCGAAATTAGATATTTACAAAGAACCCCTGCTTTATATAGACTTAAGAATATCCGGGACTGACAACGAAAAAGTAATCTTTAAAAGAAAAAAATAGATGATTTGGTCATTTATTGGCATACTTACAGGACTTATCATAGGAATGACTATCAATTATCCCATTCCTCTTGAGCTGACAAAATACTCGGCAGTCATAATCATGGGCATACTGGACGCGCTTTTCGGCGCGATAAGAGCGGAATTGACCAAAGATCAGTTCAATGCGGTTATATTCATCACAGGCCTGCTTTTTAACATAATCCTGTCCATAGCGATTACGCTTTTAGGCGACAAACTGGGCCTGGACCTATATCTGGCGGCAACTTTCGTTTTCACCTTCCGCATCTTCTCCAATGTGGGCATCACAAGGAGAGCGATGATTCAGAACATGATCAACAAAGAGAAATAACACATATTAAGGATTACAGTATTGAAAAAATAGCCTTTTTTTGGTATACTTAATTAGAAAAAGAACAAAAAACAACATCATAAATACAAATAAAATGTCACAAGCTTCCAAAATAGCATTATTGAAAGAAATGCTCGACAGTGCCGAAGCGAACATACGCTCGGCAAAACAGATACTATCCGAAATGACTTCCGGCACGGGAAAAAGTCAATACGCGACCACTGCGGCCAAAGTAGGTTCGGTGTTTTCGTCGGGAGAAAAACAGGTGATAGAGGGTGTCTTTGACGGGCAAAACATGATCGGCCCGGATAAGAAGACCTATTCGGTACCTGCCAACTACGCAAGCAAATCCAAACTGATTCCGGGAGATATACTGAAACTCACCATCAACGAAGACGGCTCCTTCATTTACAAACAAATCGGTCCGATTGAAAGAAAACGTATCATCGGAATCCTGACCTACGAAAACGGCCAATACCAGATTATAGCCAACGGAAGGACTTACAAGGTACTTTTGGCTTCGGTAACGTACTTCCGTGCGGAAATCGGCGATAAGGTTACGCTCATAATCCCAGAACTGGAAGACAGCGAATGGGGTGCCATAGAGAACGTCCTCCCAAAAAACCAGGAAGGAGATTCCCTGGATATGGATGACCTGGACCTGTAAAAACAACAAAAAAAATAAAAAATAAAAACAAAAAATATGGATGCAAACAACAAACTTTATCTTGAAAAAGTATTCAAGACAGCCGTCCAGTACAGAGCTTCCGACATCTACATAACTTCGGGCAGTAAACCTGTCTTACGTATAAACGGAGACCTTATAATAATAGAGGAACATCCAGTACTCACAAAAAAGATGGCCGAGGAGTATATCCTCGAGATAATGACCGACGAACAGAAGGCCTATTTCGCCAAAAACCTGGATATGGACTTTGCTCTGGATATACCTAGCATCTGCCGCTTCAGAGTAAACACCTTCGTACAAAGAAAAGGCATCGGCGCCGCATTCCGTCTGATTCCGGAAAACGTCTATACGCTTGATGAATTGGGACTGCCGGAAATACTCAAAAGTATAACCGAATACCACAGCGGATTAGTAATCCTTACCGGACCGACCGGATCGGGAAAATCGAGCACTTTGGCAGCAATGGTAAACGAAGTAAACAGAAACAAAGCCAAGCACATCATTACTATCGAAGACCCAATCGAATTCATACACGAAAACAACAAATCGCTCATCGAACAGCGCGAAATCAAGACGCACACACAAAGCTTCATAAAAGCGCTAAAATCGGCCCTTCGCGAATCTCCGGACATCATAATGATCGGTGAAATGAGAGACCTGGAAACAATGTCCATGGCCATAACCGCGGCTGAAACGGGACACCTTGTATTCACATCACTACACACAAAAGGAGCCGCAAAATCCATCGACCGTATAATAGATGTATTTCCGTTCGAACAACAAAACCAGGTAAGAGCACAAATATCCGAAAGCCTGAAAGCCGTCATCTGGCAGAACCTAATCAAAACGAAAGACGGAAAAGGAAGAATCGCCGCACTGGAAATACTTCTAAACAACAGCGCCGTAGGCAACATGATCCGCACAGCCAAGACCCACCAAATCAATTCCGCAATAGAAACCGGCTTCAAAGAAGGAATGCAAACCATGAAAAAGTCCATCACCGACCTACTAGAGGCAGACATAATCAGCGAAGAAGACGCCCTAAAATACCTCCCCGCAGACCTAGACATCTAAAACTCCAACAAAGCGGGCCGCCGTGAACAAGGCCAATCTATTATCCAAAGGCGCCAGCGAAGCGGGCCGCCGAAACCAAGGCCAATCTATTATCCAAAGGCGCCAGCGAAGCGGGCCGCCGGAAAAAAAGCCATTTCTAAACTCCAAAAGCCCCAAAATGTTCAAATTTTCTATTTTATCGTGTCGGCAAGCCAAAAAACCGCGACCCGTATTGCAAAATACGGCGAGCGGTTTTTTGGCGCAGTCCGGCGCGATAAAATAAAAATTTCAACATTTTGGTGGAGCTTAGGGGATTTGAACCCCTGACCTCTTCCATGCCATGGAAGCGCTCTAGCCAGCTGAGCTAAAGCCCCAAACAAAAAGCAGAAAGAGAATATATCAAACCCGAAACCGTTGCAACTTCCCTTATTCAACGAAAAATGCTATAATAAACAGATAAATAACCCACCGGACATGAAAGAATCAATCCGCCGAATATTGGCCGCAACCGCCCTGATAATAACATTAGCCGGCTTACAACCGATTTTGCCGATTGCGAATGCAAGTGATCCGGTCAGCATACCTACATTTAATGTAACCACTTATCTTACGGCGAAAGATCAAAAAAACACAGACGCACCAGCCCTCAAAGCCGGCATCGGAGGAATCGCCGTAAGATTAATCAACCAGCTTTCCTTTATCATCGGATCATTCGCCTTTCTTGCCATAGTAGTCGGCGGATTCTTTTACCTGACATCCGCCGGACAGGAAAACCAGATAACCAAGGCCAAGACTATCGTCAAATACGCGATAACAGGACTCGTGATTGGCTTATCGTCATACTACATAACTCTTTATGTACAAAAGATATTCTATGAATTCGGACCATAAGACAATCTGGAAAGTAATGATATCTACCTGGTTATTGACCGGTATATTAATAATGAGCACATTATTTCCTGCCATTACTTTGGCGGCAGCGGAAAATTTTAGCGGCAACTGTCAAATACTCAACAATCCAGCCAACATTAACAATATAGTGACGATAATAGAAGAACCTTTTTTAACGCAAGTGGCACCGAAACAAGGTTATGTATCATGCTTTAGACAAACAACTTGTGCCGTGGGCAAACCGGCTGATTGTCCTTATGAAACGTCATCCTCTTCCACGAACACTGCCACCGGAAACAAAACCGAATGTAAAAGTTGTTTCGTGAATAATTGTACCGCCAGCAACACCGTAACCTGCAAAAGAATCGGTGTCTACTTTGCAAACTCCGGCACCGAACTGCTCTATTCCTATGTAGGTACGATCTACAGATGGTCCGCCTCCACCATAGGCATAATCTGTGTCTTCTACATGGTATATGGAGGAATAAGGATATCTTCCGCCGGCGACAATTCCGGTGTAATCGATGAAGCGAAGAAAAAAATGATCCAGTCTCTCCAGGGTCTGGTTATTCTTTTCGCTTCAGCTGTAATCCTGTACACGATCAATCCCAATTTTTTCACGATATAGAAGATGAAAAGAATCCGCACAATAACGATAATGGCACTAATCATAATATCCTCATGTTGGACTATCGCTTTTGCAGGACAGATGCAGGCCCCTCCGATAGTCCCGCCCGGAAGCGGAACATTAATCTTACCAGGAAGCGAAACAACAAGCGAAAGAGGACTGTTGGACAAACTGCTTCCCTCAATAACCAGAACCATAATAGCGCTGGCAGGAGCACTTGCCGTACTTTTCATGATATACGGAGGCATCCAAATTCTGACGGCATACGGCAAGCCCGACAAGATAGAGGCGGCGAAAAAGACAATAACATGGGCAATCGCCGGACTCCTGATAGCAATTCTTTCGTACTCAATCGTATCCATAATAGGCGGAATAAGACTATGAAAAAATCACTTTTTTACAAATCGATCATATTGGCGGCTATACAGACGACACTTATCGTCAGCATCATCATGTCGCCCACAATCGTTTCCGCAGTAGATCCACGTGATGAACTTATTCCTCATTATGTCGAATTCGAGGAAGTCAACAAGACCAGCGGCAGTAAACTTGGCGTGGTATATTCCCTGCCCGGAGCCCCCAAAAGCGGCCAACCCCAAGACACAAAGAGCTGGCAAGTCATAATCGCATCCATAATAAAGACAATGTTGAACATCTGTGGAGCGCTGGCTGCTGTATCTTTCACATACGGCGGCGTAATGATGGTTACAGCACAGGGCAACGAAGACAAGATAAAGAAAGGGAAAAACGTACTCCTCTATTCAATATTGGCTTTAATAGTTATAGCCGTTTCTTACGCGATAATCCTGGGAATTACACAATTGAAATTTTTCACATGATAAAAAAAATACTTTTTATAATTACGCTTCTGTCTTTCATGAGTGCTCCGGTAACTGCCATGGCTTTTCCGGAAAGCCACATGATTGCCCAAGTAAGTCTAGACCCCAACCTGAAACCGCAATACGCTCCCTCAATAACGATAAGCCCTGATGCCAACCAGAAAGGCGGTGTAGCTAACATGTTTCTTCAGATGATAGCTGGCAGTCTAATACTTCTTGCCGGACCTACCGGTATATTGATACTGGCAATCGGAGGATTGAAATATGTAACATCACACGGCAATCAGACGGCAATGGAGAGCGCAAAAAAGACCATAAACTTCGCGATAATCGGACTTATAATCATTGCACTATCTTACGCGATAGTCACAAATATAATAAAATTACTAATCAAATAGGGTCAACCAAAGCTAATCCTCCACTCTGGCGAACAGCGGAATCGCCTTTTCCACTTGTGTACCCGGAACCAACCCAGCCCACACAATAGCTTTTTCGAAATCAAAAGGTTCGTTGTTCCCACCCAGCCAACCACTTATCTTTGATGAGGTCTCCGGCATAAACGGCTTCAGCAGAAGCGAAATATGTCTTATCATCTCCAACAGGTTATAGATGACCTGCTTCAGTTCCGTATTGTCCTCATTCTTCGCAAGTACCCATGGCTTGGTGTCATCCACATATTTATTCGCGAAATAGGCAAAATCCGCAACAACTTCCAAAGCTTTCTTCAAATCGAAATCTTCTATCGCACGAACATAGCCGGTCCATATTTCAACGGCCTTTTCCTTCAATATCAGATTCTCCATACCGTTTTCCGGAACCTTTCCGTCAAAATACTTCGCCGTCATAGCCAAAACACGGCTAACCAAATTACCTATACTGTTCGCCAACTCGGACTCATAGACTATTTTAAATCTTTCCTTACTGAAGTCACCATCATCGGTTGTCGGAATTTCCTTCATCAAAAAATACCGTAAGGCGTCCGTCCCGTACCTGTTAACAAATTCCGCCGGATCCACGACATTGTTCAGACTCTTGCTCATCTTCATACCTTCCGAAGTGATAAATCCGTGTACACAGATTGACTTCGGTAAAGGCAGACCAGCCGACATCAGCATCCCGATCCAGATTGCCGCATGGAAACGCAGTATGTCTTTGCCTATTATCTGCGCGTCCGCAGGCCAATATCTTCTATAGAGATCCGATTCGTCTTCATAACCCAGGGCCGTGATGTAATTGGAAAGCGCGTCACACCAAACATACATCACATGGTCAGGGTCGCCGGGGACATCGATTCCCCAGTCCAGAACTTTCTTGGGGCGGGAAAAGCTTACATCCTTCAACCCCTCTTTTATTACGGACAATATCTCGTGCTTACGGCTTTCCGGCACTATTCGCACCTCATCCGATTCGATTACCTTCGCTATCCGGTCATTATACTTCGACAGGGCAAAAAAATAGTTCTCCTCTTTCAGCTTCTGCGGCTCCTTCTTGTGGTTAGGACACAATCCGTCCACCAGGTCCTTTTCCAACACAAAACCTTCACAACCCACACAATAGAAGCCTTCGTAACCGGATTTATAAAGGTCACCGGCTTCAGCAAGCTTGCTCCACATCTTCTGTGCTCCGCGGATATGGATGTCATCCGTAGTACGTATAAAACCGTCGTAATCCAGATTAAGGGTTCCCTTGAGCTCACGGAATGCCGCCGAAATCGTATCAGCAAACTCCTTCGGCGTAGTATTCATATCCTTGGCGCATTGGGCAAGCTTGGTTCCATGCTCATCCGAACCGGTAAGACAAAAGACATCTTCCCCTTTCATCCGGTGAAACCTGGCCAGAACATCAGCCTGAATCGCCTCCATGGCGAAGCCCACATGAGGTTTGGCATTCACATAAGGGATGGAAGTCGTAACGTAGAACTTTTTTTGCATGGATGGCATTGGATTAAGCTGAATAACGCCATCAATTTAAGCGGCTTAACACGGGAGTGTCAACCGACTATTTCGTGGTATCCGTCCTGTATAAAGAAAAATTGAACACAGGAAGGAACGAGTTCAGCTTCATCTTAACATCAATGCTCTGCTTAACCAGTCCCCCGCCCGCAAAACCGTCCGCACTGATTTCCGCGTATTCACGTGGCAAAGGTGTAGCAGAACCGCAGGATGAACCGATAACCCCGCCTTTCGCGATTATTCTGTAATAGATATTGGCTCTCGATTTGCGCAGTTCAACATTGCTTATTCCTATAATATCGGGATTAACGATGTTTGTAAGTGTGAGATAGTTTTTAGTGTGGGAACCTATAAAAGTATTTATGGAACAATCTTTCATAATATCCGTATATTCCGATAAAGAATGTCCCGCGCCAAATCCGGCATCCGAAGCATAACATTCACGCGCGATACTCCACGATGCTTCAGTGGGAAGGTTTCTGTTATCCGGATTTAACAGGCCCAAAATGCATGATGAATCATACAATGAAGCAAGCGATGAATCCGTCCCCAGACATACAGGTTGGCTGGGAATATCATTCTCATGAGCGGGATAAAAATCGGAAATAGCTTCCGTTTTGCCCTTGTCTCCAGATCTGGTAGGCTCACCAAAAAGCTTCCATCGCAGAACATCGAAATCCTGAAGTTTGGCGTTCAATTTTTTATTTTCATGTCCCGGCAACGTTATATTCGGATCCAAATCGAAATCCACATAATATTGCAAAAGAAAATCCTCCACATTATTAACTGTCCCATTCCCGCAATCCGTAAACAAAGGAATCGTCACTGTCTTATTCAAAGGCAAGACATTGTATGTATATTCGGGATGTAAATCATACAACACATTAACCGGCACGGCATTATCCGGCTCCATAAAATACGGCTTATCGGGATCAAAATAAGGATAAGCATTCCCCTGATTCCTTATCTGATACCTAAAATCAGCGGCAACAGCGGAGCCGGCAGAAAACTTCCCCGTAACCCAACTGTAAGAAGCGCCGTCAGCTTTAGGAGTTTCGTATCCGGGCAACGAACGGCTCAAATCCAAAAGCGCGTTTTCCACTCCCGCTTCGGCGGCATAATAAGCCCTTGCGGCCGCAACGGCATCCGATGTCTGCCTAATCTCGCGAATCACAAGATTACTCAATCCCAGCGTCAGTGTTATCAATATACCCATCACAAGAACGGCCACTACCAGTGAACTTGCTCTACTTATTGTAATATTCGTTTTTTTCATATCAGCGGCTATAAACGCGTGAAGAGATAGATGTCTGGAAATCCATATCGAATGAGGCGCTCGAACTTACGGCATTCTTCACCTTCATCAATAGTGTTACCCGTGGCTGAAACTGTTTCGCGGCATCCGAATAGATAGCCGAATCGCCACTATACGGATTGACATCGGGAAATACGATAAAAGAAAGCTGATCCACACTTACAGCATCGGACATCAGTTTCACATAATCCCCATATCCTGTTGCAGGCTCCCATGCTTTGGTAACCCGGGAATAGACATATTTTTGCATCATTATCTTTTTTGTATCCGACCTGTCATACTTAAATATCGTCTTTTCCTGACCGTCTTTGCTTACCAGAGCCAACACATCCGTCCTTCCGTCAGTTATCGGGTTAATTTGTACATCTGTTAAAGGACAGTTCTGTATGATACTGGCAGGATCTAGAGGCTTGTAACAATCATAATCGATTGCCCCCAGCCTTACTTCCTGCGCGAACATATCTAGAAAAACTCTTACATCCGAATACATCTTGCGCACCTCGTTCTGCTGACGTTGAGCCCTGACTATACTCACGTAAGAAGTCGAGACTATACCAAGGAAAATCACAAAAATCGCTATACTGACAAGAAGTTCGACCAAAGTAAAAGCACCTTTGCTCCGCGGCATCGTTTGTCCTGTCCTTATTTTATGGCTATCTCTGTCCACCGCTTATTATTAAAGGTTAATAGATGTTCTGTTTCCAGTCAGTCAGTTCCGTGTTCAATTCCACTTTCGCGTCACGACCGGATTCGTTCCAATAGACGACACTTGTTACCACATATCTGTTGGCAGGCTTGGTCGAAGCTCCCGGAAGAACTCCGTTTTTGTTTACATACTGGGCCTTAATCCTTATGAAACGGTGGAAAGGAGTATCTTCAGATGAAACGACACCGGACGAAACCATAAAAAAAGTCTCGTTTCTGCCTCCCCTATCACTAACAACTTTCTTAAGTAACGTTTTGGAATCATCTGTAGGCTTTCCGGAAGAATCGCAGTTTATGGAAGTCAACATCCACGGCAACTTTCCGGCAAGATCACTTACGTTAACTACAGGACTTATGCCGGACGTACTCCACACACCATAATCCAGAACATAACATGATTCCATTCCCGAAGACGAAAATCCGGACGATGCGGAAACCCATGGTACATATGCTCCCCCGCTCCCCACCTTTCCGCTAAAATCGGCACCCAACAGCCAGTCACTATCCCTTATGTTCCTTATAGCCTCAATCCCCTCCTGTGCAAGTCCATAAGCCACCATCCTACTCATATTTTCGTTGTTAGCCCTGATTATGGAAACCAAAAGCGTAGTCGCGGAAAACACGACCAGCACAAGCACAGCCATGGAAACCATCACTTCCACCAGCGAAAATCCTCTTATTTTAGCTTTAATCTTATTCATGATGCCGGTAATAAGTTAACTTTTCTTGCTACACCTGTCGAACCGTCGAAAATCACATAACGCTTATCTTCACCTGTCAAAGACGATAACTCCACAACTACATTCTTCGATGATGTGCTGTTGGCCTTATCCATATTTCCTTCCGGAGGCTTGAAAAGCAAATTCAGCTTACCGCTAATATCACTTCCGCCTTCTTTAATAGTAGATATTTTGAATACATTGTTCCCCTCATATTCCTTCGGGACTTTGGGCTGATTGTCATCACCTAGAGCGTCTATTTTGCAATAATCCGCCTTATTAGCATCGACATCACTCCCCACCGCCACATAAGGAACACTCCACTCCTGCACATAAGGAACACTCTTATCCAATATCAATCCGTAACACCCGACCTTATCCGCAGAATCCACTCTCCCGCTCTTCGCCAGACTTTTCTGCCCATTGATTAGACTCGCCAGCATATCCGCGGAAATATCCAGCCTAATCGTCCGCATGGACGCGCCGAACGAAGCTATCGCGATAGCCGCCAAGATACCGATTATAGTAATCACTATAAGCAATTCTACTAGAGTAAAACCGCGTGATTCCTTTGCCACCCGACTGTAAGTTCTTCTTTTCATCGCCGTTTACACTAAAGAGCTAAGCTTAAAGATAGGAGTCAGTATAGCCAGTGCCAAAAGAGCCACGACCACACCGACCATGATAATCATTATCGGTTCAAAAAGGCTGGTGAGCCGTTTTAGGGAATTATCAATCTCACGGTCATAATGCGCCGCTATCTTCTGCGATATCTTACCCATCGAAGCCGTTTGCTCCGCGACAGAGAGCATCTGCGTTACCGTTTCCGGAAACAGGAAAGGAACATCTGATAATCCCTGCGAAATCTTCTTTCCCTGCTGAACTTTGGCGATAACCTCCCAAATCTTAATCTTATAGATTTCGTTGGTCATGGATGTCGCTATAATCGACAAAGCCTGAACAACCGGCAAGCCGGCTTCCATCAATATACCCAGCGTACCGATAAAACGAAGGACTATGATTTTCCTGATCAAAGGCCCGACTACCGGAACACGCAACTTAAACAGATCCCAGCGGAAACGGCCACCCTCCGATGTTTTATATATTCTGAAAAACATGATAAAGAAAACCAACCCTATCAGTATCAACCACCAATAGTTCGCGATAAAACCGCTGACTGACATCAAAAGCAAAGTCGCGAAAGGAAAATCCTCTTCCTTAAGCCCGCCCTCCTTCAGAAGGCCCGTAAGACTCGGTATGACAAAAACAAGCATCCCGCTTGCCACCGCCAAAAGTACCACAAAAACAGCGGCCGGATAGACCGAAGCCGTTATAATCTTAATCTGAAGATCCTGACTCTTTTCCAGCTGTTCCGACAACTTGAAAAGCATCTTATCCAGATTCCCTGCAGCTTCCCCCGCTTTGATTACTCCAATTTCCATTTCCGTAAAGACTCCGGGAAACCCGGCCAGTGATTCTGAAAACTTCTTTCCCTGTACCACATTATAAGCGATAGTCATCACAATCCTCCTGAACCTTTCATGCCTGGTACGGTTGGACAATATCTTCAGAGCCGTAATCAACGGAATTCCGGAATCGGCCATCACCGCAAGCAAATTGAAAAAATTAACTTTTTCATCCAAAGGAACCCTGGTGTGATCAACCAGCCAGTCGTTCAATCGTGTAAAAATAGACTGCCTTGAACTGTCATACAGGCCATAAATCACATCCCGATTCGAACGACCGTCTTTGCCGCCGTAACGATTCAACATCCGGTCGAGTTTATCCTCTTTATGATTTTTTTGATTATCCATAACTGTTTAGATTATTACTTTTTGCCCTGAAAATAGGTCTCCAAAGAAAGATTGAAACTTATTCTGTTCCCGATATCCGTAGCACCAAGCTGAACAGCAATCGTTTTAACGACAATTTTCCTGGAACTTGACTCTATTTTCTTTAGAAAGGTCATAAGATCCCCTTCACTACCGGTAAGACTGAAATTGATACCCACCTTACCTATCTCTCCGGGCTGTACGGCAGAAGGTATACTAAAACTGATACCGTTCATAAAAACTCCGCTTTCGTCGGCAAGAGCATTGATATGAAGTATAAGTTTATCTTCCTCGAATCCTACAGGTATAGCATTCAGATTCGTCTGCAGACTGACCTCCGACTGTAAATCCAGATTCTGCTGCAACATCATCAACTCATTTATCTTATTCTGAATACCGTCTCTTGTTGATATTTTCTCATCCCTGCCCAAAGACAGCTGGGTAACTTCATCCCATAGAGGTCTCACATAAAAGAGAGCCCCCAATAATACTGAGGCAAGTAGCAGGCCCGCGATCATCGGCCTCGAATCGTTCATTTTTCCGGCATTAACGTTTTCCATAGTTGTTTCATTAAAGATTTTGATTTTTGATTAACGGGGAACCTTCCTGGCAGTACCCGCCTCCTGCTGTGTGGATGAATCGGTCGAAGCCGAAACAATAGGCCGATCTTCTTTGTATGACATGCTCATAACATAGCTCAACAGAACATCACCGTTGTCCGTTTCACCCCTTGCGATGGATGGAATCACAGCATCGGCGAAATAACTGCTCGATGCAAAAGAGGCAATCAGCTTGGCAACATTCGCAAAAGTATTCAGATTACCCGCCTTACTTTGCATATTCAGATTGATTTTTCCCCCCTGTCCGCCGCTATAGGAAAGTATCGTGACTATGGGCTTTCCGGTCTTTTCGTCGACAGGCAAAAGAAGCTTTATGGCATCGATTACTTTCGACCACATGATTTCTTCTTTTTTGATTTCCGCCAGCCACTTCTGCGCGGACTGCGCTCCTTCTATATTCTGCGACTGAAGTCTCGAGAGCTCACCGTTCAAAGCCACAATATCCTGATCCAGACGCTTTTGTTCATCGGCAAGCGCTCCCTTCTGCAGGTTGAAATATACCGCGGAAGCGGCCAAAAGAAGCACAAGCAGAACAGCTACAACCAGCAACGATGTACCTTCTCTCCTTTTTATTGCATGCGATATTGTTTTTTGTTCTGACATAATTATTTGTTTTAGTTTTAAAAATATCATAATATGATACCACATTTTACCAAAGGTATCAAATGTACAAACCCAAGAAAAAACCGGAAACGGAAAAGACCCGAAGAAACCCGATAGTAATGAACGAACAGTTCGTCTGCGAAAAATGCGGAAAACCTAATCCTCCAGCAAAGCAAAGCTGCCGCAACCACTGCTCTTTCTGCCTTTATTCCAAACACGTGGATCTGGAAGTCCCGGGAGACAGAAAAAGCGAATGTCTCGGACTTATGGAGCCCGTATATATAGAGCAAAAAGGGAAAAAGGGGCTACAGATAGTACAGCAGTGCCTAAAATGCGGAAAAAAGATACCAAATATCACTGCCGAAGACGACGACATGGATAAAATCATAGTCATAATGCAAAGACAGAACTTAACCCCATTCGAAGACAGATGACCGAAAAAGCAAAAGACATATTGAAAGAAAACGTAAAAAAAGATGACACCGTGATAATCGGTGTTTCCGGCGGTGCTGATTCCGTGTTTCTGCTGGAAATATGCCATGAGATGAGCAAAAAACACGGATTCAAAATTGTCGTTGCCCATGTAAACCATAAGTTAAGAGGAAAAGAAAGCGACGACGACGAAATCTTCGTCAAAAAGATATGCGAAAAAAAAGGGCTGATCTTCGAACAGGCCGACCTGAAACGCCCCGCCAAGGGAAATCTGGAAGAGATTGCCAGAAAATTTCGCTACACTTTCTTCACAGGATTACTCAAAAAGCATAAAGCCGGATGGATAATCACCGCACACCATCTGGACGACAACATCGAAACAGTCCTTTTCAACCTGATAAGGGGAAGTTTTCTGAACGGACTTACCGGAATGGACCCTGTCTGCTCCGAAAGAAACCTACTCCGCCCGTTATTGGACATGACAAAAGAAGAGATTATCCGTGAAATGAAAAAGAAAAAACTAAGATTTCGCACCGACAAGAGCAATTACGACCTCAAATATTCACGCAATCTGCTCCGGCACAAAATCATACCGCTTATCACTAAAATAAATCCGGGATTCCGCAAGACGTTTCCGGAAAACATCATACTTTTCGGCGAACTGAAAACATACATGGATTCGGTCTGCGAAAACATGATTCCGGCCAATCCCCTCACCTTTCGAAAAGATCTCGATTCTTTTCTGGCACAACCTCCGGTCATCAAGAAGAGCGAACTAAACAGCCTCTACAGAGCCATCCACGGCAACAGCGAGGGATTCAACCAAAAACATCTTTTCCAGATAATGGAGATGATGAACAAACGACAGACAGGGCTGAAAAAAGAATTCGGGCCCGGGTATTTCATTAAGATAAGCCGGTCTTTAAACGGCGATAAAAGGACAATAACGGTTGTAAAAAAGTAAAAAAACCTTAAAATAAGGACATCAAAATCTATCTCAAATAAAAAAAGCTCCATGCCCTCAATACTAAAGATGCCCGAACAGAAACCCAAGAACAGCTTCATCTATCTGGTGATTCTTGCTCTTCTTATAAGCGGACTCTTCATCATTTTTAATCCCGGAACCAGTAACATCAAAAAAATCACGCTGGACCAGTTCGTCCAAAAAGCGGCGGGGGGTGAAGTGCAAAAGATACAAATCAGCAACGACAAACTGAATTTAACCTTAATAGACGACAGCCAACTTTACGCTTTCAAAGAAAACGGCCAGACAGTAGATGAACTATTGAAAAACATCCCCGACAACATCAGGAAAGAGATAACCGTAGAGGTTGTCCCAACGGACGGACAGGATTTTTGGCTTAATCTTCTGATAAGCATCCTGCCTTTCATGCTAATCGCGGGATTCTTCATATTTATGATGAGACAGGCGCAAAGCAGCAGCAACCAGGCAATGTCTTTTGGAAAGAGCAAAGCAAGACTTTATGACAAAGACAAACAACAGACCACATTCAAAGACGTGGCCGGAGCAAAAGAAGCAAAAGAGGAACTTATAGAAGTCGTGGACTTCCTTAAAAATCCGACAAAATACACAAATATGGGAGCCAAGATTCCGAAAGGAGTACTACTTGTCGGAGCCCCCGGAACAGGAAAGACCTTACTGGCAAGAGCAGTGGCCGGCGAAGCGAACGTACCTTTCTTCAATATATCCGGTTCGGAATTCGTGGAAATGTTCGTAGGTGTGGGAGCAAGCCGCGTCCGCGACCTTTTCAAGAAAGCAAAACGCAACGCCCCCTGCATAGTGTTCATAGATGAGATAGACGCCGTAGGACGCCAACGCGGCGCAGGAATGGGCGGCGGAAACGACGAACGCGAACAGACATTGAACCAGATACTCACAGAAATGGACGGTTTTGAGCGCGATACAAACATCATAGTGATGGCCGCCACCAACCGCCCGGACGTACTGGATCCCGCATTACTGCGTCCCGGACGTTTCGACAGGCGCATTGTGGTGGATATGCCCGACATTAACGATCGCGAAGAGATTCTTAGGGTACATGCCCGCGGAAAAAGTTTCGCTAAGGACGTAGACCTAAAGAAGATAGCCCAGCACACCCCCGGATTCACCGGTGCAGATCTCGAAAACCTCATGAACGAATCCGCAATTCTGGCGGCAAAGAACGATAAAAAGACTGTTGCCATGGAAGACCTGGAAAAATCTATAGAAAAAGTGATGATGGGTCCGGAAAGAAAATCACGCGTACTCTCCAAAAAAGAAAAGGAAATCACAGCCTACCACGAAACGGGACACGCTGTAGTCGGACATCTTCTCCCCAACTGTGAACCGGTACACAAGATATCCATAATTTCCAGAGGAATGGCTCTGGGTGTCACATGGTTCCTGCCACAGGAAGACAAACATCTGCATGCCAGAAAAACCTTCGAAGACGAAATCTGCTCACTGCTTGGAGGTTATGTCTCCGAAATCACTTTCTTCGGCGAACCTGAACAGACCACCGGAGCCTCCAACGACCTGGAAAGAGCCACAAACATCGCACGGAGCATGGTCACGGAATTCGGCATGAGCAGTCTTGGCCCGGTTATCTATGGGGAAAGAAACCATGAAGTCTTTTTGGGACGCGACTACGGACACATCCGCAACTATTCCGAAGAAGTCGCCGCCAAGATAGACCACGAAGTAAAATCCATCATAGACAAGGCTTTTGAAAAGACGAAGAAGCTTGTGCATGACCATAAAGCCACTATCACAGGAGTCGCCGAAAGACTTATAGAGAAAGAGACACTCAACCGAAAAGAATTCGTAAAGATCTTCAACGAAAAAGAAGGAAAAGACGAAAAGGATACCAAGTCCGAAAAACATTCCCGGCTTATCGCAAAACAATAGCCATCGTTTTACACCTTAATAAGATGTGACCATGGATCAGACACAAAAACCGATACAACAAAGACCGATTTCCCACGATAAACCTAACGAACCCGCGAAATCGCGTCTTATAACCGAAAAGATGCAGGAAGAGAAAGATGAGACGACCGAAGGACAACTGGCTTTAGACATTTACCAGACACAAAACGAAATCGTAGTGGTGGCACCCATCGCCGGAGTAAAACTCGCGGATATCAATGTCAGTGTCACGGAGGACGTCCTTACAATCAAAGGAAACCGCTATCTGGAATTCGATATCCCCGACGAAGACTACTTCACACAGGAGTGCTTTTGGGGAGATTTCTCCCGTTCCGTAGTCCTGCCCGCCGCAGTCGACACAACCAGGATTTCAGCCACATTCAAAGACGCAGTATTAAAAATTTCCATACCAAAAACCGAAAGGACAAAGACAAAAATCGTCAGGATAAAATCCGAGTAAAAAAACATTGAAATTCCGGAAAAACCCGATAGATTCTAAATCCATCCTTCTTATAAACAATCTTTTAATATAACCGTTATGCAAAAGATAAGGAAAGCTGTTTTCCCTGCCGCAGGTTTCGGCACAAGATTCCTTCCGGTAACCAAATCCCAGCCAAAAGAGATGCTTCCCATCGTAGATAAACCGGTAATCCAATACCTTGTGGAAGAAGCAGTAGCATCAGGAATAGAAGAGATCATCATCGTCACCGGACGCGGAAAGAGATCAATCGAAGATCATTTCGACTATAGTTTCGAACTTGAACATACACTTGTGGAAAAAGGCAAGAACGGCCTTCTTAGGGAAGTACAGGAAATACCAAATCTTGCTAAATTCGTGTACGTCCGACAACCCATGCCGCTGGGCGACGGACACGCTGTACTTTGCGCCAAAGAACTTGTGGGCGACGAACCTTTCGCCATCATGTTCGGGGACGATATCGTAGATTACGAGATTCCCGCTCTGAAGCAACTTATCGACGTATATGAAAAAACCGGAGGTTGCGTCCTTGCTCTGGAAAAGATAGATATCAACAATTCGGGAAGTTACGGGATGATCAAGTCAAAAAAGGCTGATGGCCGCATCCACGAGATTGAATACATGGTGGAAAAACCCGACCCCAAGACAGCCCCCTCGGATTTAGGAATAATCGGCAAATATATAGTGACCCCTGAAATAATAGAGGCGCTGGAAACAGCCAAGCCTAGCGTGGGAGGAGAAATCAGGCTTATCGACGGATTCGAGAACCTTATCAAAAGACAAAAAATCTACGGCTACGAAATAATGGGTAAAAGATATGACACCGGAAACAAACTCGGACTTATCGAAGCTACAATCGATTTCGCCCTGAAACGCAAAGACCTTGGGCCTGAATTGAAATCATATCTTCGCACGCTTGATTTAAAATGAAATTTCGACTAGAATACTCTGATACACAAAGAGACAGCAAAAAGCGACCGACAAAAACAAAAACAAAAAAATGCAAAAACAAGAAAATACAAATCTCCTAATAAGAGAAGCTGACAAAAAAAAGCTGAAGGGCGAACACATGGAAGCCATCAAGCTTTGCGAAGAGATATTGAAAGACGACCTCGGTTGCGTGGAAGCATACGAAGAGATCGGCGACAACTATCTTAGTCTGCGACAATACGACAAAGCAAAAAAAGCACTAGAAAGAGCGATTAAGCTCGACACCAACAACGCCAACGCAAACTATCTGCTGGGTTTCGTCTATTCGGCAATCGGCGAATGGAAGAAATCGATCCAATATCTCGAAAAATCCGATAGCCTGGAGCCGAATCACCCGGAAATATTACGCTGTCTGGGATGGTCGATTTTCCACGAAGGACAACGCAAGCGCGGCATTATACTCCTCGAAAGAGCCTTAAACCTGGCACCCAACGACCCTCTTATACTTAGCGACCTGGGAGTCTGCCAACTCAACGACAAAAACTTCGAAAGGGCATCGATCCTCTTCAAAAGAGTTCTTGAAATCGAACCTGAAAACGAAAAGGCCCGCGAATGCCTGAATGCAGTAAGATTTTTTCAAAAAGAGTTCAAGAAATTCAGAGAAAAGTTCATCTAAAAAGCGAAAAAATCCATTCAACATCAAACCCCAAAGCGAATAAAATCGCTTTTTTGTTTTCCAAAAGCTAAAACACCACCTTGCCAATAAACAAAACTGGTTTAAAATAAAATTGCCCCACAGGTGAATGATCGCCTTGGTTAACTCCAGGGAGGAAAGTCCGAGCACCCAAGGAACAGGATAATTCCTAACAGGAACGGGCCCGTGCCGTAAGGTACATGGCTACGGAAAGTGCCACAGAGACTATCAAAGTTTCGCGCAAGCGGAACCAAAGGTGAAAAGACCCGCCAAGCGGGCCGTTCCGCCGAGAGGCGGAAACGTGGTAAACCCTATCCGGTGCAAGGCGGGATGGAAGAAGCGGAAAAAACTTTGTTCCTTAAGTCCGTTGCTTCCCGCCGCTAAAGTCGCATGGCGACATGCCGACGCAGAGAGATGATCATACTCCGAAAGGAGGACAGAACTCGGCTTATGATCCTGTGGAGCAACTAATCAAAAAGAATGAAACCATCCAAGATATTCCTCGGCCTTATCAGAATCCCCATGGATTTCTTCCTGGGAATCGCCGCATTCTATCTGGCATACCAGATACGCAGCCGCACAGACCTGATTCCCGGCATAAACATCCCCGCCGACCTTACCACATTTCAGCCCATCCAGGACTACCTAAGATTCGGCTTTGGGGCGGTGACGGGACTGATACTGATATATGCCGTCAACCGCATGTATTCGCTAAAGAACAATCTTCGCCTAAGCAAAGAGATATCTCTTGTCATCATACAGAACGCCGCATGGCTGATGCTCATCATCACCTATTTTTTTGTTATCCGACAGCTCCCTTTTTCCCGTCTGGTTCTGGGATACACCGCTTTTTTCGCTACAGTACTGATATCGGCTTCACGCATTATCCTTCGCGGAGTGGAAAATCTCTTTCTCCATTACGGAATAGGTAAAAGAATCTTACTATTCATAGGAAACAACTCCGTCACCGCCGAACTATATAAGACATTCGACAAAAACCCACGTTTTGAATGTGTAGGAATAATAGACGACAAGGAAAACCCTGGACGCCACAACCTGGGAAGAATCAATCAACTCGAAGAAATCGTAAGAAAATATCACGTCGAAGAAATCATCCAGACAAAATCCGACCTGACCGAAGCACAAAGCACAGATATCGTCGAATTCTGCCGTGAACATCACCTTGATTACAGCTTCGTACCAGACCTTCTGACGTTCTACCGCACCAACATAGACGTCGAAACCATCACTGGGATACCCGTAATCCACCTAAAACCCACCCCTCTGGACGGCTGGGGAAAAGTCAGCAAAAGGATTTTCGACTTTATCGGGTCATTATGCGGAATAATCATCCTATCCCCTGTCTTCGTCATAACCGCAATCGCCATAAGAATCGACTCGAAAGGAACAATCCTCTTTAAGTACCTCGACGACGGATCCCGCGTAAAAAGAGTCGGACAACACGGAAACCTCTTCAACTTCTACAAATTCCGTTCCATGTACCCAAAAACCCACAACCTCCGCTACACCGAACTGGCAAAAGACAACCTCCGCGAAGGCTCCCCTCTGGTAAAGATAAAGAACGACCCGCGCGTAACCAAAGTAGGCCGATTCATCCGCAAATACAGCATCGACGAACTCCCCCAGCTCTTCAACGTCCTATACGGAAAAATGAGCCTTGTAGGTCCCCGCCCCCACCTGCCGGAAGAGGTAGCGAAATACCAGAAACACCACAAATTCGTCCTGACCATTAAGCCCGGCATCACAGGCATGGCCCAAATCAGCGGCCGTAGCGACCTGAACTTTGAAGAGGAGATAAAACTGGACAGCTATTACATAGAACACTGGTCTCTTTGGAAAGACGTAAAGATCATTCTAAAGACCTTCGGAGTAGTACTCAAGAAATACAACGACTAGAGAGACAAAAACACATTTGATTAAAAGGAAAAACAATATAGAATAACGCTCCTGTCTTAACTGGCAAACCCGCAACACAACTGTTGTCGACGAGCCCCAAGCAGGGTGTTCATTGACAGCATCATCAAACGACGGAGGAAACAAACAATGGAATGGCAAGATATCAAACGAAAAGAGCCGCTTCAAATCTGGTTAGCACAACTATCGATGACTTTGCCGCAATTCGCCCGACTAACTACATTTTCGGTGGATTTTGACGCAAATATCATCAAGTTCGGCATAGTAGGCCCCGATAATACTAATATATCTTTCGACGAAAATACCCTAAATATGTCTTTCGACGAAAATACCCTAAAAAAGCTCAAAGACTTTTTCGGAACTTCGGACATCAATCTTACAAACCACTTCGACGAAAACGCCATTTATCATGATCTCGACGGCTACCCGCTAAAATTTCAAGCCCGGGTACTTTTGACCGTCAAAAATGTCCGTTTCCCGCCAACCTTGTCTACCACCAAAGGAGTGTAACATGAACCCCAAAAAAGCCTACGAATGGGAAGACGCCGTAAAAAAAATGTTCCCGGCAGTTGATATACTCAACGAAAATCGGGAGGCAAAAACAGTAACTTTTGAGCTAAAGGAGGCCAGTGGTTTCCAGTTTGAAATCAACAAGAGCACGTTAACTCAGATGGAAAAACTGTTCGGAAGTGCAGAAATCGTCATAAAATCCTGGGCCAAAAATGTTTACGACTCGGATTTCGGACAATATACCGCGGTTATCAACCTCGAAATCACCGTCAAAAACGTCCGGTTCCCCGAAGTGGCCGCCCCTGCCGACAAACAAGGAAAAATAATTCTCCCTTGCTTCATACGAGCACCGGCACCCGAACCCACAAAAGAACCGGTTACGCCCCCAGTCGCCAAAGAATCAGACAAACTCTGGATCCCCGTCCTCACACGCGCCCCCGCCGACCCCTCCCGCAAACCCGACCTCACACTAGTCCCCGACCCGACAAAAAACCCGCGTTAACCGATGAGGCAATGAACAAAAAATCTCCGGGGCGCAGACCAAAATCCGCGCCCCAAATCCCTTTTTCAACATACCCAAAAAAATCAAGAATCCGCGTTGACAAAACGCCAAACTTCACTAAAATAACCGTCTTGTTCCAAATGGCCGAATTGCAACACAAATGTTGTCGAAATGGCTCCGGACAGGTGCTCATTGACAACATCATCCAATTCACAACATAGGAGGTAGAAAATGGAAAAAGGTATGCGATTGCTTGCGGTTTCGCTGGGAGCTACGCGCGGCTTGATCTTCCCTGTCTTTAACTTCAACAAAAGGATTCTTGAACTAAGAATAAAGCGCATTCTGGATATACTTGGCGCCCTCTTCGGACTGATTTTGTTTTCCCCGATTCTCATATTGACTGCGATTGCCATTAAACTGGACTCCAGAGGAACTATCCTGTTCAAATATCTGGACGACGGCTCCCGCGTAAAAAGAGTGGGGCAACACGGAAGACTATTCAATTTCGTAAAATTCCGTTCAATGCGTTCCGGTACAGACTCCCTGCGTTATATGGAGCTGGCAAGACACAATACCCGAAATGGAGGACCTTTGATTAAAATCAAAGACGACCCCCGCGTAACCAAAGTAGGAAAGTTCATCCGCAAATACAGCATCGACGAACTTCCCCAGCTTTGGAACGTACTTGTCGGAGATATGAGCCTTGTCGGCCCGCGGCCCCACCTGCCTGAAGAAGTAAGGCTATACGAAAACCATGAAAGAGTGGTGCTAAACGTAAAACCCGGCATCACCGGCCTTGCACAGGTAAACGGACGAAGCAGACTGACCTTTAAGCAGGAAATAACCTGGGACAGCTCATACATAGAGCATTGGTCTCTTTGGCTGGATATTAAGATCCTGCTAAAGACCATTCCTGTAGTATTAAAAGGCTGCAGCGATTAGTAGCTGATTAGTACAGTAAATGTGCGTATACATGTTCTTATCGAGGGCTCAAGTAGATAAGACACTGTGTATATACATGTTTGCAACGCAAATCAAAACACTTTGTCGACAATTCCCCGTCGACAATAGACCCCACCTCCCAAAAGGATGATGTAAAATGAGCAAACAGATAATATAGGGCGCAGAGAACAATCTGCGCCCTATTCACCCAACTTCCAATAATTAGGCATCAATCCAGCGTTCCGATTGCCTTTAAACCGATTTTCTCCTAAACTAAACGGGCATAATAAATACCCTTTTTAGACATGATTCACCAGTTAATCAATAAGATAATAGGAGACCCGAACGAACGTGACATCAAAAAACTCCAGCCGATAGTCAAACAAGTGCTCGACGTATATGACGAGTACGAAAAAAACCTGACCGAAGCCGACATCCTCAAGAAGACGGATGAATTCAAACAACGTATCAAAGACGGAGAGACAGTGGACAAACTGCTTCCCGAAGCCTTCGCTCTGGTCAAATTCGCCTGCAAATGCCTGGTCGGCCAAAAATGGACAGTCCGTGGCCGAGAAATGACCTGGGACATGGTTCCCTTTGATGTTCAGATAATGGGAGGCGTAGTCCTACACCAGGGGAAAATCGCCGAAATGAAAACCGGTGAAGGAAAAACACTCGTCTGTACGATGCCGGTTTACCTGAACGCATTAACCGGTAATGGAGTACACGTGGTCACCGTCAACGACTACCTGGCCCACCGCGACGCAGAATGGATGGGACTTTTATACGAAAAACTGGGTCTAACTGTCGGAATCATCACATATAACCAGCCACATCCTGAAAAGAAACAGGCCTACGCCTGCGACATAACCTACGGTACCAACAACGAATTCGGCTTCGATTACCTGCGTGACAACATGTCTCCGTCGCTTGAACAGATGGTACAGCGCGAACTGAACTATGCCATCGTGGATGAAGTGGACTCGATTCTTATAGACGAAGCCCGCACCCCGCTAATCATATCCTCCCCCGCGGAAGAATCAACCAGCAAATATATACGTTACGCCCAACTGGTGAACGACCTTAAGGAAAATGAAGACTTTGTCATAGACGAAAAGCTGAAAACCGCGACACTCACGGAAAAAGGAATCGAGCGAATGGAAGAGAAACTCGGCATGGAAAACATCTACACGGAGGCGGGATTCATGGAAGTTCATCACCTGGAACAGGCATTGAAAGCATTGACAGTGTACAAACGTGACATCGATTATGTGGTCAAGGACGAAGAAATCATCATAGTGGATGAATTCACCGGACGCCTTATGCAGGGAAGACGCTATTCCGACGGACTCCATCAGGCCATAGAGGCAAAAGAAAAAGTCGAAGTGAAGAGAGAAACCAAAACCTTCGCCACCGTCACCTTCCAGAACCTTTTCCGCATATACAAAAAGCTTGCGGGCATGACCGGAACAGCAATGACCGAAGCGGAAGAATTCCTTTCCATCTACAGACTGGACACAATAACAATCCCCACTAACAGATCAGTAAGCAGATCAGACAAGCCTGATATGGTATTCAAAAACCAAAAAGGCAAATATCTTGCTGTAGCCAAACACGTAAAAGAACTTCATGAAAAAGGACAGCCAGTGCTTATCGGCACCATCTCTATCGAAAAGTCCGAAGTAATGAGCAGACTTCTACAGATGGAAGGCGTGCCACACACCGTACTAAATGCTAAACACCACGAAAAAGAAGCTGAAATAGTATCCAAGGCCGGGCAGAAACACGCCGTCACCATCGCCACGAACATGGCGGGACGCGGAACCGACATCAAACTTGGAGAAGGAGTCGTGGACGTGGGAGGACTTGTTATAATCGGAACGGAAAGACACGAATCCAGGCGCATAGACAACCAGCTGCGCGGACGTGCCGGACGTCAGGGTGACCCGGGCGAAAGCCAGTTCTTCGTATCCATGGAAGATGATCTGATGCGTCTTTTCGGCGCGGAAAAGATCCAGAGCATGATGGAAGCGATGAAAGTGCCGGACGATATGCCTATCCAAAACAGATGGATAAGCAACGCCATCGAAGGGGCACAAAAGAAAGTGGAAGGACGCAACTTCGACACCCGCAAACATCTTGTGGAATACGACGACGTCATGAACAAGCACCGCGAAATCCTCTACTCCCGAAGAAGAAAAGTTCTTGCCAACGAAAACATCAAGAACGAGATATTGCTGCTTGTCGAAAAAGAGGTAGAAAATCTTATAAAGGTACACACAGACAAAGAAACCGACAGGGAAGGCTGGGACTACAACGAAATAGCAAACGACATAAACGCGATACACAAAAATCCGGACAGCCGCCTAATGGCCGAACAGATTCAGGAAATCACAGACAAGGAAGACCTGATCGAAAAGATTAAGACCTATCTGTTCCACGAATACCAGGAAAAAGAAAACATGCTTACCGAATCCGAAATCATGCGCAGAATAGAAAAAAGTGTCCACCTAAACGTAATCGACACCTTATGGATGGAACATATAGACAATATGCAACACCTGCGCGAAAGTGTATCTCTGATAGGCTACGGTCAGCGCGACCCGCTGATAGAATACAAGGAAGAAGCTTATCTTATGCTTAGAAAACTGCTAAGCGACATCCAAAGCAACACGGTAAGCACACTATTCAGAATTAACCTTAGGCAGTCGCTACCTGAACATCTGTTAAGATCAAGCCAACCGAAAGAGATTGTGACAAACGCCGAACAAATTGAGGGCGTATTGAGCGGAAACAACAAAAGCCGGCTTGCCCCGCAGAACGAAGGCGGACAGAATCCCGTACTGGTAAAAACATCAACCAAACCCGCGAAATCCATACCAGAAGTGGGACGCAACGAACAGTGTTCATGCGGCAGCGGTAAGAAATATAAGAAATGCCACGGCAGATTTGAAGCATAGTTCATGAATACCCAAAAACATAAAATCAGCATAATGGAAAGAATTATCTCTTTTTTCGGAGGTTTCTTTCTAAGTATGTTCATAATAGCCGTCACCCTAAAGGTTTTCGCCAACCTGTGGGGAGCACTATCCGGCATAGCGATTGCCGGAATACTCGCGGCATGGAGCTACCGCAAATATCAAAAACAGCCGAAACTTAAACTGGTCGCAATAGGGATGATATCTTCTCTGGGATTTTTTCTGACCCTAATCGTACTCGGTTGGAGCATCTTACTGTCGGCTCTCAAATAGTGGATTTAAGCACCATATCCGCCCGGATGTAAGGAATGCCATTTCCAGGCAGTCGTGATAATTTCCTCCAGACTTGAATGTACAGGATGCCAGCCGAGTATCTTTCCCGCCTTTGCGGAATCCGCGACAAGCGCCGCAGGATCGCCTTCCCTTCTTTCCATAATCTTCACAGGCACCTTTTTACCGGAGACCTTCTCTACCATGTCGATAACCTCTTTTACGGTAAAACCAAGGCCGTTTCCAAGATTAAAGACATCACTTTTATCACCGCCAAACAAAAACTCCAAAGCCTTCAGGTGTGCATCGACCAAATCGACAACATGAATATAATCCCTGACACAAGTGCCGTCCCTCGTCTCATAATCACTACCGAAAACACCGAGTGATTCGTACTTCCCAAGAACGGTCTGTATAATCCTCGCAATCAGATGAGTTTCGGGAGTGTAATCCTGCCCGATTTCGCCGCTCAAATCCGCTCCGGCGGCATTAAAATAACGCAGAGCCACATATCTGAAACCGAACACCTTATCGTACTCCTGCAAAACCTGTTCGAACATGAGCTTGGACAATCCATAGAAGTTGATGGGCTTCTTTTCGGCATCTTCGGTAATCGGATTATTCTTTGGATAACCGAATACAGCCGCCGTCGAAGAAAATATGATTCTGTTCACTCCCGCCTTCCTCATCGCTTCCAACAGATTGATTCCGCACATAAGGTTATTATCGAAAAAAGTCACCGGATCACGCATGGAAAGCCCCACTTCGATCGAACCCGCGAAATGCAATACCGCATCGAACTTACTCTCCGCAAAAACCTTATCCAGCAACGACCTGTCATTAAGATTGCCCTGAACGAAATCCGCCCGACTATCCACAGCCTGACGGTGTCCCTTGGAAAGATTATCTATAACAGTGACTGAATACCCGCTATTCAAAAGAGACCTTACGGCATGGGAACCTATGAAACCGGCACCTCCGGTAACCAAAATCTTTTTCATAACGAATCAGATAAAGACTAAATAAATACATCCCTGGCCTTAGCCCCGTTCACCGGACCGATAACCCCGTTCTCCTCCATCACATCAAGAAGTCTCGCCGCACGGGCATACCCCAACTTCAGACGTCTCTGCAACAAAGAAGCGGAAGCCTTTCTGGTTTCCATTATGACCTGAAGTGCCTGCTGATAAAGTTCATCGTCATCCATTTCCGCCAAATCGCTTTCGGGAATGCCCTGAACCTTCTGCTGTGCCACCTTGGGCGAAATGATATCCTCAAGATAGTTCGGCGCCCCTGCTATTTTCAGACTGTTTGTGACCCTTTCGATTTCCTTCGAAGAAACATATATACCCTGAACACGGATAGGCTTACTCATATCCGACGGAAGATAAAGCATATCTCCCTTACCCAACAAATCTTCGGCACCCATCGTATCCAGAATAGTCCTGGAATCGATAGAAGAACTGACGGCATAAGCTATTCTTGTAGGTATATTGGCTTTTATCAGACCTGTTATAACGTCTACCGACGGCCTTTGAGTAGCCACTATCAGGTGGATTCCGACAGCCCTGGCCATCTGTGCTATACGGCAGATCGAAGCCTCCACTTCCTTACTGGCGGCCATCATCATGTCCGCCAACTCATCTATCACTATTACGATGTTTGCCATCCTGTGATGACCTTTTTCTCCACTCTCTTCATCATGAACCTCCGTACATCCGTTCCATTCGGCAATGTTGCGATGCCTGTTTTCGGCATACATCTGATAACGCCTGTTCATCTCCACTACGGCCCACCTTAAGGCAATAGCCGCCTTTTCCGGATCCGTTATGACCGGTGTCAGAAGATGGGGAATCCCGTTATAGGCGGACAATTCAACTCTCTTCGGATCGATCATGATGAACTTCAGGTCATGCGGAGAATTCTGGTAAAGCATCGAAATCAAAAACGAATTCATCCCCACCGACTTACCCGAACCGGTGGCTCCGGCCACAAGCAGATGCGGCATCGAAGTAAGGTCGGCGCATACCGGCTTACCCGCGACATCCCTTCCCAAAGGAAGACGTAAATCGGATTTAATCTCTTCATATTCTTTGCTTTCTAGCAGTTCACGCAAATGGACGACAGTTCTGTGATCGTTCGGGACTTCAATCCCTACAAGCGATTTTCCCGGAATCGGCGCTTCTATACGGATAGCCTTAGCCGCCAAAGCCAGAGCCAAATCACTCTTAAGGCTGGTTATCTTCGACAACTTAATACCTTCATGCGGACGCAAAGTATATTGAATAACCGTAGGCCCTACATGTACTTCGTGCATTTCGACCTCAAGGCCGAACTGCTTAAGCTTCTCTTTGATTTTCTTTGCGTTATCCTGCAATAGAGCATCATCCTGGGCGACATCCGGAACCGCAGGATTCAGAAGATCAAGCGAAGGAGGAGACCATTCATAATCTATGTGTTCGACCCCATCACTATCCAAAGTATTTATCTTGGTCTCATCCTCTTCTTTTATCTCAATACGCCTTTCCTTCGTTTTTTCGTCTTTACTGATAGGTGTGGTTATGACCGGTCTCTTGATAGTGACAAGCTCTTCGGGTTGCTCTTCCTGCTCAAGGTTAAAACGCTCGTTTTGAATCTCTTCTTCAGTCAGCTCATCTTCATTCTTATCGGAAAAATCCTCTTCGACAGCTTCATCTCTTTGAGTTCTGGACTCACTGCCGGATTTCTTTCTGATGACCTTGATGTCAGGCTTCAAGAATCTCAAAAAAGCCACTATCGAAATTTCAAAAGTCAGCAACAGACCAATCAAAAACATCGTAAAGAAAACCGCCACGGAACCGGTATTGCCAATATTAAGGACCTGTCTTAGAAAGAAATTTGAAACGAATCCCACATAACCGCCATATCTTCCCGACTGCGCCTCGCTATATATGGAGTCCATCGGCACATAAAGATGAAATATCCCCAAAAGCGAAATCATCATGAAGATTAACCCGACGATTCTGGTAAAAGCGAAACTGACGCTCCTGGAAAAAAACAGCAGTAAAGAGCAGAACAGAAAAGCAAAAGGCAAAACCTGAATCCCCCACCCGAGAATCGGGCGAAGTACGCCAATCAAAATCTCTCCGATAAGACCGAAATTACCGTTCAGGCTTAACCATGTGACAAAAGCCAAAGCCAGGTAGGTTATCGCCGAAATCTCCCTCATCACCGACGATTTGATTTCAAAAGACAATTTGCTCCCCCTTCTGACAGTGGCAGTCTTTTTCGGGCTGCTTTTTCTTCTTCTGGCCATCAGTAAAAGATAATAGATTCACATTAGACAAAATATCAAAATAGGGCTTTTTGTCAACAAAAACAGCTTATCAAAAACAAGATGGACAGAATTGTTTTACCACTTCTTAGTGTCTGGCCCCCATGTCTTTTTTTTGCACGATGACGAATTCGATGAATTTCCCTTGAAAGACTTGGAAAAAGAATCTATCAAGCCGTTTATCCCTTCAGCCTGGCGAATAATCTGCGCCCTGGTCGACTTAGTAAGATTATCCACATTAGATACGGACTCACTATCTTCTTCAATCTTTTCGGCATATCTGCTAAGCAAGAGAGCTGATTCCGAAGCCATCTCAAACCTTCCGGCCTCCATGAAAAAAAGTTTCAAAGATTTTCCCGAACCCTCACGAGTAACATAACATATATCCCCTTTAGAATTGACGTCCAACTCATACCTGTTCCCACTTCTTTTTTCTACGATATAAAGTACCGGAGACTCTCCTTTTATAAGTTCCGCCAACTTGCCATCTTTCAAATCTTTAATAAAACCAGCAATGGCAAACTCATTAATCATTAAAGATAATTCTTTCTTATCTGATAATCCGGTAAAATTATCGTTCTTATTTATCGACATGAATTAGAAAGTTACAAGAATAACAAACCGGCTCAACTATAAACCATCGTTTTTTTTTGTCAAAAAGAACTAGAACTTATAGACCTTTCTGGCTACATCTATTTCATCCTGGGAAAATACATCGTTGATAATAATTTTTTTCCTGTTTCCCAAGTCGATAGTTGCATTATAAGAACTTAATTTCCATTTGCTAACAAGTTTCTTCCATGTTTTTTCCGCCTTGTTTATAGATGGAAATTCCGCTTCTATCCTTAACCTTAAACCCTTTTGGGATGTCACACTGAACTTCCCCTCATAATAATCCAGTTCATCGAAAATGTTTTTCAGACTTATTTTACGCCCCTGATCTATCTTATCCGGAACAATATCGTCAACCGTGACAACCGTATGTTCATTCACCTTTGGCTTATCAGCAGAAAGAGACATCACATCCATATATGACTTAAAGATGTTGAGTCTTACAGGCTCAACCACAGCCATCTGTCGTCGTTCTTTTTCTTTCAGATAACCGTTAAGTAGCTTCTCCGACTCGCCAGTTAGCCTGAACCCGTTTTTTTTCTCACTTAATACCATTATAGCATTCCCATCCCTGTAACAGGGTTCATTCAAGAAGTTACGTGTCAATTCATAGACATGACTTCCTCCATCCGTGATACGCAATCTCCTATCTTCCAACGACTGGTTGTCTTTATCCGCGAGATAATCGTTTATGATAAAAAGATTAAGCGCAATGATTGTTCCACCAGCTTCCTTATACGACATTTGCTCATTAGTTGTTGTCATAGTTTTAATGGTAGATGATTTAACCGTTATTTATCAGAACTTAAATTCCCTCTGCGCGTCCCACACTTCCGCTATGGAAAATTTGTCTTCGATAATGACCTTATATATGTTAACAGGATCGCGCCAGGATTTTACATTCAAAGTATCCTTTAATTCACTCATTACCTGATAAGACAGGATTGATGAAGTGAATGAAGCTACAAGCCTCAAAACATCGTTGTTCTTTCTTTCGACATTGATTATAGCACCTTTTCTTTTCAGATCTCTCATCAAGTCTTTTAACAAAATCTGCCTGACCTTTCTCTCCTTCATTGCGGCTTCATGCAAAGAAGACATAATGCCCGCTATCAGAAAATCGATCTGAAGATTAAGGGCCGCGTCCCGCCCCACGGGTTTAAACTTTTCCCGGCGCTTTTGTTCGAGATAAGCGTTGAACCTGTTCTCCGACTCACCGTTCAGCTTAAAACGCCCCCTTCTCTGACTTAGAAGATTTATGGAATTACCGTCTACAAAACAAGGCTCCTTCCTAAAATTCAAAGTCAAAGGATAGCTTTTACCTTCAAGGTCACAGACAGACAACCGGGCATTTTCATCCTTATTGTCCGACAGATAACCGGCAATCACCTCAAGATTGAAATCAAGAAGGGTCTCTTTTGCCTCATGGCCGGATCCGGACTCCGTTTTTGTCGACATATGATTGATGTTATATGTTACAAAATTTTCCCGCGTCACTATAACTTGAAATTGAATCTGGCTTTTGCCTCTTCTATCTCCCAATCGTTGAAAGTATCGTCTATGACAAGTTTTTTCTTGTCAACGGAATCATGGTCGCAGTTAAGCCCAAATTTATCGATCAATTCGGATTTTACGGACTTGGCCCTGGTAAAAGAATCGAATGCCGCAGTTATCTGAAGCCTGTGTTCGGGAAATTTCAGGATAGTTACGGAAGCGGCCTTCTTGACGAAAAGTCCGCTCAAAATTCCGCTAAGATCTATCATCCGCAGTCTTTGACTTTCCCTTTCCATATTTCCGTGAACGAAATCTATGAACCTGTTTATGCCTTTACAAATCATAAACACTTTAGCACTTTCGGCCCCTTTTGATCCCGCACATTCACCCATCTCCTTTTCTTTAAGATATTTGTCGATAATATCTTTCGTTTCCGGATCCACCATGAACCGTTCTTCCCTGGATCTTATGACTTTCTTATCGTTACCGTCGATATAAGATGGCTCCCCCTGGAAGTTCAGTGCTATTTCATATCTGGCACCCGTTTGCCTGTCCACTAAATAAAGTTTCCGTCCTTTTTCCGCCCGCAACACGTCGACCAGAATCGCCAAATTACAATTGGTCAACGATGCCGGTTTCACTTTACTGCCTAAATCCAAAGTTGAATTTATCGACATATGTGAAATGACAAGGATAAGATAATAATGACTATACATTTTTCTTTTCTTTATGTCAAAAATCTCCGTTTATATAAAAAATAAATCCCGATATTTCCATTCGCCTGGTGAATGTTGGAATTTATTATCTGTTTGAGATTTGATGCTTTAGATTTGGTCATTATCCTGCTATATTATCCGCACCGGTGAGTATCGGCACAACCCCTTAAACCCGCATCAATATGGTAAGAACCAGATTCGCACCCTCTCCGACCGGATACCTGCACATCGGAAGCCTTCGGACCGTGCTATACGATTACCTTTTTACCCGCAAAGAAAAAGGAACTTTCATACTGCGCATCGAAGACACCGACCAGAAGAGATTCGTCCCGGGAGCGCTTGAAAACCTAATTTCGATATTGAATACATTCGGAATAGACTATGACGAAGGTCCGATCAAAGGTGGAAAATACGGCCCGTATATACAATCCGAAAGGACCGACATCTATCGCAGACACGCACAGGAATTGATAGATAAAGGGGCCGCATACAGATGTTTCTGCACGGAAGAAAGACTTGAAGAAATGAGAAAGAGACAAGCCGAGGCAAAACAGGCGCCCATGTACGACCGTACATGCATGAAACTTGGCGCTGAAGAGGTCGAAAAGAAGATATCCGAAGGTTTGCCTTTCGTTATCAGACAAAAGATTCCGCACGGCCGGACAGTAAAATTCGACGACCTAATCCGCGGAACGATAGAATTCGAAACACAGACTATCGACGACCAGGTACTGATGAAATCCGACGGCTTCCCGACCTACCATCTGGCCGTAGTGGTCGACGATCACCTGATGGAAATAACACATGTGATGCGAGGCGAAGAGTGGGTACCATCCACCCCGAAACACATTCTCCTGTACGAGGCTTTCGGTTGGGAACCACCCAGATTCGCCCACCTGCCGCTCCTGCTCAACAAAGACAAGAGCAAGCTATCCAAAAGGCAGGGTGACGTGAGCGTGGAAGAATACCTTAACAAAGGCTATTCCAAAGAAGCCCTAATCAATTTTGTGGCTTTCCTTGGCTGGCACCCCGGAGAAGGAGAAGAAACTGAAATCTTCACTTTGGACGATCTGATAGAAAAATTCAGTCTTGAAAAAGTCCACAAGGCCGGAGCCGTCTTCGATACCGACAAGCTGGACTGGTTCAACTTTCACTGGCAGAAACGTTTCCACCACGAAAAACTCGATAATTACGCGAAACAGATCGACCCGGGTTACACCATGGAAAAGAGCCAGAAGAACGACATGTTCTATAAGTTCACTTCCCCGGAAGCCGCAAATAGATTCGCCGAATACAGAGGCGGACTCCTTCTGGAACTCTGCAAATCCCACATCCCGGAAGAATGGATGAAAGACAAGGATTTCCTGACTAGGACACTTGTAACTACGGAAGAAAAGATACTTAAACGACCTGTAGACATAAAAGAATACATAGGTTTTTACTTCGACATGAAGGAATTCCCCAAAGAACTCATCCTCAACCCTAAAATGAAAGTCGATGAACCGACCGCACTGCTCGGTCTGCGGAAATCCCTGGAGATATTGGAAAAATCCGATGATTTCGACAACCAGGATAAGATAAAAGAGTCACTTCTAAAGCTTGTAATCGACCTTGGCCTCAAGAACGGACAAGTCCTCTGGCCGCTGCGCGTGGCATTGAGCGGAGAAGAGTTTTCCCCCGGAACATTCGAACTCATCTGGGCTCTCGGCAAAGAAGAATCCTTAAAACGCATAAGGCAAACAATCGACAAACACTTTACAAACAAACCGTAAGGGGCAAAAATACGTTCACAAGAATAACCAAAGCATATGGATTACAACGATTTTAAAGAGATAATCAAACACCTCAAGAAGACCCTTCCGTGCGGAGAATGCGGAAAAAGATTCCCCGACGAAGGCATTCAGCTGGTAGCATCGATATATAACGACTGCCTCTTCCACTTCCGCTGTCCCCACTGCAAAAACGAGATAGTAGCGGAAGTATCAATCCTCGACCAGGACAGGACCGCCAGTAAACTCAACATCCAGACACACGAGCCGGAATACTTTGGACAAATAGACCATGACGATGTCCTTGATATACATAATTTTCTTAAACGCTTCGACGGCGATTTCAAAAAACTTTTTTCCATCTAAACTATGAAAAAAAAAATAACCATTATAGCTTTAACCGCCACCCTGGTACTTGGAGGATGCCAGACCGTCAGCCAAAAAGCTGAAGAGCTCAAACAACAGGCACAAAAACAGGTCAACGACGTACAGACAAGCATAGATGCGACAAAAAACGACATCCTCGAAACCAAGACCCAAATCGACCAGAAGGTAAAACAGGTACAGGATGCCGCAAAACAAGTACAGGATGCTGCCGACGCGGTGAGTAAGATAACGCAATAATATTCGTTTCTAATGGCAAAACTAAAGGTCCAACTTCATCTGCACACAAAAGAAGACCCGCTCGATAGCATCAGACTCAACGCAAAACAGGTGATAGACCTTGCCGCCAGACAAAACTATGACGTACTGGCCATAACATGCCATAACGTACTCATATTCAACGAAGACCTTAAAGAATACGCGGAACAGAAGCGTATATTGTTGATACCGGGAATAGAAAAGACCGTGGAACGGAAGCACGTCGTGATTATCAACGCGACAGTGGAATCACAGAAGATAAATTCGTTCGAAGACCTGAAAGAATACCGAAAAAATCACCCCGAATGTCTCATTCTGGCTCCACACCCGTATTATCCGGGAGAGATTTCCCTTGGAAAAAAACTCGCCCTCCATCATGAGCTTTTCGACGCGGTGGAATATTCATGGTTTCATAGCGTGCGCATCGACCTGCCAAATAAGAAAGCGGTCAAAAGCGCTGAAAAATACAAATTACCGGTTCTTGCCACCAGCGATTGTCATCTTCATAAATATATGGATTACGCATATAGCTATGTGACTGCCGACAAAAACACCAAATCCGTCTTAAAAGCCATCAAAGAAAACAAGATACACATCGTAAGTCACAATCTTCGATTCAGGCAAATGCTTTATATATACGCAAAAATGTCCATTCTTGAACTAATCAAAAAAATAACTCTACGCTAACCTCCGGACTTAACTGATTTTGCAAAAACAGGCATAAGGTGATAAAATAACATAATATACATAAACAATTAACAAAAAAATATTATGTTTTATCTAAAACCTAAAAAAATATCCATTAGAGTGGGAAACAAATTCATAGCACTAATGAACAGAAATACGGCGCGCCATATCGACGTGCGCGAAACCGAACGCATCTATCTTAAGAACGGCAAGAAAGACATTACGGCAATACTGGATATAATCGAAAGCAACGAGCTTAAAGACAACGAAATAGGCCTTTATCTGGATACATGGGATAAGCTTGGCATGAAAAATGGAGACAAGCGGGTTATGGTAGCCCTCGCAGACAAACCGAAATCGAACATCTACATAAGATCAAAGCTAGACGGAAACGAACTTCAAGCGGAAGAAATCGAGCAGATAGTACAGGATATTGTCCAAGACAAACTTTCCGACATAGAGATGACTTATTTCGTCTCCGGATGCTATACAAGAGGTATGTCCGACAAAGAAACCGTAAACCTGACTAAATCCATCGTAAAGAACGGAGGAAAGCTTACTTTCAAAGACAAGATAGTCCTAGACAAGCACTGCATCGGCGGAGTCCCCGGAAACAGGTCCACCATGCTGGCCGTACCGATTATGGTATCACTCGGATTACGCATGCCAAAGACATCTTCAAGAGCCATAACCAGTCCGGCGGGCACTGCGGATACCATGGAAGTCCTTGCCAACGTAACAAACGAAACGGCAAAACTTCAGAAAATTGCGCAAAAAGTAGGAGGATTCATAACATGGGGAGGCGGAGTGGACATTGCGGCCGCAGACGACAAACTTATTAAAGTAAGAAACCCGATGAGCCTCGACCCGCAGGGAATGCTTCTGGCCTCAATACTGGCAAAGAAGAAGTCGGTTTCAGCAACACATGTGCTCATAGATATTCCATGGGGACCTGACGTAAAGGTAAAGAACGCGAAAGCCGCTGAACCGCTGAAAGAAAGGTTCGAAAAAATCGGAAAAATGCTCGGAATGAAGATAAAGGTCGTACTTACGGACGGCCGCCAACCTATCGGCAACGGCGTAGGCCCCATACTGGAAGCCATCGACGTCATGAAAGTATTGAAAAACGATCCTACCGCTCCTAAAGATTTGGTAAAGAAAACCATTTATCTTTGCGGAGTCATGCTGGAATTCACAGGCAAAGCAAAACCAGGCGAAGGCGAAAAGATAGCGATGCAGGCACTGTTATCCGGCAAAGCACACAAAAAGATGGAAGAAATCATCACAGCACAGGGACGCAGCAAAACAGCTTTGGTCCCCGGAAAGATCACATACGACGTCAAATCAAAAAAGGCCGGAAAAATTACCTATATCAACAACAAACTTATCTCAAGATATGCCAGACTCGCCGGTGCACCCGTCAATTTGGGCGCGGGAGTATTCATACACAAAAAGATTGGGGATACGGTAAAACCCGGAACTCCCCTATTCACGATCTACTGCGAAAACAGCGAACGGTTGAGAAACACACTCGAATATATTGATCTCGATAACACATACAAGATAAGCTAAATTTCTTTATCAAAAACAAACTAACCACAACACAAAATGACATACCGGGAAATCGTCGAAAAGATAATCTCCCTGGAAATACAGGGGGCTGAAAAGATTGCGATAGCCGCCGTCGAAGCCTTTGCGCTGAAAATGCAGGAAACAAATGACGAGAACGAACTGAAGGTTGCCGCCGCCGAACTGACATCAACCAGACCGACAGAACCGGCACTGCGAAACGCACTTAAATACTGCATGCAAAACTACAAAGAAAATCCCGAAGTGACTAAACATGTAATCGCCCACTTCAGCGAATCAAAAGAAAAAATCGCGGACTACGGAGCAAAGAAGATAGAAGACGGAATGATAGTCTTTACGCACTGCCACTCATCCACGGTCGAAGCCATCTGCATCAAAGCAAAACAACAGGGCAAGAACATCACAGTCTACAACACCGAGACCCGTCCCAAGTTTCAGGGACGGATAACAGCGGAAAACCTTACGAAAGCCGGCATCCCCGTTGTTCATTTCGTGGACAGCGCAGGTAGGACATTCATGAAAAGAGCGGACATCTTCCTTTTTGGATGCGATGCCTTAAGCAGTGACGGCAAAATATACAACAAGGTCGGAACGGATTACCTTGCTTCCTGTGCCTGGGACAACAAAATCCCTTCATATTCCTGTACCAACTCCTGGAAGTTCGACCCGCAGACGATCCAGGGCTTCGAGGAAGAGATAGAGGAACGAGCCGCAAAAGAAGTATGGGAAAACCCTCCTCCCGGAGTGACTATCAGGAATCCAGCCTTCGACATGATAAGGCCCGACACCGTCACGGGAACAATAACTGAACTCGGCATATACAAACCGGAAACCATCGTACTGGAAATGCAGAAGACTTATCCGTGGATGTTTATCTAAACTTTTCTATGGCAATAACACCCAACGACTATAATATTCTTCAGAAAATAGACCAGATGGAGCCCTGCGCCCATTGCTTACGCGCGCAGATAGCCTGCATGATAGTAAAAAACAAAAAGGTACTTGTTGCCCGTACCAACGACTGGCTGCCGGGATACAACTGCTCAAAAATAGGATGTGTACGGGACATGTACCAGGTACCCTCCGGACACCAGCGCGAAATCTGCTACGGAATCTGCGCCGAACAATGGTGTATAGCCGAAGCGGCAAGACAGGGTATATCTGTAAAAGGAGCGACCTTATATTGCACAAAGCACCCATGCCGCATCTGCGCCAGCCTTATAGCAGTCGCCGGAATAAAGAAAGTCATCTACCAGGAAGGTTATCCTGAAGTACTGACCAATTTCGACATACTCAAAAGTAGCGGAATCGTTGTGGAACAAGCTCCGGCCACCGAATTCAAGAGCAAGAAAGTCAACAAGAGCCACACAGTGTGATGCTTCCGTGTCGGCTTGCCTTATATTCGCGACAGGCATAGAATTTGCGCGTCATTATAGCTATTCCTACCGCTATTTTATGTTACCTGTATTCAAAACAAGCGTCTACAACGATGCCGCCACACTGATACACAAGATACTTAAGGAAATTCCCGCCGACGGTGACCCCGTAAACAGGTCCATCCACAAAAAAAGCCTGCAGACGATAACAACACTCGCAACGGCACTGGAACATATCGAAGACATTGATTCCTACCAATCTCTAGTGGAAGAATGTCTGGACTGCATCACGGAATCTCAAGCCCTGCTCGACTTCGCAAAAAATCTCCACTCCATAGATGTGAAAGTTCTTGATAATTTCACCTTAGAACTAATGGTTCTGAAGAAAAAGATCCATAACTTTGCACCGTCCAGAAAAAAGATACTTATCCTTAGTTCAAACATGGGACAGGGACACAACAGCGCATCAAAAGCTATCCGCCAGGGACTGGAGACTCTTTACGGTTACGATTATTTTGTCGAGATCATAGATTTCTGGGAACTTATGAACGCCTTTGTGAACAAGTTTACCCTTAAGACCTACGAAAACTCCACGAAATTCGCGCCCAAGTTCTACAAGTTCATCTTCGAAAGCACAGATGCCAAATGGCAGATGAAACTGATTAACCAGATAAACTATCCATTCGTGATTTCGAAGGTAAGAAAGATGTTCGAAGACAAGAACCCCGATCTGATAATATCCACATTCCCGATTTGGAACTACATGATCGCGGAAATATGGAAACAATTCAAACCGGCGGCCCCGTTTTTAAGTGTGGTAACGGATTCGATATCCATCCATCACGCATGGGCCATAGCCAAAACAGACTTCAATATAGTAGCTAACGAAGACACAGCGACTTCTTTGATGCAGCTTGGTGTAACAAGAGACAAGATTAAGATACTGGGCTTCCCGGTTAGGACGGAATTCATGGATAAAAAAGATAACCGCAAAGAGACTTTTTCGGCACTTGGACTAAATCCCGATAAATTCACCGTATTGTTCCTGCCGACCGCCCAAAGCATAAAGAAAAACCTTAAGATAATGAACGAACTAGCCGAAAACAACAAAGACCGTAACCTTATAGTAATAACCGGAAGAGACGAGAAGCTGAAGCCAAAACTTAAAAAATTCACGGATTCCGGAAACACAGTGGTACTAGGTTGGACCGACAAAATGGCCGACTATCTGAAAAACTGCGATCTGGTAATCACAAAAGCCGGAGGCGCAACCGTAATGGAATGCATAGCATGTGAAAAACCGATGATCATTACATCCATTATCCCCGGCCAGGAAGAAGGAAACGGAGAACTTCTCAAACGATACAGACTTGGAATAATACCCGCGGAAACGAACATGGGCATCAACGAAAGCATCGGCTACATCCGAAAAAACTACAACCAGTTCAAGAAGAACCTCGCTAAGATAAGTAATCCTAAAGCATCGCTTAAAATAGCGGAATTCATACACGAAATGATCTGATTATATCAGAGCACCACTTCATATACTTTGGAAGCATCCAAGAGATAAAGCTTATTGGTATCTTTATCTACATAGATATCCCTAATATCCTTCAACTCCTCAAAAAGATACTGATTCGTATAATTCAGTCCGCCGGTCCTGTCGTCCTTCATGAACACCAAAACCCGGCTTGTCGAAGGCTCAAGGACATATACCTGGCTCATATCGAGTTCCGTATATATCTTGGAGGGAGCAGTTAAAGGATTGATTGGCTGCTTCTTAATCGGAAATTCTTCCTTGCTGCCGTTAAAAATCTTCGTCATCCCGCCATCCTTGTTCAGGACATATATGTTCCCGTCTATAGCCAGCGAAACGCCATTTTTAACATCCGCATTCACATTCCAAGCCTCCGCTTTGTCGAACTTATCCCTTCTTCTGGTATAACGCCAAATCTGGTTATTGGCCGAATCAAGGATATAGAACTTATTGTTATAGGCCTGAATAGCGACACCTTTCTTAAACACTCCGTCCGCACTATCCACAAAACTAATTCTATTATCGGCATATTCAATCAGCTTCCCTGACTTGGTATAGAAAAGAAGAGATCCCTTATCATCATATACGCTTCCACTAAGCACTGTCTCGTTTTCGTCGATGGTTATGGGATCTTGAACCTTATCAAGAAGTATCGGATACAAGGCGTTGTATTCATACGCGAAAAGTTTCTCTTTCATCCCCAAAAGTCCCATCGCGCTTACGTTCTGCCTCTTAAGGCTCAAATCAACCAGAACCTTAGCCTGCGGTCTGACAACCCCGTCGAGTTTATCTCTCATCGTATCAATCAAAGCAAGCATCTCATTAGCCTTGGCCCTGTTATAGCCTGAATTCAGGACCTCTATAGCCTTTTCACGGGCATGGGTCAACATCTGTCCCGCCTGTTCCTTATTATATTGTCCGGTGGTCTCTGCCGAACCTATCTCCTCACGAACCTCATTAAGAGTAGTCGTATATTTGGTAATCATCTGTTGTTCTGCAGCCCTGTTCTTAAGCCACATAATCCCCAGAGTCAATACTACGACCATCACAAAAATGGCAGCCAATATCTTTTCCTTGCTCCAGCCGCTCATCGGCAAAGCCGCAGCTCCGCCGCCTGACACACGGCCTGATGCGTGACGTTCGGCCCTCCCCCTTGCGGCGGCAACTTTCATTACCCTTGCCTTGAGTTCCCGTACTTTCTTATTCATTTCAGCCATCATATTCTTAAGTTTCACATCCGGTTTTCCTGCCGGTTCTTCGGATTGTTCGGGAATACTCGAAATTTCTTCCTTCTGAAGATGGGATATTATCCTACCTTTCTCCTGCTGATTCAAAGAAGGCATAGATTCCTGCACGGCAACCCCTATCATCCCTATCCTGCCCAACACTTCGGACGAAAGGAAATCCTTCAGTTCACCAAGCGAAGCCACCAGATTGTTCGTACCAAAAAGCTTGGCCATATCGCTCTTACCTACATAGCGCAAAAGACGTGTGGAGCTCAACAATACGACATCGCCGACTTCCAAAGTACCGCTGGCAATATTATTGAAGATATCATCGGAATTATCTTCCCCCAATCCCTCACTGATGTTACTCAAAAGACGTCTGCGCAACAAATAGGCCTCCGCGTCACCGCATTGTGTGACAAAAAGATCGTTACCCACAATCGCCGCGATTATCACATTCAGATTACCGATGAACTTGGACACCTTCTCTTCCCTCAATACTGCCAAAGCCTTATTCACTGTCTTTACGGCATCCTCAAAACGAAGATATGGTTCCTTTTCCAAATCGGAAAAAAAAGTCTTCCTCATAGTATCGAAAACAGTTTCCCCTATGGATTCGGCTTCGGCGGGATTGTTCTGAATCTCCAGATTGATGAAAATCTTTCCGCTGTTATCCGTCCCCTCGCCCAAATCATAGGCATAGTTCTCAACAAAACTTCCCTCATCACGGCCCACAAACAGAAATTCGTATTGTGTCCTAAGTAACATTATTATATTTGTTTTAAAATTAAAAACAGGTCGCGGAAAAGATACAATAAAAGATATATAATTTCAAGCACTCAAAAAAGCCGTAAAAAACGGAAATCGTGCAAAAACGTCAGCTATATACTATTATCGGTACAACAGGAGCAGAACAACATACATTGACACAAAAACAATCAAAAGATATGCTCCAACGCGTAGCAATCCAATAATTTACCTATTTATATAATCACCGACATAATATGCTCGCCAAACTAAAGAAAAAGAAACGCGCAAAGACACATGGCTTCATGAAAAGAATGGACTCGAAGACCGGACGCGCAATACTTAGCAGAAGAAGGGCAAAAGGACGCAAAAAATTGACCGTGAGTGAAGAAAAACAGCTAAAAAGATAGGGTTAAAAGCCATTCATGATCGCTAAAAACCTGCGCCTTCCACGGCTTCGAATCAAATATGTCTTACATAAAGGAAAAAAAATCAATATCGGCGGTTTCGCCGTCAGGCACCTCGCATCGGGCGCCGATAATAGTCGTTTTTGTGTAGTCATAAGCACTAAAGTAGCACCAAAGGCCGTGGACCGAAACCGATTGAGAAGACAGATTTATGAGACCATAAGATTAAACGGCGACATATCAGGACGAAGACATTGCGACATGGTCATCATTGGAATGCCGGAAACGGCAAAAATTAAGCAACCGGCCTTGAAAAATAACATCATCGAAATAATCAATTCAGTTACCAATCAATATAAATGAAGGCAAAAGATCTTCTTCTTATGGTAGTAGTGTTTCTTCTGGTGAATTACGCATTCAATTTCTTTTACGGAAAAGACACCCAGCAGACTATAACCTCCGATTCCGTCACTATAGAGACGACTTCGAAAGAATATAAACAGAACGATCTTGTTACCGTAAAGATTTCTAACAAGACTGCCAATAGCTATACCATAAAAGACGAATGTCCTAACGAACCGTTTGAAGTCCTTTACCATAATAAAGACAAACAGTGGACGGAAAAGACATCAACCCCTGACATTAAATGTGATATACAATCAGGTTTGACTATTAAAGCCGGTGAAGAAAAGACCATTGATTACAAATCATGGAATCACGCGCTATTCAGTAACCTCGGGAAATACAAGATCAGAGCGACACTTATATTAGACACGACATCAACATCAAACGAAAACAGCCAACAAGTAACACAACAAACCGTCCCCGACGATTCGACTGTGCAAACAAAGATTCTTGAGACTCCTGAATTCGAAATCAAACCGGAGGGATGGTTCGGAATGGTTTGGACCGCGGGATTTTACCAACCCATATACAACATCCTCATATTTATAGTTTCGGTAATCCCTTTTCACGACCTGGGATTCGCCATATTGATACTGACCATCATAATCAGGACTATTTTGCTTGTACCTTCACAGAAAGCGCTCAAGTCACAGCGCAAGATGAACGAGCTTCAGCCTAAACTGGCCAAGATAAAGGAAAAATACAAGGACAATCAGGAAGAGATAGCGAAAGAGACAATGGCTCTCTGGAAAGAGCACAAGGTCAATCCTATGGGCAGCTGCCTCCCCCTGCTTATTCAATTTCCTATTCTGATTGCATTGTTTTACGTCATCCAGGACGGACTGAATCCGGACAAGGCTTATCTCCTTTACGAACCGTTAAAGACATTTTCGATTAACAGCATCAACGTTAACTTCCTGGGCATCCTTGACCTTACGAAGTTCAACACTTTCCTGCTTCCTCTGTTCGTGGGAATCCTGCAATTTCTGCAGATGAAACTGGCTTTAGTGAGCAAGAAGGAAGACAAACAGCAGGAGAAGAAAAAAGAAGCTACCGAAATGGAAACCGCCGGCAAAGCAATGATGTATTTCATGCCTGTGATGATTGCGATGTTCACAGCTTCCGTACCTGCGGGAGTAGGACTGTACTGGAGTATTTCGACCACATACGGAATAATCCAGCAGATAGTGGTAAACAGACAGGTGGAAGCGGAAAAAGTTAAGATTCGCGTTCTGCCTCCCGAAAAAGCTTAAATTCCAAGTAACTTATCTTTAATCAACCGAGAATATGGAAACCAAAATCCAGGAACTGCTCGAAGAAATACTTAACAAAATGAGCAGTCCTTTCCGCAAAGTAAAGATTGAAAAGAAAGATGTGGACACATATAGGGTCAATATCGAAAGTGAAGAACCCAGTATGCTTATAGGCCACCATGGCGAAAACATCTTTGCCCTCCAAAACATATTGAGAACAATCATATGGAGCAAAGAAGGAGAAAACTGCAACATTACCGTTGATGTCGACGACTACCGCAAAAGACAGGAAGACAACATACTCAAACTGGCCGAAAGAAAAGCCGACACCGTCCGCAAAACCGGCCGACCCCAGACATTACCTCCGATGTCCGCCTATTTTCGCAGACTGTGCCACATGCATCTCGCGCAGGAAGGATTCAGCGACATAGCCACTGAATCGGTCGGCGAAGGAGAATCCAGACATCTTATGATCAAGCCAAAATCAATGCCGTCCGGAGCGACAGGAGCCGGCGTAATAGATTTTGAAATATAAGAAACAGATATGTTCTTTCCAAAAAAATCATTGATGATTTCACTGCTTACGCTCATAAGCCTTAATCCGGCCTATGCGGCATCCACGCAGGAGATTTCCAGTCAGGAAATGGCTACTCAACAGGTAACAGTCCCCGCCCGGCAACCTGAAGTAAAGGAAAATACGACCCAGGAACTTACACTTGATTTAAATCAAAAGGATATCGGCACACAAGAGATTGTGGCTCCCTTCAAGGACGTTCCTGTCGGACATAAGTACATGATGGCCATCGGCTACCTGAAAGAACAAGGGCTTGTACAGGGATATGATGACGGCACATTCAAACCTGACAGGGAAATCAACAGAGCCGAGGCATTAAAGATACTTCAGAAAGCGATAACCGGTGAATCAGCCGCAGATACGCAGGAAAAAACCTTCGACACACAAGAAAAGGTCGAAAAGTTTTCATTCGCGGATGTCAAAGACTCCGACTGGTTTTACGCATACGTTGCGGATGCCTGGGACAGAAAACTTGTCAAAGGATACCCCGACGGACTTTTCCACCCGGAACAGACCATAAATCTGGCGGAATCGCTTAAAATCTGCCTTTTGAAAGAAGGCAAACCGATTCCGGAAAAAGTGGATGAACAACCTTACGGGGACGTACCTATAGACGCATGGTTTGCTCCATTCGCCCAGGCCGCAAAAGCACGCACACTGGTACTTGCGAGCAGGCCGGAGGGAAATCTTAACGGCGACATGACAATGACCCGAGGATCCTTCGCGTCATTAATCTACAAAATGCTTCTGAATGAACAGGGATTCTCATTTATCCGAGCCACCTGGTACGGCAACGAATTCGCGAACTGGGGAACAGCTTCCGGAGAAGTTTTCGACCCCGCCAAGATGACAGCGGCCCATAGAAAACTACCTTTCGGCACAAAACTTCAGGTTACAAATCCTGCAAACGGTCAAAGCATAGAAGTTGTAATCAACGACCGCGGTCCTTATTCCACAGGCATAGAACTTGATCTTTCCCGCGCGGCATTTGAAGCGATAGCAAGCCTTGGAGCAGGAGTAATTCCCGTCCAATTCAGGGAAACACCTAAAGTTAACGAATATGGCTTCTGATTATTTCGAAAAGAGAAGACAAAGCAAACTCATCACAAAAAAGATGACGCTATCGCAAGAAGTAAAAAAGAGCATCTTTATGCTTATATTTACATTAATGTCGATAATCATCCTCTTAAGCGTGGTCCTTCTTATGAATACCAATCAGTCGTACCAGAAAGGCTACGTCCTAAAAAAGGAACAACTCGAAAAAGATTCCCTGGAACTGGAAGAAAGAGGCCTAATAAACAAAATCATAGGAGCCCAAGTCTACAACAAAATCGAAAACAACCCAATAATCAAACAAATGGTAAAAGCAGACAACCCCATCTACATAAAATCACAAAAAAACGAATAGCAAAGCGCCAGCAGCAAAAAAAACGAATCTAAAACAAAAAGGCGCAGCGAAGCACCCGCCACCCAAAAAAAGCGAAGCGAAACCAAAAGGCGCAGCGAAGCACCCGCCACCCCACCGTAAGCGAAGCGCAACGGCCCGCCCCCAAAAAGCCCAGCAGCAAGACCAAAAAGGTTCAAATTTTCTATTTTAGCGCGTCGGCAAGCAAAAAAATCCGGAGCTGTATACGCAAATACTGCTCCGGATTTTTTTGCGCAGTCCGGCACGCTAAAATAAAAATTTCAACCTTTTTGGTAGTCCCAAGGGGAATTGAACCCCTGTTTACAGGATGAAAACCTGTTGTCCTAACCACTAGACGATGGGACCGTAAAATTTTCTCGTTTTCAAAAGCGCTAAGAGTATAGCTTGAACCTTTTAAGTGTCAAGGTAGCTTAAAAAAACAATTACCACGGCCTGCCAATTGATTAATAAGACTCTTGTGGTTTAAATTAATCCACATGAACATACATACACCCGATACCGGAACAGAAATCTACGATGAAAAAGAGGTTTCATCTGAAGACATAGCCCCAACAACCATAAAAACCTTAGGCGGAGAACCTTTATCGTTCGGACGTCTGCACCGTGATTTCGCAAAAACGGTTTACGGACAGACGCTAGCTTCCAACGTCAGGTGGGAAACATATAAACCGGCTGAAATATCGAAGGCGGAATGGGTCAAAATGCTTGGCGCGGATGCCAACAACCTGGAACACATGAACCTGATGTACGGCATGACAAGAGCTTTTTTAAGGCATGAACATACAACGGCAGTAAATAAACTACATCCGGAAACACCCTTAACAAAAGCAGAGCGTGAAATACTTCTCCTCACAGCCGTCGTCCACGACTGGTCGGAAGCCATTACAGGAGACATACCTCCTTTCATGAAGACAGATGCCTTCCGAAAAAGCGAAGATGAAGCCTTCCTTAAAATAGCTCATGAATGTCTGGACAACATACTTCCGCCAAAGACCGTAGGAACCATAATCAGCACCAACACAGACAAACATAACCGGATAAAGATAATCTTCAAGGTTGTGGAAGAAGTCAGTTTTGTCAGAACGGCAATCAATGCATGGAGACAAAGCCTTGTCGTACAGAACGGAGCGGCTCCCTCGCTCATTAATCTCTGCTGTAATGTCTTCAGATACGAAATACCTGTAATGATAATGAATTCCCTTAAACATTATGCGGTTCGCGAATATCTTTACGGCATGGCGGAACAGATATCCGAAATATATGACAAGATGCCGGAAAGCGCATTTGAACAATATCCGGAAGAAAAGAGAGAAAAGACCAAAAATGAATTTATGAATGCTAAAAAGATTTGGGATGACTATAGATCAAGAAACCTGGTCAGAAAATGCGGCCCGACCCTATCCGATCATACGACAAAAACCGCCTAATTCAAAAAAAAAATCCTTTCTTCCCATCATAAAGCACCCCTCGCTTTCAGCGACTCTCTAATCTTGGCCTCCAACCCCCTATCCGTGGGTTCGTAATACTTGCGGGTTTTAAGTTCATCAGGCAAATGTTGCTGATCGACTTTTGCTCCGTCAAAATTATGGGCATATTGATAACCCTTGCCGTACCCCCATTCCTTCATTAGCTTTGTCGACCCGTTACGGATTTGAAGCGGCACTTCAAGATTACCGTATTTGTCTATATCCGATTGTATGGCTCCATAGGCCGTATATAAGGCATTAGACTTCGGTGCCATGCTTAAGTGGACGACAGCCTGGGCAAGATTGACCGAACATTCCGGCATACCCAAAAAATGGCAGGCATCCTTGGCGGCGACAGCAACCAGCAACGCGTGGGGATCAGCCATGCCGACATCCTCGGAAGCGAAGCGTATTAAGCGGCGCGCCACGTAAAGCGGATCTTCGCCACCTTCCAGCATACGCCCCATCCAATAGAGAGCTCCGTTCGGATCGCTGTCACGCATACTTTTGTGCAGGGCGGAAATAATATTGTAGTGTTCCTCACCCTTCTTATCGTAACGAAGGTTCTTGCGCTGTAAAACCTTCTGTACGTCTTCAAGGTTCATATCCTTCTTCTTGGAAACTTTCAGGACTATCTCAAGATTATTCAGCAAAGCACGGGCATCGCCATTCGCGAAAGAGACAAGGAACTTCTTACCGTCGTCATCGATTTTCATTTCTTCCATACCGAAATAATCGGATGCCTTCTTCAAGGCGCGATCTAAAACACCGAGCAAAGATTCTTCCCCCAAAGCCTTAAAAAGAAACACCTGTGACCTCGAAAGCAGAGCGGAAATAACCTCGAAAGAAGGATTTTCCGTAGTCGCACCGATCAAAGTCACGGTACCGTCTTCCACATGCGGCAACAAAGCATCCTGCTGGCTTTTGCTAAAACGATGGATTTCATCGACAAAAAGCACTGTCCGCTTACCCATCTTCTTCTTCTCCTTAGCAATAGCTATCAACCTGCGCAACTCGGGAACACCTCCGGTTACGGCACTCATCACTTCGAACTCCGCGGAAGTTTCGTTGGCTATTATATATGCCAAAGTAGTCTTCCCGCACCCGGGAGGGCCGTAAAAAATAACCGAATGAAGGTTATCCTCCGAAATCAGCTGACGCAAAAGCTTCCCTTCCCCCACAATATCTTCCTGCCCGAAGAATTCTTCGAGCGTATTGGGGCGGAGCGCATAAGCCAACGGCTCATCACCCAATATCTTCTTGTCGTCCAATGGCTTTAGCATATAAGATTATCTTAACTTTCCCGTTTAACAGGTTATAATTTTATCCCCGTAACGGGCCAAATAGCAAATTATCCTAAAAATCCATGGAAAAAAACATAATAGACGACGAGATTGAAATGGTAATCTACGACGGAGACAACACCATCTGGGACTGGCTGGCCTACGCGACCCCCGCATATGAAGCCATGGCAAAGTGCATCAGCGAAGAAACCGGCATCCCCGAAGACGACATAATAAAGGCTATGCAGGATTTCTACGTATCGGCGAACTCTATCGAAAACGAAGGACTGGTGCAGGGACTGGAAGCGATGCAAATCTTCGACAAAGTGAAAAATTATGACCGCACCGAACTTATCAGAAAAGCGCAAAAGACCTACAGCGACGTACGCAGAGCGAACATGCACGTCTATCCCGGAATCCAGAAAGTGATGAAAGCGACCAACGAAACAAAAAAAGGAAATATAATACTTTCGGACGCGCCTTCTTTTCAGGTGGCGATGCGAATCAAACATTCAAAACTAAGCCCCTACATAAAAGAAGTCTTTGCTAGACCGACTGCGAAGATATCACTTCCTCCGGAAATCGAGGAAAGAAGAAAGAAAGGCCTCTATGAAGCCCCGTTCAAAGTCACAGAAATCGAAGACGAAAAACCTGACACGGATTTGGAAAAGATATTGAAGATGACCAAAGAAGAGATACGAAAGTATGTAGTAATTATTGGCGACAATGACAAAAAAGACATGGGACTGGCCAGAAGATACGGCTGTCGCGGAATTCACGCAGTCTACGGACTCCCCACCGCGGAAATGGGTAGACGGATTGCCAGATTTTCGCCACAAAGCGTACTGAAGAAGAACATGTCACAGCCAGGAAGTCCCTGCCGGAAAGCGGAAAATGAAAAAACGGATAACAGCAGAATCTATGTAGCCAACACCCCGGAGGATATATTGAAAATTCTGGGAATGCGATGAAACGATTTTCCCCAAGGTTTCCTTGCCGCAAAAAGGCTTTTGCTTTAACATAAGATAAAACAAATTAACCGAATATTTATGGCATACGAAGCAAAACCTCTTCCTTTCGATAAGCCGATCACCGGCATATCCGAAAAAACCATACAGATCCACCACGACAAACTGTACGCCGGCTATGTAGCCAAAAAGAATGAGATCAGCGAAAAGCTGAAACCGCTTTCACATGGGGGGGACGTCTCTACCGCAAATCAGACATACTCCGAACTTCGCGGACTTAAAGCCGAAGAAACTTTCGCCGAAAACGGAGTGAACCTTCACGAATGGTATTTCGAAGTATTGGGCGGAGACGGAAAACCCGCAGGAGAACTTTTAAACGCATTGACCGAAAAATACGGCTCGCCGGAAAACTTCATGAATTATTTCAAAGCCTGCGGAATGGCCGCAAGAGGATGGGTCGTACTCGCCTGGGACACACATGACAAGACACTTAAGGTCTACAGTTGTGATGTACACAATCAGGGCGGAGTGTGGGGAGCTTTACCAGTCATAGTCCTAGACGTATATGAACACGCCTATTTCATCGATTTCGGCAGTGACAGAAAAGCCTACATCGAATCGTTCTTCGCGAACCTGGACTGGGCCGCCGCGAACAGACTTTATCTATCCGCAATAAACAAATAAACCAATCACCTAATCAAATAAAAATGTTCAACTTCAAAAAAGCAAAACCAACCCGCGGTCCCGACAAGGCAAAAGAAAGAGTGTTACCCTTCATGGACAAGAACAGACCTGTCAAAGGCGAATACATCTGCCAATATTGCTCGGCCGTCTACGAAAAGAAACACTGGCAGCCCCTCGCGAAACTCGACCCCAAATATATAGACAGACTGATAAAGACCACATGCCCCGCCTGCCATAAAGAAAAAGGACACATTTCCGACGGAGTCCTGACTTTAAGCGGCTCTTTCGTACCTGTTCACCACAAAGAACTGATGGCCATCGTACTCAAGACAGAAGAAGATGACCACGCCAAAGATGTCGAAAACCGCGTGGAGAAGATTGAGGCCGCCAATGGAAAAATCATCGTCTATACAGGAAAGAATCAACTCGCCGTAAAAATCGGCAAACGAATCGACTCCGCCTACAAAGGAGGAAAACTAGAAATCAAATGGTCAAAGAAAGATAAACCGGTGGACGTCCGCTGGAGCCGGGAAATGGCCACGGTAAAGGCAGGCAAGAAACCGATGAAGAAGAAATAGCATTCTCCAATAACCTAACCACCATCAACAATGAAAGTAAAAGTTGACAAGGACATCTGCATAGGATGCGGACTGTGCGTAAGTCTTGCAGGAGCGGTCTTCCGCCTTGATGATTCGGGCAAATCTGAGGTCATAGACGAACACGGCGCCGATGATGCCACTATTAGGCTCGCTGCTGAATCCTGTCCCGTCCACGCCATCTTCCTGAACGACGAAAAGACGAACGAGCAGCTTTTTCCTCCGATGGAAGCAAAGAAATAGTCCAAACCGCATCCAGCGAATAATTTTTTACGAATGCAAAAAAAAGATAGGATCTTACTCCCCTGTTTTGTACTATTGTTGCTAATCCCCGCCATCGCCCGGGCACACCAGCCAAGACTGGTAACCCAATCCGAAACCATTGTAACGGAACCGGCTGTATCAAAAGCCTACTACGGACAACTCACTGGCAAAGAACATGTTTTCCATATTGATTCCCCCACTTCTTTCGAACTTTACGTAAGCATACTTGTCCCTGACATAAATAATCAGAAAAAAGATGTTTCCGTAACCATAGTCAAAGACGGCGACACCCGGAACCCGGTGACCGAACTAAAGGCACAAGACTACAACTGGACCCAGATGTGGGAAGAGTTCGGCCAAAGCATGTACTGGCAAGGTCCGGAATACATAACGAAAGCGACTGCAGGGAAATACGACATCCGCGTCCACAGTCCTGACAACGACAGCAGATACTCTCTGGCAATAGGCGAAGCGGAAGACTGGAACATGACGGAAATGATAAACGCACTAATGATTATTCCCGGACTGAAACAGAACTTCTTCAACGAATCCCCGGCTAACTTCATACTTTCCCCGTTCGGCTGGGGCTACATAGTACTTATGTACATCCTGGCCTTCGCCGCCGGACTTATATACAGATTCATACTAAGAAAAGTTGCCGCGAAGAAATCCCCAAGAGCGTTACACAAAAACATAGGAACGATAGACCGTGCGATACGAGCGGGACTGGGAGTTACACTATTGATATTGGCCATCTGTACCACATGGAACCCGATACTTCTGTTCTTTTCGGGATTCTGCATATTCGAGGCCATATTCAGCTGGTGCGGATTATATGCGGCAATGGGAAAAAATACGTGCCCGTTAAATTGAAAACAACAATCGACATTTAACCCCAAAAACATGTCAAAACCTGTCAAAGACCTGACTATAGAACACGGAAGTATATTGCTTATGCTCAAGGTAATGAAGAAAGTTTACGAAAAACTTGATTCCGGTGAAGCTGTAGAAGCGGAACAATTATATAAGATGGTCGAATTCATAAAAATTTTTGCCGACAAATGCCACCACGGCAAAGAAGAGGATATCCTGTTTCCGGCTATACTTAATGCCGACAACTCTCACGAGAGACTTATTAACGAGCTTTTGGGCGAACACAAGACCAGCCGTGATTACATCAAAGGAATCGGCGAAGCTTTGAAAAATTATGCTCCCGGAAACCCTGAAGCCATCCACATATCAAGAAACATGAGCGGTTATGTGGAACTTCTGACCAATCACATCGCGAAAGAAAGCAAAGACCTGTTCCCCCTTGTGGACAAGATGTTTACGGCCGAAAAGCTGGAAGAGATTGAGAAAAGATTCGAGGATATCGAAAAAAACATCATCGGCGAAGGCAAACATGAGGAATATCACGAATGGCTGATGGATTTGATAAAAAAATATAGCTAAAAATCATCGGTAAAAACACTTAGGCGGGAAATTGGTCTCTTAGACTGTCAGCTTCAAATGATGGCATTTTTATGCTAAAATATGAAGAAAACAATCATTTAAAAAAGACAAATGCCCGGATTGAATACTAAACTTGTTTCTTCCCCCGAAGTGGACAATTCCGATAACGATGTATTGGTTTACTCCAATCCAAATCTGAAAAAATCGAACGCTGTCGGATTTTTCACCAAACTTTTCAATAAAAGACTGCTTTCTACAGCGGAAACACCGGAAGAAGATGAAATCATGGTCGAAATAGATGTAGAAGAAGAGAAAAAGCCCAGCAGATACGAACAGAAATCATCCGAACCCGTTGAAAAAGCCGCGGAAAAAGTCGAAAGGAAATCCGACGTACTTATCGTTGGAGATCTGCACGGTAATTACGAAGCGTATATGGAAAGTCTTCAAAGGCTTGGCGCGACAGACGAAACCGGCAACTGGACAGGTGGAGACAAAAAACTGATATTATTAGGCGATATTGTCTCAGACAGACACCCAAATGGACTTAAGATACTGGAGGATCTGCGTATCTTACAGAAACAGGCCGCAAAATCAGGCGGAGAAATAGACATAATCGCCGGAAACCACGAAGATTTCGCATGGATTTTTTTAACCGCATCCGACAGCGACCCTATCTTAACCACATGCCTCAATAACGAACAGGGGGAAGGGCTTGTGGAATTCATCTCCGAATTTTCCTCAAACCCGGCACTGAAAGAATGCCGTACACTGGAAGAAATTGATGATGTTATGGAAGAAACTAAGCATATTGGCAGATATATACGGGAAAAGATGAACCAGTCCCCCGAAGGGAAAGTGGTATTAGAGCAAATAGCTTCATTCAAATTGATCGAAATAATCGATGATACTCTTTTTTTACACACCGAACTCACCCCCCTAATAATCGAGACACTGGGGAAATACGGAAAAACCCCCAGAGAAAGCATAGATAAGATTAACGACATATACCGAAAAGGACTTAAAAGCACGTTATTCACAGAAGAACAACCATCTGAAGACTTTAACAGTATCAGGAAAATCTTCCTCGATACCAACAACAGGAATTACCAAACCAAACAGGGAGAGTTGAAATGGCTTCATGAGAACGGTATCAACCGCGTCATTCACGGACATACGGATCTTTACAAACGCCACGGCAAGAATATTTTTCCGACATATGACGATATCGACATGGTCAGCCTGGACAACTCGGCAGGTAAAAATTTTGAAATAAAGCCGGGAGACACATTGTCGGTAGGCATAATTGAAAAGGAAAAAGGAAAACTAACAACGTCCCTGGAGGTTCCGGAGGAACATAGCCCGATCCGATAAAATGTAGTCCCGTCTGAAAAACAGCTTTTCATTATCCCCTTTTGATTTTCCAATCCTCAACCATGAGTTGGAATTACTTTAAGTATTTGATAATTTTGTTTCCTAAAACATCAATCACCCCGGTCATGAACTTCGACCTGCAAAACCTTTCCGATTTCGCCGAACTGATCAACGACGCCACGCGCATCCTGATAATCTCCCACCGGAATCCCGACCCTGACACCATAGGAAGCAACCTTGCGCTGTTCAACTGGCTGGAGACAATTGGCAAAAAGCCTCAATCCGTCTGTAAAGACATGATTCCCGGAACCTGCAGTTTCCTTAAGAGATCGGAAAACTACCTTACGACTTTCGATTATGAAGATTACGACCTTATCATAACTGTCGATACGAGTTCACCGGAACAGTTCGGATTCAACGGAGAACTGTTGGAAAAGATTGTCAGCGGGCCGACTCCGCTCATAATAATAGACCATCATAAGACAAACCGAACCTGCGGAAAAGTAAACATCATAAACGACAAGGCCGCCTCAACGACACTTATCATCCACAGTTTGTTCAGGATATTCGACGTCCGCGTAACTCCGGCGATAGCCACATGCCTGCTTAGCGGGCTATACGGCGACACCGGCAGCTTCATGCACTCCAACACCGATAGCGAATCTATGGAAATAGCCGCCGAGCTGATACAGAAAGGCGCGGACCATACACGCATCGTAAAGAACCTGTTCAAGACCCGCCCGCTGGAACAGCTTTACCTGTGGGGAAAGATCTTCTCCGAAGCCGCGATGACCGACAAAGATATAGTAGTGGCCGCCGTCCAGGACAAAGACTACGAAAGACTCCACACCGACCCCCAAAGCCTGAACGGAGTGATAGACTACCTAAACTCGGTAAAAGACAGCAAAATATCAGCCCTGCTCACCGAAGACAACAAAGGCAACATCAAAGGATCCCTCCGCACAAGGCGCGACGACATAGACCTGACCGAAATAGCCAAAGACTTCGGAGGAGGAGGCCACAAAAAAGCCTCCGGCTTCACAATTCCAGGGAGACTGAAGAAAGAACTCCACTGGAAAATAATACCGGGATAATCACCCATTCTTTGCGAAAAGCATTTAATCTAATCGAAAATGCTCTTTTTAGTTGTGGCGGAGAGTGCCCCCGCGCGCACTCTCCGCCACAACGCCACAAAAAGCCCCGACATTCATAATCAGAATAAAAAATCACCTTTAAATTCCCCCGGCCTTTTGCTACCATTTTCGAGCAGGTCAAACCACTATTAGTGGTAGCTGAAACACTTTTCTCCAACAAAATATGCCAACCACCAGAAAAATACGGAAAAGGGACGGCAGTATCGAAGACTTTAATCCGGAAAAGATTACCGAAGCCATTTGGGATGCCGCACAAAGCGTAGGAGGAACGGACAAGACATTGGCCGAAAAGATTACGGGACAGGTGGAAACGGTATTGGGCGTATTCTTCAAAGATGAAGATTCTATCCCGTCGGTGGAACAGATACATGACCTGATAGAGAAGATACTGATCGAAAACGGACACGCCAAGACAGCGAAAGCATACATCCTTGCCAGACACAAAGACACCGAACTGCGCGGAGAAAAAGACGGAATCCTGGGACTGAAAAGCGACACCAGCTTCTCCGTCAACTCATTGAAAGTCCTTAAACAGCGTTATCTTCTGCGCGACGACGACGGAAACATTATAGAAACGCCGGAACAGATGGTCCGCCGCGTAGCCGCAAACATAGCCGAGGCCGAAAGATTCTATAAGGATGGTGACAAAAAAAAGGCCGAAGAAGATTTCTACCGGATGATGATCGACCTGGACTTCCTTCCGAACAGTCCGACACTGATGAACGCCGGCACGACTATCCAGCAACTCGCCGCATGTTTCGTACTTCCGGTAAAAGACAGTATAGAAAGCATCTTTGAGACACTTAAGAACACCGCCATCATTCAACAGACCGGAGGAGGAACAGGCTTTAACTTTTCCGGACTGCGGCCGCGCGGAGACCTTATCCATACGACAAAAGGTATTTCCACCGGCCCAGTCTCATTCATAAAGATCTTCGACTCACTAACCGGAACCATGAAAGAAGGTGGAAAAAGGCGCGGTGCCAACATGGGAATCCTTGAGATAGACCACCCGGACATCATCGAATTCATCAGCAGTAAAGAAAAAGAAGGGCACCTTGAGAACTTCAACATCTCGATAGGGCTGACCGACAAATTCATGCAGGCTGTGGAAAACGATCAGGAATACAGTCTGGTCAATCCGCGCACGGGACAGGAAGTGAACAGATTGAGCGCGAAAGGCATCTTTGACCTGATAGTGGCCAAGGCCTGGGAAAACGGAGAACCGGGAGTCCTGTTCATGGACAGGATAGAACAGGGTAACACCACTCCCTCACTCGGCAGACTGACGGCTACCAATACCTGCGGAGAACAACCACTGCTCCCCTACGAAGCCTGCAACCTGGGATCAGTCAACATATCGAACTTCGTTAAAGAAGGCCAAATCGACTGGGAAAGACTAAAGACGACAGTACATCTGGCCGTCCACTTTCTGGACAATACGATTGATATGAGCGACTACAAATTGGAAGAGATCAAAGATATCGCCAGGGGAAACAGGAAAATCGGCCTCGGAATCATGGGCTTCGCGGATTTGCTTTTCGCGCTGCATATACCTTATAACTCTTCCGAAGGGCTGGATTTGGCGGAAAACCTGATGTCTTTCGTACAGAAAGAAGCAAAAGCCGCATCCGAAGAACTGGGACAAAAAAGAGGAAACTTCCCCAACTTCGACAAAAGCATCTTCCCCGAACAGGGAATCGTATCTATGAGAAACGCCACTGTTACGACAATAGCCCCGGCCGGTACACTAAGTATGATTGCCGAAACATCACCAGGAATCGAACCCGTCTACGCGATTGCATATACGAAGAGCGTATTCGGTGGCACAGAACTGGCCTACATAAACCGGTATTTCAAAGAAGAAGCCATCGCCTCCGGTATCTATTCCGAAGATCTTATCCGCAAAATTGCCAGACACGGATCACTGCAGAAGATAGTGGAAGTTCCGCAGGAACTAAAAAAACACTTCGTGGTTTCTTCGGACATAGAGCCCGAATGGCATATCCGTATGCAGGCGGCTTTCCAAAGACATACGGACAACGCCGTATCCAAAACCATAAACCTCCCTGAAGACGCGACACATGATCAGGTGAGACACGCATACCTTCTTGCTTACAGACTTGGCTGTAAAGGCATAACCGTCTACCGCGACAAGAGCAGAAAGAAACAGGTCATGTATAAGGCTGATACAAACCGCCCGCTTGACGCAAAAGAACTGCAGAGTTACGAAGAACCGCAGACACAGCTGCCTCTTTTCGGAAAACTGGAACAGCCCAAACAACCGGAAAGACCGAAGGCTGAAGAAATAATTCCTCCACCAATAATTAACACAGTATAAACGATGGCAAAAGATTCCGAACTGCGAGCCGGCGAAGCGGCGAGCGAAGAACAAATCAATGCATTAAGCCTGAATAAAGTTGACAGTAGAGACATCAGGAAAATCAACGAGATGAAAGTCGACGTGCAGGAGAAGATCATGCAGGCCGGAGACATATTCACCGAAAAAGACCGTCAGCGATGGCTGAAAAAACTTGATAAGGCGGATGACACCGGAATCAAAGAGATAGAGACCATCGCCAGAGAGATTGACCGTGAGAAATCGGAAATCAATAGACTTACCGAAGACTTCGGCATACAGGTAGGAAAAGATAAGCAATACTTCGGCATAGACAAGAAGAACCGCAAACACGAAGCGGACCAGTGGATAGAAGCTTTTCGCAAACAGCCGCTGGAAACAAAACGTGAATGGCTAAAAGGTCTGGAATCCAGAATAGGCGAACTTAAAGAGATGTACGAAAAAGCTAAAGAGCTTGCCCCGAACAAGATGGACAAGTTCAGCACTTTGGACAGGCGGGAAAAACGGAACTTCATGCGCGAACTTGAGTCCGTGCGCGAAAATACCGCAAAATTCGAAAAGATGATAAGGCAGAACGCCGGACACCTTTCCGAAGAAGAGATGAAAACATTCAAAGAAAGCTTCGAAGACATGACTGCACAGGAACAGGAAAAGATTCTGGGACAATTCATGGAAAAAGAGATTACCCCGCGTATAGAAATGACCTTAAAATTCAACGAATTCCCCGCCGACTACACAAACAGATACCCCAATTTCTCTTCACTTAAGAAAACCGACAAACAGGATGCATTGAACCGCATAGAAAAAGCCCTGACCGAAGACTACGAAAACCAATTGTTCAGAAATCCCCTATCAAAACACCTTTCGCTCCTTTCCAAACTCGAAGCATACCAATGGTTTGTCCAGGCACCCGTGAAAATGAGAGGCCAGGCCATTAAGATGCTCGAATCGCAGATGAAGGCAGAGGAAGATATGTCGGTAAAATTCGATAAACTGCTTGAAGGAACTTCTAAAGGCAGCGAAGACGGAAAAAAGGAAGAGATGAAGACCGACTTCTACAACTCGAAATACGAAAAGAAAAAAGAAATGATTACCATGCTGGAAGACAAGTCAGGAAAATCGGAGAAAGAACTAAAAGAACATGAACGTATGGATACTGATTACGGAAAGCTTCTCAACGGAGAACTGGATAGCAAAGTTATCTCCGGCAAGACCATGCAACGCGAAAAAGAACGCTTCAACAAACTATCGCTATTCGAAAAACAGGAAGCAATCCGCAGTTTCAGCGAAGCTCTTGCTCCAAGAAAACAGCTGAAAGAACGTTTCGAAAAGGAACTGCCCGAAGAAGTGAAGAAAGCCAACGGAGATTTTCATTCGCTTAGTCATAAAGGGAGACTGGAGCGATTCCAGGCACTAAAGAAATTGCAGGAAAAGGACACCGGAACAAAAGAAATATCTAACGAAAACAGGAATCTGACTCCCGAAGAAAAACAACATTTGCTGGAACTTCAACTGAAGGCGACTAATGCCGAACTGAACGGCAATCTGCACGAAGCCATAAACTGCTATGAAGCAGTCCTCGCCGCCGACCCCGGAAACGAAACGGCAAAGAAAAGGGCTGGAATAGCCAAAGGAAAACTAGAAGAAAAAGACAACGGAGGCATCGAACAGACTGTAAAGAACGAACTGCATGGTGAAAACTCCTTAAAGAAACGCCGTGATTTTACAGCAATGGACAAATTCGCCCGCGTGGCCGAAATGAACGACACCTACACCGAAAGGACAAAGGCGACCGACAAGGTCAGACACCTTTCCGCAAAAGAAGCTGAAATCCAGAAAGGTCTGCAAAAACGCCACGACATGGTACTGGATAAGGATGGACGCGCAGTCAAAATAATGAAAGTTGATGCCGGAAAGTTCGATCAGGTCAACGACTCGGAAAAGTTCAACCTGACAGAGACATTGAGAAAGAAAGCTACAGACGGCAACAACAGCTTCATGGTCAACAACTTCCAGATGATGAACGACGGACAGGCTATAAGCGGGAAAGAGGGCATGAAAAAAGTCGAACAGGCCAGACAAAAACTGGAGGACACTTTCACTGACCGTATAATGGCAGGACTTAAAGAAAAAGGTAAAGAGACCGACGACAGGAAAAAAGAAACTATCAAACAGACATTGAAAAGACAGGAAATGACGACGGATTTGTAATCATAGCCGTTTACTGCTAAAATAAGACAATACAATTAAAACAAAAACAGCTTGCTGGTAGACATATTCCTAATATTCTTCCTACTATTCACCCTTGTACTGACGGCGACATTTCTGGTGAACATCTTTTATGTTGTGCCCTATGTTCCCACAAGAATGAATGTGGTTAATCACCTGATTGGTCTCGCGGAATTAAGGAAAGGACAAAAAGTCTATGACCTGGGATGCGGCGACGGAAGATTCCTTTTTGAAGCGGAAAAAAGAGCGCATATAAAAGGCACCGGCTATGAGGTTGCTCCTTTGCCATTGATACTCGCCCACTTGAGCAGATGGGTCAACGACTCAAAAGTGGAAATCCGGATGCAAAGCTTCTACAAGGCCGACATTAAGGATGCAGATGTGATTTTCTGCTATCTTCTGCCGGAAACTATGGATAAACTAAGAAAAAAGTTCCTTTCGGAATGCAAAAAAGGAACCAGAATATTCAGCCATACTTTCCAGATGAAAGACATGAAACCCGTCAAAGTGTGGGAAAAAGATCCATCAAAAAAACTACCCTCTATCTATCTATATGAAATCGGATAAAATCAAAGACCTGATGTTGGCGTTAATAATGGTTCTTATACTACTGCCGATATTCAACTTTCTGACGAAAGATGTGCCCAACTGGTATTCCACCGCATTCTTCTTCATGATCATGACTCCGACACTAATGACGCTCGTCAACGGTGCGCCGTTCGTCCCGACCCCGATGGAAGCTGTAAGGAAAATGCTGAAGCTGGCAAATATCAAGAAAGGCGAAGTGGTCTATGACATAGGCTGCGGCGACGGAAGAATGGTCTATCTGGCCGTAAAAGAATGTGGAGCCAAAGGAACCGGTTTTGAACTTTCCCCATTCGTCTACCTGCTCGCCATAATCAGAAAATTGTTTTGGAGATCAAAAGCCAGGATACTTTTCCGCAACTTCAAAACCCAAAGCTTTAAGGACGCAGATGTGATCATGTGCTATCTGATGCCGGAAACATTGGACAAGTTGCGCCCAAAACTGGAATCGGAACTCAAAAAAGGCGCCCGCATAATATCCTACGCTTTCCGGATAAAGGACTGGAAAGAAAAACACAGGGAAGAGAAAGACCTAGATAACAACATCTCGCCAATCTGGATCTATATAAAAGAATAACCGAGCACCAAAATCCAAACAAATCAAAATATGGAAATTACAATTTCGAAATTGTAATTTTTAATTTGTTTGAGCTTTAATGCTTGGGCATTACCTCAAAGTTGCCTGTTATTTGTGCTTAGCAAAATTGAGAGACTAAGGTAATAAAATATCAGATGAGGCAAACCGAACCAACCGATATCCACCGAAGAGAACGGTATTTGGACAATCAGATGTACTCCAAAAAAAAGAAGCCCCACCGGAACACAAGTGATTGCCGCCGCCAGTAAGCCCAAAGGAAAAAGGACAAAAGAAACAACCAACGCGCAAAAACTTCCCGCCATTATCAACGGAACCAGAGGAAGAAATATTACATTGGATACAGGAGAAATAAGCGAAAAACGACCGAAGTTAAGAAGAGTTATCGGAATCGTGAACACCTGCGACGCCAGTGTGACCCCAAATCCCTCACCTATAAAAGGCGGGAAAACTTTGGTGTATTTTTCGATGTGAGGCATCATTAAAATCAGACCCAGAGTGGACAGAAATGACAACTGGAAAGAGATGTCGTTCAGAATAATCCTCGGATTAAGTTGAGCCATAATCGCCGCGCTCATCAACAGGATGTTCAAAGCGGCGCTCTTTCTACCGATAAAGCCGGCTGTCACAACCAGTCCCCCCATCAGCGCGGCGCGCACTACACTTGCCCCCATCCCGGTAAGCAAACTAAAGAAAAAGATTGCACCCAGAGTAAGAAAGACACGGAGACGCCGGCCGCAGCCCCCTGCCAGAGTGGCGACTATTCCTATCACCATGGTTATGTTGTAGCCGGAAATGGCCAGTATGTGAGTAAGGCCGGCCCTGTTAAAATCGTCCATCATGTCGGCCGGAACTCCGCTTCTTAGGCCCAGAAGAAGCCCTCCGACCAACCCGGCGGCCGGCCCGGAGAAAAGATCAGCCGTTCGCCGCGCCACGGCATCCTTAAAAGAAAAAAGCAGATTCAATCCGTCAAAGCGCCGGCCGCCCGAATCGATCCACGGAGAATACATCGTCGCGTAAATCCCCTCCTTTGCCAGATAAGCCGCATAATCAAAACCTTCCAAACTAGCCGGAATCTTCACAATTCCAGTCACTTTAAGATAATCGCCATATGAGTAATCGGGATATCTGTTTGCCTTTACAAGCAACCGTCCATAACACGGGGCTGTTCTCCCCCCGGCGGTTACATTCTCCACAGACAACACAAGATGCTGACTGTCGCTCCTCAAATCCGGTTCACGACTAATCATTCCTTCGACGGTAATCTTTTTGTCGTACTTGCCCCAACTCCTTATATCATCATAAGAATCGTACCGGACTACCATCTCCGACCGAATACACCCGATAATGAATCCGATAATCACAAACAATACCACATTACGTCCGATGCCCGGCACTCGCCTCCTTACACCGGACAACATAAACATCGCAAAAACAGCCCCCGAAAAACCTCCCGACAACACGACTATCCAAAACAATCCGGCATAAACACTGCGTTCAGCCAATTCACCGGCTACTATCCCCGCCAGAAAGAATACCAGTACTAAACGGATTAATCTGCTTCTCGACAAGATATATGTATTTCATTTGATAACTGAAATCATCTTTAACACAACGATCCTTCAGGAAATATAAAGCAAAAGTAAAAAAAGAGGCCCGCACTTTCTGCCGGACCTCTTTCTGATTTTATTGTTCTGACCTATTGATTGACCAAAGCGTCTGTCCCGAGGTCCGTATTTAAAAGATCAGGGCTCAATTCATCATTAATATCATCCTGCAACAGACTTTGCGTTCCTGAATCGATAATGGATGGAGAATAGAACATCATCATTATCGGAGCCGCCTTATCCATTGTGAATTCCTGAACCCCTGCCGGAACTTCCACCGTAACAGGCTTGTTTATATCACCAAGAGTGACCGCAAAAGTAATTGTTCCGTTCTGCGGACTTTCCTCCGTAGCTTTAACAGTCATGATGCCTTTCACCTGATTAAGCATCAGACTTTGCGTCCCTACCCAGACATCACCGGCTACCTCCACAGACTCGAGAGACTTTTCGATATCCGCGACATCCGAATCGGTAATCGATTTACCCTCCGATTCCGCAATTTTCTTCATGAAATCCACAAGTCCTTTTTTATCCAGAGATACCTTGAAGTGAAAACTCATTTCACCTTTTACCGACTCCGCACCGGCAAAAGTCGGTGTCGCAAAGATATTCGCGCCCGACAGCAGTTTGTTGAAACTATCCTGTTCCTGAGTGGCTCCGGATTTGGCTGACGGGATCATAGTCTTCAACTGATCGGTAACTTCCACCGGCAATTTGTATGACCACCACTTCTTAAAAAGAGCTGTAACATCGGCCGGCAAAGGCTGACCTTTGATGTCCAGACTGGTGACAGCGAAATACATATTATCCTTATCCAAACGGATTTCAGCATCCACATCTCCACCCATATCAGACTTATCGACAGCTGTTCCTACGACTTTAACCGTAAACTTAATGGCATCGGTATCCTTTACATCCGCAGAACCGCTAAATCCAAGGTCAAAAGTCATATCTGCGGACTTTGGATCCTTGATGTCCCCTTTCAAAGACAATTCATAGACCGCCGATTTCAGAGCGGATAACCTTGCGATTCCTTCACTTATAATCTGTGCGGCCGGCTTGGAAGGCTGGGGAGAACCGCACCCCGACATCAACCATACAACCGATATCATAAAAATAACGCCCAATATCAGTCCGGCCTTTTTCATACGTATAAAATTAGGAATAAATATACAATGTACCAGTAAAAGATATTATATCTAATACATTAAAAGTCAATTCATGTTTGACCGGCAAAGGTGTATTAACATAATATAAAATGGCAATATTTAAACAAAAAAATAACAACATAATATGAAAATAAATCTATCCGCAAAAGTAGTTGTTGCCATACTACTATCCGGTCTCTTCTTGAACACGGCACTTGCGGCATTTAGTGATTTGCCTTCCACAAACAAATATTATCTCGCTGTTGAATATCTCAAGACCACCGGAGCTATCGGCGGATATCCCGACGGAACATTCAAACCGGACAAAAATGTATCAAGAGCCGAATTTCTTAAACTTCTTTTTTCCGCGCTACAGATAAGTGCCGACGGAAACGCGTTTACCGGATTCAACGATGTGGATGAAAATGCCTGGTACGCCAAATATGTACAGACCGCCAAAGCGAAAGACTGGATACAGGGATACGCCGACAATTCATTCCGCCCCGAAAGATCGGTCAACAAAGCCGAGGCACTCAAAATCATCGCCATGTCGCTCGACTGGGATACATCATCTTTGGAAGGAATTGCGTCCCCTTTCATAGACATTCCAGCTACAGCCTGGTACGCGCCTTTCATATCTTACGCGAAACAAAAGAACTTTATCGAAGAGAGCGGGAGATACTACATTCCCGACGCCATGCTCAACAGAGGCCAGATCAGCGAAATACTTTTCAGGATTAGGTTGGCGAAGGACAACAAAACCGACTCTTTTAAGATTTCGCTAATCAAATACGCGCAGAACATCGTCGCGGCGGCAAACTCGGACACACCCCCTACAGATACGACTACAACCGTAGGAAACCCCACACAGGAGCTCGCTTATCTGAAAAGTTTAAATTCGACGGAGATAGGAAAATCCACTTTTGAAGGGGTGACACTTAAAGAAAATATGCCTTCCATCTTTTTTCTTAACGAAGTCTATATCATAGAAGGAACCACTTCGAGTAGTCTCACTAAAGACGTCTTCGCGTTCCTTGCTCCGGAAAAAGAAGTTGATAACAATAATTACACAGACTATGTCGGAAAAATTACCGACAGGAGCTTCAAGATACAGATACATTTCGACAAACCGGGTAAATTCAAACTTGGAATAATTCCCGGAAAATCGGGTCAAAGCAAAGTCGTGGACATAACTGTCGCACCATATATATCTTCTATCAACCCAGTTACGGACACCACATTGGTTGCACCAAAACCGGTGTTCAAAAACGACATGACTACGTTCAACACAGGTAATACTGCCGGAAATATCAGCCGCCTAGTATTTGAGCAGGGCTCAACCGTTAAATTTTTTATTTTACGTCAAAATGTACAATCTTTCGACGTCATATATAAAGCACTTCAGGGATTAAAACAGGGACCGGTAAATATAAGACTGGAAAGAATCGGGCTAACGAATAACGACCCGCTTAATCCTGCCGGGAACTGGAAGAAAAGCGCAGTTAACAAGGTAAATGCCATAGCCCACGGTTTCAATGAGCAGGAACCGGATTCGCTAACAATAAGCCGTCTGCCTGAAACACTGGACACGATTCGGGCTATCGGATTCGACGGGACTACATCAATAAAAATATCCGTGGATGCCTATATTATTAAACCTGATGGACTTGTGGACAGTGTGAAGCTAAAGAGTACAGGCATATCGGGAGAATCCATCGCGGCGGGATCTGATTTCTCTTTCAGTTACACTCCTTCCACAACAGGAGCATACTCAATAGAGATAAACAACACAGACGGACTGGCCATGCTAAACACCACAGTATATGTGGGCACGGGAATACCGCTTATTCCAAATTTTTTCGATATACACAGAGACGACGATACGACCGAAAACTATGATCTTACGACTTACCGGACAAAACTACTGAAACTGGTCAACGATGAACGAATCAAAGTCGGGCTTAGCCCCGTAGTGGCGGACACAGCCCTGGACAAGCTTGCCCAGGCACATTCGACGGACATGGCAACCCGTAATTACTTCGGACACGTGGATCCGGACGGCAAAACTCCTGATATCCGAAGAAAAGCGGCAGGAATACCCACCCCCGTCGGAGAGAACCTTTCTAATGCACCTACTCTCCTTTTTTCACACAACGGACTGATGCAAAGCGCAATACACAGGAATAACATTCTCAATCCCTACTGGACCAGAGTAGGCATTGGCATGACCAGAGATAAAGACAACAACATTCTGACCACCGAAGAATTCAGTTACGATCCGCTCAACGCAACAACCGCCACCGTATTCAAGGAAAACGTCATCATATCATTAAACAAAAAAAGAGCTGACTTGGGAATAGGTGAGCTAAGCCTTGATTCCCGTCTCAACGACCTTGCCGACTCATGGAGCGAAAAAATGATAGAACAGAATTTTTTTGATTTCTCTTCACCAGACGGAAAAACATTATCCTCTATAATAACCGCCTCCGGTCTCAACAGGACAGTGCAGGCATTGATACTTGAATCGAACAACAGGGAAAGGCTCGCATCCGAAATCGACGAATCGGAAGAGACTGTGAACCGGCGATGGAACAGGATAGGCATAGGAATTAAGGCCGACGACACCGGTCTGATGAGGGCTACAATACTGTTCTCTAACTGATAAAGTTTGGTTTACTTCCAAACGATTAAATGTAAAATATAGTGGAATTTTCTTTTGGCAAAAACCATGGATTTCAAGACCCGACGCATCAACAAAAAGGACAGGAATCCCCCCCGCAAATTGCCGTCACTACCCAAAATGGATTCCGAAATAAAAGCCCACATCATCTCGATAGGCGGAGGAATATTGTTAATGATGATATTTGCCTTCATAATAGTCCAGACCGTGAAAAGTCTGGATTTCTCTTCGATTATCTTCTCTTTCGGACAGGAACTTCAGACAACCCCGAAAGGCCGAACCAACATACTGCTTGCCGGAATCGGCGGTGAAGGACATGACGGAGGAAACCTTACGGACACTGTACTGGTAGCCAGCGTAGATTACAAAAACAAACTGGTTCCGATGATTTCGATACCACGTGACCTTTTTGTCACCACAAAAGAGACGGGGAAATCGCGTATCAATGAAGTCTATTGGCTCGCAAAAAACAAAGTCGGTAAAAGCGGCGGACTCGAGGCACTTAAAAAGAGCGTCTCGGAAATCACCGGACAAGAGATACAATATTATGTAAAAATCGACTTTGAAGGATTCGTAAAAATCGTCGACAGTATAGGAGGAATAGATCTGTATGTGGAAAACGATATTTATGATCCGTACTACCCGCGAGGAGAAACCATACAATACCAGACGTTTTCGATAAAGAAAGGATTTCAGCATCTCGATGGAGATACAGCTCTTAAATACGCACGAAGCCGAAAAACGACAAGTGATTTCGACAGGGCAAAAAGACAACAGATGGTATTACAGTCCATACGAGAAAAAGCTCTTAGTCTCAATGTGCTGACCGATCCTACAAAGATTAAGGCGATTTACGATTCCGTAAGCTCGAGCATAGATACAAACCTTTCTTTCGGGGAAATAATCGAACTCGCCAAGTTTGCTAAAGACCTCGGCAAGGACTCCACAATGCCCGTGGCTATCAACGACGACCCGACCGATTGCGGCGGACTGGTATATACTCCTGACAGGGATTTCTTTAACGGAGCCGCTGTACTTCTACCGGCGGGCAACAAATACGAATACATCCAGGAATTCGTTGACACTATGTTGACCTACACATCCGCCATCATGAAAAAAGAAAGCGTACAGGTTCTTAACGGCACAAAAGCATCAGGGCTGGCTTACCAGGTCATGTCCATATTGAGCAGATTCTGTATGAACGTCGAATATTACGGCAATGCCGAAAAGCGCGACCTGGAAATGACCACCATCTACTACACCCCCGGACCGAATGGTGAAAAACCGGAATCGCTCGACCTTGCGCTTCACTTTATCCCCGTTGCCAAGACAGTAGCAGGAATACCGGAGACTTTCCAAACCACAGAAAAAAGAAAAAAATCCATAATTGTGATAGAGTTGGGTAAAGATTATCTTGAAAACAAGCTCATAGACCCTTTCGACTCGCTAAAATATCTCGCCCCGCCGACTCCCAAAACTTCCACCACCCAGCAAGCCGGCACCGATTCTCAACAAAAGCCAAACCATCAATGATAAACACACTACTTAGCCTGTACGCGGCGGCCACACTGTTTTCGGGAGATCTTCCGATAGCTTCTGCTCAATCGCTGGCCTGGAACAACAACAGTTCCCTGCCGGCCACCGCTATACCCGATAAAAAACCTGAAAACATATCACCCGTCATCAAAGCCAAGGCGGCCATCGCAGTTGACCTTAAGAACGGATTCATACTTTTCGAAAAGAACATTTTTGAACCTTTGCCCATCGCCAGTCTGACAAAACTGATGACAGCAGTGATAATACTTGAAGGGGACAACCTTAAAGATGTGGTTACCGTATCCACCCGCGCCACAGCCACTCCCGGATCGAAAATCTGGCTGGCCCCAGGGGAAAAGATTACCGTCGAAAACCTGCTAAACGCGGCATTGATACCTTCTGCAAACGATGCCGCTGCGGCTTTGGCGGAATACAACAGCGGGAATGTGGAATCGTTCGTGGACAAGATGAATCAAAAAAGCCGTGAACTAGGACTCTTTTCCACATATTTTGTTAATCCTACAGGACTAAACAGAAGTGAATCGGTCAAACCGGAAAAAGCGGACAAGGAACTCACGCAACAGATGATCAGCACCATCATGCAGGCCGGAAACCTTCAGGAAATTTCCGATTTGGCCACTTCGACCACACAAAACTATTCCACAGCCAATGACCTGACCATCCTTGGACGGTACGCTTTCGGCAAAAGTTTCATAAGAAGAACCGCGCAGAAAAAAGAGCTGGAAATAACATCCACCAACGAACGGCTGAAGCATAAGCTAAAGAATACGAACGAACTTCTGAACAGTTATCTCAACGTGCTGGGGCTTAAGACAGGGACTACTGACGAAGCCGGAGAATGCCTTATCTCCGTAGTCGAAAACGAAAAAGGCAACCAGATCATGACCGTGGTACTGAATAGTCCAGACCGCTACAAAGAAACGAAAGTGCTTGCTGACTGGATTTTCAGAAGCTATAGCTGGAACTGAAGCTTCAGACAGATTCCCCCCGAACAACTTAAAAAATCTTATGTTACAAAATATCCGCTACCTGCTGCTAATATTCGGATCGCAGATTATCTCTTTCTTTTTGACGATCCTTTTTGCCCCCGGGTTCATAAAGCTTCTTATAAGATGCAAGTGCAGCAAACAAATCCGTGAAATAGCATCTTCGGGAGAAAAGGCTACCGTATTCCAGGAACTGCACCGTAAAAAACAGGGAATACCGACCATGGGCGGCATTCTTATTTGGGGAACAACATTGCTGGTACTACTGCTTTCACACATATCCTCGGCACTTCAGCTGACAAAAAACTCATTGATAAGCCGCGAAGAAACATGGCTGCCTATATTTACATTGATTACTACGGCATTACTCGGGGCAGTCGACGACTGGTTCAATATCAAAGGACTTGGAAAAAGCAAAGGAATCAACATCAAACCGAAGTTCCTGTGGCTGACATTTTTGGCCGCGGCGGGCGCCTGGTGGTTTCACTATAAACTGGGATACAACCAGATACACCTGCCGGGAATCGGAGACATAAGCCTGGGATTCTGGTATGTCCCGTTATTCATACTTGTCATTACAGCAACCGCCAACGCGGTGAACATCACCGACGGACTGGACGGACTTGCCGGAGGATTGCTTATAATCGCTTTTGCCGCTTTCGCCATCCTTGCCTACGCTAAAGGACTTTTCATCCTGGCGGCATTTTGCGCGGTTATAATCGGCGCACTACTCGGGTTCATCTGGTTCAATATCTTTCCCGGACATTTCTTTATGGGAGACACTGGAGCTTTGTCACTGGGTGCTACACTGGGAGTAATTGCCATGCTCACGGATTCGGTAGCTGTATTGCCTTTAATCGGATTCGTTTTTGTGATCGAAACCTTATCTGTAATCATACAGCTTCTATCCAAAAAATTCCGGGGTAAAAAGGTTTTCCTTATCGCCCCCCTGCATCACCACTTCGAAAAGAAAGGATGGAGCGAACCTAACATAGTCATGAGATTCTGGATAATCGGAGCTTTTGTCGCCAGTCTTGGAACTATTCTTGGTCTTCTGGCCATATCCGGTATGTAGTCTACTTCTTTACTACAGCTTGAACATTTGGAGTGGATTCTTTTTCCATGATAACCACAACACCAAGATTATCGGGCATCAAACCTTCATCAGGGAGATTGAAATTTATCTGCTTGTTCTTTTTCACCAGACTATCGAGTATCGGGATTATGAATCTGGCATCTTCACTGCGGGCAGAGAGATAAGATTCAAACAGATCCTTAAGATCATACGACACTTCCATCGGTAATGTTTCCGGCATCTGATTGAGCGAATTGACCAGTTTAGAAAGATTCTGCTGTCTCACCAGCTCGACTTCATTTCTGAAATCAAACTTTTTCTGGTCAATCAAAGCACTTTCGACAGCGGTCAATACCTTTATCTGCTGAATCTGCTCTTTAACTATATCGACCACGTTCTCGCGAAGTTCAGCCATAGCCGCCTTATCCAGCCTGACATAGAAATTAAGGTTCATGAATTTGTAATCCCTAAATATCAGCATCGCCAAATCAAACTTCTGTCTCTTTATGAGCTCCTGAAGTTCCAGCAACTTGCCTTCCGCCTGTGACATACTTAACTGCAGACGTTTTACTGCACTACCGGCCGCCTGCAATTCCACTTCCCTCAAAGTATCTTTCGCCCGGTACAATTTGTTGTCAGGCAAAAAGGCTGACATATCCTTCAACTGCATCCCGATCTTTTCGTCAATCATGCCTTTCAGCAAAGTGGCGTTCAACTCATCCTCTTTCATCAATTCCGGCAAGTCGGCAAAAATCTTATCAGTTTCGTCCCTGAAATCGCGAAGCAACTTGTTGTATCCGCTATCGGCTCCTCTGGCAAGAAGTGTCTCGGCTTTAAGAAGCTTACTGTAAGCATTAAGGAAGCTCTGCCTGGAAGCTTCGACTCTGCTTCCGGATTTACCGGAAGTGGCGGTACTCACCGGCTGATTCACTGACAATATGTTCGCGGCAACCTCTGTAGATAACTTCTTTTCCTTCTGGGACTGGAGTTCATTGTCATATTCGCTGTCGCTCTTAAGATTACCGGCCACCCACTTCTGGCCCGGCTGTGAAGGTTGTTCTTTTGTGACGGACAACTTTATGTCACTTCCGTCGTTGTGCGGAATCTGCGCCTGAAACCCGGCGACCACAGTTTTAGAAGGAGTTTCGTTATTATCCAGCCTCTTCACATTCACTACATTATCGAATACCGTTATTTTGGTGGAATCCTCTTTGACATCCACATCAAAAGCCGCTTTTTTCTGTACCGAAGCTTCCACTTCATCTGTTTCGACCTTAAAACTCGAATTTTCATCGACCAGACTCACAACCTTGGCCCATAACCGCCCCTGATTCAAAAACAATTCAATGTCGGTCGCGACAGGATTAAGCGGCTCGGAATAAAGACGCTTGACCTCCACATTGGTATTTTCCCCAAGCCTGCCGAGACTGTCATCGAAAAAATGTACCGAAACGTAGCTGTTGCCTTTTGTCAAAACGACATCACCTTCTTCTATGAGCAACGAAACCTTGCCCTGTATGGACTCACCTCCGCGCAAGACATAGACCTCACCGTCAAGCTCATCGATATAGGAGGACCTGGCATAAGTTGTAGGAACAAGCGGAAAAACAAACAATGAAGAGACTACGAAAGTAAAAAGTAACATACTGCTTAATGCTGTACGAAAAAAACCGTTCTTACGAAAAAATCTTTCGCTTACACCTGTATCAACCATTCTTTCGACTGAAGCCATTACCCTTTCCTTAATCTCCGAAATTTCCGAACGGGAGATATTCACACCTGATGCAATCCTGGTAATCTTAAAACCCAAACTCTTCAATCCTGCCGGCGCGTACTCATACCGCCTGTTCTCTTTTATTGCCGACATCAGTTCCGCCTTGAGATTCTTCTTCACATTCGTAGGCAAAATGGGCTTGGCACAACCAATCAGCTCTTTTTCGAGCTTCCTGAAAATTTTCTCCTTGCCTTTGATGCCTAATATATAGTCAAACATAATTTGTTTATACCATCCCTTGTAACGGCGCTTTCCTCCTTTTGTTACAGTTTTTGTTTAAATATAAAGTAAATCTAACAAACACCGCCTAAAAACCATGTCAATATCGTACACCCATATCTTCCAAGATAGTTTTCAGTGCTTTCAGAGCTCTGAATTTAAGGATACGCAAACTCCCCTCTCCTCGACGCATAATTCTTGAGATTTCGCGGTTATCCATTTCGTTTATGTATTTAAGCAAAATCACTTGTTGATAATGATTCTTCAATTTTTGGATAGCTTTTTTAAGTATTTCACTAGAAATTCCGTTTTCGACCTGCGCGACAGGATCGTTGTTGGATTTTTCGTCAGGCAGATCGACTTCCAAAGAAAGCGTATCCCTGCTCAACCGATAATGGTCGACCACAATGTTGTGTGCAATCCGAAAAATCCAGCCGGTAAAATAATACCCGCCCGTCTTATAAGACTTGATGTTTTCCCAGACCTTAAGAAAAACATTCTCCGTAAGGTCCAAAGCCTCATCCCGCTTCACCTTAAAGAAGATGTACTTATATACAGGATCTATATACATATCATACAACCGCCCGAAAGCCTCCGTATCCCCCTGCTGTGCCTTGGCGACCAGATTCTCCACCTGCTCCCTGTCAAAATCCTTAACGCCCATACTCTTTACCTTAGGAGACACAAGGATAAACCCCATCCTGAAAAAACGAAAGGATTTGGACTTGTGGACAGGCGCAAAATCATGACACCGCAACTTACACCAGAATTAAAAAACATTCACGTATTCCATCAAGACAAAACACCTCAATAAACAGCCCATATATGATACAATAATTAGATTTTTTAGATACCCCCATGGCAGAACCAACAAAGCCTGACCAGCAAAAACAACCCGAAGCACAAAGAGAGACCGTAGGACAACCTTCGGGAAACGAAGTCAGCGCTCCAAAAGAAGTAGCCGTAAAAGCTGAAACCAGAAGCAAAACACAGGCTCATCTTGAAGAAGTAAAAAGCGAAGACCTGCCTAAATTGGAGGAGGAGAAGAAAAAGAAGGAAACGGAGCGGGACGAATTGGTGAAGCAGACACAGTCCAACCGGGAAACGGAAGGATGGACAGAGAAAGCATATAATGCACCGCTCGATGAAGCTAAGAAAGAGATAATCGCAGCCGTGGAAAAAGATTTCCCGGAAAAAGTGAAACAGATCGAAAGCGAAACCGGCATAACCATTTCGGATAAGAACAAGCTTGTACTTAAAGAAACCGCAAAAAAAATCGCTCTGGAATTCTGCGGAAGAAGATTTGGTTGGTCAGATTATATAGCAGCGAAATTAAACCCCAGTATCGTTTTGGGCCCAATGACCGAATTCGCTGAAGAACTCGGCAAGAAACTACGTTCGCTTTTCGAAAAGATAAAATCAATCAAAGAACAGGATCCCTCGACTTTCCCGACTATCGAAAAGGTCATAGCCGGATTCAGCACCTTCACCGGCCTGAACTTTATGAAAGAAGATAACCTGCTTGGGGAAGGAACACTAAACCTGCTCAAACTCACGGAAACAAGCCTGATGAACAAGATAGACGGATACAGGACTTACCTTGGACTGGAAAAAGACATCAACCGACTCAACGGCGACATCACCAACCTTCGCGCGCAGAGCGGAGATGTCGGAGAACTTTTCAAAAAAGGAGAAATCAAACTCAACGGATCACCCAAGATAGTTATAATCGACCCGGCTAAGACACAAAACCTGAACGAAAGCGATTACTCCAAACTTGCCGGAGAATTGGGACTGAACAATAAGATTCCACAAAACATCGCCGCCGGAATCAAAGATAAGATTGTAGCATACGTGATGTCCGAAGCGAAGAAGGTAAGCTTCAGCGCCGGAGAAGCACTTGAGCTGAAAGAGAACGGCACATGGGAAAAGACGAAGATAGAAGCGCAGGTCGCATCCCCGCCGGAAACTACGCCCGAAACGGAGACGCCGGTCGAGGTAAAGAAACTGACCGGAGTAGCTTTCATAGACAACACACTGGCATCGCTGGAAAAAGACTCCCCTATCCTCTACATGATTTTCACATTCATTCTAAGCGCCTTCGGCATGATAAAATCCGGAGCCGACGCCAAAGAGTTCGAAGGACTGGATATCGGACAGAAGAAAGACGCCGGCGAACTGAAAGAGGCTTGTACGAAATTGGAGCTGAAACCGGAGAACATGGCTCTACTTTTTAAGGACGCGGCAAAGACCAAAGAAGTGCTGAAAGCAAAATCAGAGAGCAAAACAGAAAAATGGGAAGACTTTCTAAAATCCCGACTGGAGGAAACAGAGATAAAAGATCTCAAAAAAGAAACCAAAGACCTTAACGCGGAAAAGATTGCCAAGATGCTGACTACGCCCATTCCTGAAGAACCGGGCAAAAAAACTGCGGTATCGGCGGCAGCAGCTCCCGCGAACACACCGGCGAATACCCCCGCAACTACAGCACAAACACCGGCAGCCACTCAACCGGACAAGCCGGCGACCTGATTTCCGTCAAACAAAAAAGTCCCCGATTACTCGGGGACTTTTGATTTCCATTTAACTTTTTAGAGATGCCTATTTCTTCGCAGGCATATTCTTCAGAAGCATCAGACACTGGTCTTTGATATCTTTTGTCGAAGCCTTGTCACAGACGGCAGTATCGTCCTTGCTCTTGGCGGAAGACAACATCACGTTGATTTCGCAGCTCATCACATATTGTGTCATACCCAAATCCTTACACTTGGAAATATCACCACTCTTAACGATAGTGCTAAGCTGATCCTGCATCTTAAGCAGTTCTTTTATTTCGGCTGGCGGTTCGGCGGCTGCTGCCGGAGCTGTTGTTGAAGGATTAGCTTTTCCGTCGGCCGGGACTATAGTGGCGGAAGCATTCGTAGCGGCTGAAGTGCCGTCTGCATTCGTGGCCGGATTTACGGAAACAGATGCATTCGAAGTTGATGAACTTGGTGAGGTGGAGGACTGATCCGTTCCGGTCTTTGCAGAATCTGCGCCCGGAGGAGTATTCGCGGCAGGCTGACCCTGGCAGGCACTCAAGCCCACAAGAAGCAGTAAAGAAAATGATATGATCAACACTTTGTTTTTGTTCATAATGTTTTTTTAAGAAATAAAAATTATGCTAATTCAATGTAATACATTTTGACTAAGGGTTCAATAAAATTTTAAATTAATGAATTACAGCTTCACCGTGTGAGCGAAATTAGGCGATGAACATAGTTTAACAAATATTTTCTGATGTCCTCCGTGAATTGGATAAGCAAATAGTATATCTGGAAACATTTCAATACAAAATCAAGCAAATATAGCTAAAGAATCACATAGTTGCATAAAAAAGAGTGTCGTTTTGATGTATACTATATAGATAAAATAAAAACAAAAAAAGTGAGTACAAAAAGAAAATTTGGCGGATCGTTTGAAAGATCTTTCCTGGTATGGATAATCTCCGTCGCGTTTTTTTCGATTGCGGCCGGCGGCACCGCACAGGCGTACACCGTGACGGTAACTCCGTCAGGTAACGGTAGTGGCACGGTGACCAGCGGTTCCGGATATATATCTTCATTGAGCGGCACTTTCGATACACCTTACGCCATCGCCTTCGATTCCAGCGGCAACATGTACATAGCCGACACCGATAACAACCGCATCCAGAAATTCGATAGCACAGGAACATTCGTCTCGGCATGGGGCTGGGGCGTCATCGACGGAACCTACACATACCAGATCTGCACTTCCAACTGCAGAGACGGTCTCGGCGGAGTCAACGGCAACGGACAACTATGGAGACCGACTGGAATCGCCGTCGACCCGAACGGCAAGGTCTACGCCTGCCAGGATCAGGCGGAAATAAATCCCGACCGATGGTACGGCATCATCCAGAAATTCGAAAGCGACGGAACCTTCGTCACATCCTGGACGGGCCACGGTCCGGCCAAAGGAATCACCGCGGATTCAGACTACGTGTACGTCTCGGAACTTAGCCAGATAAGCAAATATACCAATACCGGGACTTTCGTTTCTCAATGGGGATACGGAGTAAGCGACGGACAATCGCAGCATGAAGTCTGCACATCCAACTGTCAGCTGGGGCTATATGGAAACAGCAACGATCAAATCACCGCGGCGTCCGGAATTGCCATAGATCAAAGCGGAGGCTATATCTATATCACCAGCAATAACTACTATGTACCGCCGTACAATTTCAGAATTATCAAGTTCACTACATCAGGCACCTATGTGGACACTTACGGCATCGGATATCTAAATTCACAAGGAGGACCTGACGGAGTCGCGGTAGACTCGGGAAGAAACGTCTATGCCGTCAGCAATGGCAGTGGCTGGCTGACGAAATTCAGCAGTTCCGGATCGTATATCGACCAAATCTATGCCGCCAGATCTTCACAGAATATTGACGGAGTCGGAGTAGACGCCGCCGGAAACATCTACGTCCCGCAAGCGAACTGGTCGACCACGGAAATCCCGTCATTCGCTTTCGATACCGCAAATATCAATTGCGGTTCAACATGCACGTCCGTGTCGATGCCTTCCGGATCGAACGCGTTCATCAGCGCCACTCCAAGTACGGGCAGCACGTTTACCGGATGGTCCGGCGGAGTATGCAGTGGGACGGCGACCTGCGCGATTGCCATAAACGGTAACAAATCCGTGACAGCGACTTTCACCTTAAACACCTATACCATAACGGCGACAAAATCCGGAACGGGCTCCGGCACCGTTACGAGCAACGTCGGAGGCATCAATTGCGGGTCTACCTGTACATCATCTTCTCTCAACTATGGAACAAGCGTGACTTTATCGGCTTCAGCGGACTCCGGAAGCAATTTTACGGGATGGTCGGGTGGCGGATGTTCGGGAACAGGAACTTGTATAGTCGCCATAACCGCCGCTACGTCTGTAAACGCTATGTTTACGCCCAATTCCTATTCGATAAGTACGGCAAAAAGCGGTAACGGAACTATCACAAGCAGTCCTGCGGGTATCAATTGCGGTTCAACCTGTACTTATGGATTTACAGGGGTGACAACTGTTACTTTAACTGCGACACCTGACGCCGAATATGATTTTACCGGATGGTCTAACGGATCAAGTGCATTGACAACATGTACCGGCACGACTACCCCATGCGTTGCGACAGGTGCCGGATTCATACAGGCGAATTTCACCCTTAAATCTTATCTACTGACTGTCAGTACATCAGGGGCCGGTATAGTTAAGAGCAATTGGAGCGGCACCGGAGGCGACGGCATAATGTGCGGAGCCGGAGGAGATTGTTCCGATTCATACCCGTCCGGTTCGAGCGTCACCTTAACGCCTTATCCTGATACAGGCTATGATTTTGATAGTTGGTCGGGCGCATGTACAGGGTCGGAGGCTTGTGTCGTATCTATGACGTCCGCGAAGTCCGTAAACGGAACCTTTACGTTAAGTCCCATAACCGTTTCCACAGTTACGGCCAACGCCGGACCGTTGACCGGAAGCACACCGATCGTAATCACGGGCAGTAATTTTATTAGCGGAGCCACAGTTAGTGTCGGAGGAAATCCTGCGACAAGTGTATCGTTCGTTAATTCCTCAAGGATAGATGCCGTTACACCTGCAGGCACAGCCGGAGCGAAAGATGTGACAGTAACCAATCCCGACAACAACTTCGGTACAAAAACGGGAGGATTCACTTATTATGGAGCGCCGACGATATCCAATGTAAATCCGACCGGTGGCCTCACAGGTGGCGGTAACTCTCTGGCGATAACAGGCGCGAACTTTTATCACGGCACTGCGGACATGTCCGTAACGATAGATGGCAACTACTGCACCAACCTGACCATATTGTCTTCATCAAGTCTGACCTGCACCGTACCTTCAGGAACACCGGGGTCAAAAACACTCGCCGTAACAACGGTATCGGGAGAGGCTTATTCCACCTATGTATACAGAATTGTCGACACTGCTAATTACGGCCAACTGGGACTATATGTTTCACAGGTCTTCGACTCGCTTTCCGCCGGAAGCAAATGGAATCCCATCAACTGGGTGGAATCGGGAGTAAAAACCGGCGACGGGGAAACTCCGTATTCCATATCCGGACTGGTGGCGCAGTGGAACTTTAACGAGACAAGCGGCACCACTGCCGCGAACACGGCGGGGGCAGGCTCATGCGGGGGAACGCCCGCGAACTGCAACGGCACGCTTACGAACATGACCACTACGGGACAGGACGCGGCGACCAACTCCGGCTGGACCGCGAAGAACAAAAGATGGGGCGCGGGGGCGGTTACGTTCGACGGTAGCAACGACCGTGTGGATGTAGGAAGCGGGATCAGCCTCGCGAACAGCTCGTTCACGCTGTCCGCTTGGGCTAAAAGGGCATCGACCGGGGTGGCTCACATCATCTTCGGACAGGGACCCGGAACCACGAACAACGGACTGCATTTCGGTTTCAGGAGCTCGAACGTCTTCACATGCGCGTTCGTTGCCAACGATCTGGATACGCCCGGGGCGTACACGGATACTGATTGGCACTACTGGGCATGTACATACGATGCTACGACGAAGATGAGAGCGATCTATCGGGATGGCGTCTTGGCTGCCAGCGGTGTCGCCTCCGCGAATTACGCGGGTAGCGGGACATTCCACATCGGATCACATTGGGATACGTCTGCACCCTTCAACGGATCGATCGACTCCCCCCTCATCTACTCCCGCGCCCTCTCCGCCGATGAAGTCAGATCCAACTACAATGCCGCCAATATCGAAATCCAGACCCGCACCGGCCCCACGCCCACCCCCGACGACGGCAGATGGGAAGACTGGAAACCCGCGAATCTGGTCGAAACATTATGGCTCGCACTCGATGCTGATAGCGGAAACTGGAAATGGAACAATCTTTTGGACTCAATAAATATCGTAACGAAATCAAATGAGTCGGCTAAACAGATACAGGGAGCAGGCGCGTTAAAACTGATTTACGGACAAACTCCAGCCGACGCGAACACCGTGGGCCTCTGGCACATGGATGAGACCGGTGGCACGGGAGCATATATAAAGGATAGCTCCGGATACGGCAGAAACGGAACGCCGACGGGAACGACCTCTGTGGACGGGGTGTTGGGAAAAGCCAGATCATTTACCACAGGTCAAAAAATAGATCTCGGCAATCAAAGCATTGCAGACAACCTTGCGGACATGACTATTGAAGCCTGGATCTATCCGACAGAACAAACCGCGGCGACACACTATCGCGCATTTGCGGAAGAAGCTGTCGTTTATGTGGGACAGTACGGCAATGCGGCATCTTTTTATCTTGGGAACGGAAGTTCCTGGGTTGTTTCGGATATTACAGGCGGAACACTTGGCGCCAATCAATGGAACCATGTTGCCTGGATCAAGAGCGGCACAAGTTACTATATCTATATAAACGGAGTTCTGGCCAAATCAGGAACGGGAGCTCCGGCCACACTTGGTTCGTCTTCAAATACGAACCTCCTTGGCAGAGATGACGTACAGCCCTGGAAAGGTTCCATCGACGAACTGCGTGTTTCCAAAACCGCACGCACGGCAACCGAAATAGCGGAAGCTTACCGCATGGGCAGTGAATATCATCTGACGCGCGTCGTTTCCCCGGTAGACCTCACCAACAAGACCAAGCTGACAATGGATATAGCTTCGGATGTTAAGACTGTATTCAAAAAATACACCAATTATTTCCCCGACCAGTACACTAAACTCTTCCAGAAAATGGATGAGACAAGCGGAAGTACACTCTACGACTCATCCTCTTCCGTAAACAACGGCACCCTGACCGGAACGACTGTAGCCGATGGAATGTTCGGCAAAGCGCGAAGCTTTAACGGGACTAGCGACCTGGTGACATTAGCAAGTGCGATTCCAAACATCCAAAGCGCCAACTATACCGTTTCCGCCTGGATTAAGCCGATAGCGACAGCCGGAAATCAATCCATCTTCTTCCAGGGTTACGACGGGAACCATGAATTAGGGATGGAACTGGAATCATCAAACTGTTATCTGATGTTCAGATCATACGAATACGGCTACGGACTGGTACGGGACAATGCCAATCTGTGCGACAACACCTGGCACTATGTAGCCATAGTAAAAAACGGCACGACCGGAACGATTTTTGTGGACGGAATACAAAAGAATACCGGAACGGTCAAAAATGTCACAGCAACGGACCGAGCATCGATAGGTGCCCTCAAATATTCCAATTCTACTGTCTATTACTTCAAAGGCTTAATCGACAATGTCCGCGTAGACAATGTCGCTCGCACCGCCGACGAAATACGTGACGCGTATCTGGGCAACCGCACAATTGAACTCACACTCGGCGAATCCGCCTATGCCAACTATGAACCGGATGCGAACACAGTCGGAATATGGCATCTGGAAGAAACCGGCGGAACGGGAACTTATATAAAGGATGCAACAGCAAATGGAAATAACGGAACGCCAAGCGGAACAACCGTCGTTGACGGGAAATTAGGAAAGGCCAGAAACTTTAACGGCACAAGCGATTATATAAACATAGGAACAACTAATCTTTCCTCAAACACTTTCACCGTCTCCGCCTGGTTTACCGTCAACAGCACTCACGAAATAGATACGGAAAGCACATCTGGAGCCTCCGGCGTCAGTGGCCAAAAATATCTTTTCGGCGCGAATAACAGTGGTTCAAACGGTGGAACCGGCGTATCTGTGGGAACAAACGGTATATCTGTCTATGAACACGGCGACAGTTATTTACCGGCACTTGCAGTCTACAGCGGAACGATACCGGCAGGATGGAACCACATCGCATTAGTCTATAACAACAAGACCCCTTCAATCTACCTTAATGGAGTATTGATAAAAACCGGCCTCACTTCTCCAAAGACAACCGTCTACTCACCCTATACTTTCGGAGGAGGCGGCGGCTACGGATTCCATGACGGAAAGATCGACGAAATTAGAGTCGACAACGTCGCCCGCACCGCCGCGGAAATCCGCCAGGCCTACGAGTACGGCAGACGCACATTCCCCATAACAACCGAATTTTCTTCTTCACTCGCCTCCGCGGACATCACCGGCACAGATCAGCAATCGGCACTTGCCCACACGCAAATCGTATTGGCCGACGACGGATCCATAAACAACATCCGCACAGGAGAAAAGATTATAGTCAGGGAAAACTACGACGGAACCGAATACATGGCTCAATCGACAGTCAAAACGATTGATACCGGCAGTCGCACCGTCACCGTACTCGGCTGGGAAGGAAGCGTCCCCCTGCAAGGTACTTCGATCTGCGGAGGAAGCAACACCAGATGTTTCTCTACCAATGCCTCCGTCTTCAAATGGCAAAAAGTGTTTTTTGACCTTACCGACATAATGGCTGGAACCGGAAGCGGAGACTTGACCAATCAAAAAGACGCCATGTCTTACCTGACTTTCCATTCGCCGAACAACTTCGGGAAAAACATCTGGATAGACAACATCAAATACGGCGGACCGTACTTGAGCTCCCCCGAAGCAACGGACAACATAACCAGCCAGAACGGAAGATACGCGCAATATCGTGCTTTCCTGACCTCATCCGATTACGCAGCCCCACCGACACTGGGTTCCGCCACCCTTTATTATGAAGCCGGCACAGCTTCGCCAAAAATAACCTCGGCAACCCCTTCATCATTCGCCTCCGGACAATCATATACGGGAATAGCCGTAGTGGGCGAAAATTTCCAGTCGGGGGCAACCGTAACATTAAGCAAACCGACACAGACAACAATCAACGGAACCGGCGTAAATGTTTCCGACGCGCAAAATCTGACCTTTAATCTGAACCTGACCACCGCCGCTCCCGGATTATGGAACCTGACGATAACCAACCCCGACGGCAGAGCGGCATACTACAATGAAAATATTTTAATAACACTCACTGCGCCGACGATATCAGGAATATCCCCTACCATAGGAACAACGGCGGGAGGAACAAGAGTAACGATCAACGGCACAGGATTCGGAACTTTGAATAATCGTTTATTCCTCCGCCCTGTGAGCATCAACAACACCAACGGCTCAACTTTGACCGACTTTCAGATACAAATGACACTTGATACGGCGGCAATGGTGACAGCCGGAAAGATGCGCTCCGATTGCGGAGACCTGCGGGTAAAAAACAACACGATGAACGACATCCAGTACTGGATAGAAAGCGGGTGCAACACAGCATCCACGAAGATATGGATAAAAGTTCCGACCATAACGCAGGGGGACAACACCATATATATGACCTACGGAAATCCGGATCTAACGACAACTTCCTTAAGGAGCGGATTGTTCATACGCGAAATCAACAGCAATGCCAAAGGCTACTGGAATTTTGACGAGACCAGCGGAAACACCGCCAATGACCTTTCCGGAAACAGTTACAACGCCACATCATACGGAGCAAGCATAACAACAGGCAAATTCGGCAACGCCAGATTGTTCAACGGGAACGACCTGACTGTGCCGAACAATTCCGACTGGGTGATGGGAACCGGTAACTTTACGATAGGCGCATGGGTAAAACTTAACTCCATGCCGACATCCGATGCCTGGCCGACCAACTGGAACAGTCATATGGTGGTAGCCGGATATGGAACGACTAACGGGGCCGACGGATATAATCTTATAATCGGGCAGACAAAACTAATCTTTATGAGTAACGATAGCCAAATCGTTAACGGCACACATGGAATGACGACGGGCAATTGGTACTATGTGGCCGTAACCCGTTCGGGAAACAATTTTAATATTTACGTCAACGGCACCTCCGTAGGGTCTGCATCTTCTTCCGCGACTATGGGAACAGGGAGCGGATTCAACATAGGATCGGAGACACATCAGGGAGCATACATGAACGGATACATCGACGACCTTGTGGTTGCAAAAACCGGATTCAGCCAGGCCGAAATAACCGACCTATATAATTACCGGGGTTACGCGGCCACTTCATATCCGGGAATTATTTTCGTCAGAAAGCCGGCATCCGTTGAACCTACCGTAAACACGGGAGACGAACAGGGTAACTCTTACATCACCGACGTGAAATTCGGAAACAACAGCGCAACGGGCTTCCTTACACAAAACAACGGGACCATATACGCTTACGCCCCTTCGGGGACCGCCGGACAGACCGTTGACGTAATACTTACAAACATCAATAACGACACGTCCCCCAACACATCTGCCGATAATTACATGTACGCCGAAATTCCGACTATCACCGGCGTACTTCCCGCCCTGGTAAACACCAACGGAACAACTTCTTTCATTATTAACGGCACCAACTTCCGTTCCGGAGCAACCATAACAATAGGTTCCACGCCAGCCACGAACGTAACATGGCTGGATTCGAACCGGTTGATAGCCACAGCCGCAATCTCGGCCGCCGGAACATACGACCTTACTGTTACTAATCCTTCGCCGGATTACCTTTCCGTCACCCTTACGGCAGGCATGACCTATTTCGACGGAGGGAACGAATCACCGGGCTACGGACAACTGGGAATATATGTTTCACAGGTTTTCGACTCTCTGACCGGTGGAACAAAATGGAACCCCATTAACTGGGTTGAAGCGGGAGTAAAAACCGGGGACGGAGAAACGCCGTATTCCACATCCGGACTGGTGGCGCAATGGAATTTCAACGAGACAAGCGGAAACACGGCCGCGAACACGGCGGGGGCCGGATCATGCGGAGGAACGCCTGCGAACTGCAACGGCACGCTAACGAACATGACCACGACCGGACAAGACGCGGCGGCACTCACAGGATGGACAGCGAAGAACAAACGATGGGGTGGCGGGGCACTGATGTTAGACGGAACAGACGATTATGTGAACCTTGGAACAAACAGCACCTTCGACAGCGGAAACATCACCGTCGCGGCATGGATCAAGCTTAACCAAATAACCGGATGGCAACATTTCGTAGCAAAAAGAAGCAATCCGGATCCGTACATCCAATGGTCTTTGCAGACGGAATCAACCCTTGGCGGATACACTTTCGGAGTGGGACAGGGGGTAAATTCATACTGGGCCGGCGGCGGAAAGATGACCACCGACTGGACCTATGTTGTTGGTACATATGACGGCGAAACCGTAAGACTATACATAAACGGAGTACTGATAAATTCTAACACAGCACCTTCCGGAAACATAACACCGGTCACAAATCTACCTGTACTTATAGGGGCACGCGCTGACGGAACTTCCTCCCCTTTCGCAGGTAGAGTCGACTACCTGAACGGAACCATAGATGGAGTACAGATCTACTCCCGAGCCCTCTCCGCCGACGAGATCAGATCCAACTACAATGCCGCCGACATCGAAATCCAGACACGCACCGGCCCCACTTCCACCCCCGATGACGGGAAATGGGAAGACTGGAAACCTGCGAATTCGACCGAGACACCTTTCCTTCCGCTGAACGCAGACTCGGCCAACTGGCGGGATACTTCAAGAAAAGGTGTACCGTTCCAGGCGATAGCCACCGGAGCAAACCAGGATATGGCAACCTTAACCATCGGAAACGATACCTTCCTTGCCGTAGCCAACACTGCTCCGAACAACACGAATTCCAACATATATAAATGGATACCCGGACTTAAATGTTTCGGCAGCGGGAACGTATGCAACGCGGTATTTCAGGCCATTCCGACCTATGGGGCGAGAGACTGGGAATATTTTGTCATAGGCGCGGACACATATATAGGTATAGCCAACAAATACGACGGCTCAAGTTACACCACAAACTCAAACATCTACAAATGGATACCCTCACTAAACGGAGGAAACGGATGTTTCGGTAAAGACACCAACTCCGTGTGCGGCACTACATATCAGGGCATTTCGACAAACGGAGCACAGGGAATAAAATTTTTCACCATAGGCGCGGACACGTTCATGGGGGCGGCAAACAATGCCAACTACGCCGTCACGAATTCCAACATCTATAAATGGATGACATCCCTGGCCTGCTTTGGCAACGGGAGTACCTGCGGTACAGCGTTACAGGGCATATCCACAAGCTCCGTCTTCGACCTGGAAGCCTTTACGATCGGAGCGAATTCTTATCTGGCCATAGCCAACTATGGAGGAACGACATCTTCCATATACAGATGGATGTCCGGATCCAACTGTTTCGGCAACGGAACGACCTGCGCCACCGCTCTGCAAAACTTCACTACAAACGGAGCCGTGGACTGGAAATATTTCACCATCGGAACAGATTCGTACCTTGCACTGGCTAACTACAACACCGGCGCGACTTCGAACATATACAGATGGATGTCGGGATCCAACTGCTTCGGCAACGGAACAGCATGTGGTACCGCGCTCCAATCGGTCATTTCGCATTACCCTTACGACTGGGAATCATTCAACATCGGGACTGATACATATCTGGCACTTGCCAACAGCATAATGGTGGGAACGACGAATATCTACAACATAGCTTCCCCTGTCTACAAATGGAACGGCGCGCAATTCGTCTGGTTCCAGGACCTGCCAAACAGCGGAAGCATGGATTTTCAGGCAATAAACATCAGTAACGAACTTTACCTTGGACTATCAAATTCAAACGACGGAAGCTCTAACTATATTAACTCGAACATATTCAAATGGAACGCCACGGACGGATATTTCGGCAGTGGCGAATCAAACACAAACGACACAACGATACCGGCGACAAAAGGATCGGGAGCCATGAAAATAACGACCGGTTCCATGAAAGCCGACGCGAATACTGTCGGACTTTGGCACTTAGAAGAAACCGGCGGAACGGGAGCATATATAAAGGATAGCTCCACATATGGCAGAAACGGAACGCCCATAGGCACAAACGTGGTGGACGGAATAAACGGGAAAGCGAGAAGTTTCAACGGCTCGAACGAATACATCTCTATTCCCGGATTAAACTGGACACCCACAACATTTACAGTCGAATTCTGGCTAAACCCCAATTCATGCAAAAACTACAACAACGAAATCATCGCGGCCAACGGATGGGGCGCGTTCGTATTCCATGTGGATTCCACCTGTGGAGTATATGCAGGTACCGACATGACAAACCGATTTACGCCGACGCAAATTCCGGCAAACACGATTACATTGAACAGATGGCAACACATAGCCTTCGTGTATAACGGCTCACAAGGTTATTTCTACAAGAACGGCGTTCTGATTTCCGGGGCAAGGACAATGACCACACCTACCGCCTGGGGAGGATTCAACATAGGGATAGGAGGAACAGATACGATAGACGGTAGCGTCGACGAAATGCGTATCTCCAATATCGCCAGAACCGCCAACGAAATAGCCGAGTCATACAAAGCCGGTAGAGAACAACATCTTTCACGCGTGATTACCCCGACCGACCTTACCGGCAAGACCAAACTGACGATGGACGTAGCATCGGACATAAATACCGGAGCAAGCCGGTTCGCAAACTATCTACCGGATCAGTACACCAGACTGTTACTGAAGATGGACGAGACTACTGGAACATTGATAAAGGACTCCTCCGCATACATGAACAACGCGACCATGACCGGAACCACCGCCATCAACGGACTTGTGGGAAAAGCCAGGTCTTTCAACGGATCAAGCGACTACATGAACGTTCCGTACAACGCCTCACTGGATATAAGCACACAGATAACCCTGGACGCATGGGTATATCCTAACGCCTCCGACTCAGGCTACGCACGCGTTATAGAAAAAGCATGGACATCGGATGCCTCCCCCTGGCAAACATATAACATCCAAAGGAACGGCAACAACCAGAGATATAATTTCTGTATTACCGGCGCGGCAGATTCTTCACCACACTGTACTAACGAAAGCGCGGTTTCCGACATACCTTTGAGACAATGGTCACACCTGGCCGGAACATACGACGGAACTACGCTTAAGATGTACATAAACGGCAGCCTGGCTAACCAGGTTTCATACACCGGCAGTATCAAAACCACAAACACCGGAGTCTTCGTGGGGAGATACGGAGGCTCGGCATCAAGCTTCTACAACGGTTACATCGACGAAGCAAGGATATCTTCAACCACCCGCACCGCAGACGAAATAAAAGACGCATACCTTGTCGGACTGCAAAGCCACAGCGGACCCGCGCTTGAGGTGACACTCGGAGAATCGCCGTACGCGAACTATGAACCGGACGCGAACACCGTTGGATTCTGGCATCTGGACGAAGAGAACGGAAGCGGCGCCTATATAAGGGACAGTTCATCTTCCGCGAACGACGGAACCCCGACAGGAACCACATCTACCGAAGGTAAATTCGGAAAAGCCAGAAACTTCAACGGAAGCAGTGATTTCATACAGTTCGGACCGCTCGCAAGCGTACCTGCCGCGTTGCAGGTACAAAACGAAATAACGCTTGAGGCCTGGATATACGCCACGGCATACCCCGGTGACTTAGGCCTTATAGTCGGCAGTCAAAACGATTCCAACGCCGCCGGAGCGACCATCATGCTCGACAACAGAACCAACCCCGATGGACATACAGCCCCCCCGGGACACATCCATTTTCAGATCGGGGACGGAAGTTTCCATAGCACCGACGTCAACGCCAAAGTCCCGCTCAATCAATGGGTATATGTAGTCGCGACCAGAAGAGCGAACGAAAACGCCAAGATATACTACAACGGAGTATTGCAACCTTCCACCAGCACAGCCTGGACAGGAGCCATATCCTATACCAATTCCAGCTTCCATATAGGAAGACAACGCGATAATAACGGAACCGTATACCGCTATTTCAACGGATTGATAGACGAAGTCCGCGTATCCAAAGTGGCCCGCACCCCGGAAGAAATCAGACAGGCATACGAATACGGCAGAAGAAACTTCCATATCATGACCGAATTCTCATCGTCGCTTGCCTCCGCGGACATAAAAGGCACGAACCTTCAGGAAGCACTGGGCCACACACAGATAGTCCTGACCGACGACGGCTCTGTAAAAAACATACGGACAGGAGAAAAGATGATCATAAGAGAAAACTACAACGGAATCGAATACATCGCACAATCTACAATAAAAAACATCGACACAGAAACAAGAACTGTTACGGTAATCGGTTGGGAAGGAAGTGTTCCGCCACAAGGAAGCTCCGTCTGCGGAGGTTCCGACACACTATGCTTTGGGACGAATGCCGTCGTCTTCAAATGGCAGAAGGTATTTCTGGACCTTACGGGCATCATGACCGGCACCGGAACGGGCGACCTTGCGAACCAGAAAGACAACACTTCCTTAATCTCTTTCCACACACCCAATTACTTCGGAAAAAACATCTGGATAGACAACATCTCTTACGGCGGGCCGTACATTACCGAACCGACAGCCACGAGCAACATGACAAGCCAAGACGGCCGCTACGCCCAGTACCGTGCAATATTGACCTCTTCGGACTACACAGCCCCACCAAGACTGGACTCCGCCAATATGTATTACGACACCGGCACAGCTCCTCCCACGATAACATCGGTATCCCCTGATTCATTTACAACAAGACAGAGCTATACCGGCATCGCCATCACCGGATCCAACTTCCAGACGGGAGCGACAGTAACTCTGGAAAAACCGACCGGAACGATAATCTCCGGAACCGGCGTCAATGTTTCCGACAGCCAGCACATAACATTCAACATTAATCTTTCTTCGGCAACTCCGGGACAATGGAATCTGAAAGTCACCAACCCCGACGGCAGGGTCGCGTACTACAAAGAAGAAATCCCCGTCTCTATACTTACGCCCTCGATTACTTCGCTGACACCCAATGCCGGAGCGCCTACGGGAGGAACACTCGTAACTGTAACCGGAACGAACTTCGGAGATGGCGGATTTAAAGTTCCGATAACCATATATAACGGTAACGGAACAAGTCTTACCGATTATCAAATACAGATATCCGCCGACACCGCGAGACCCGTATCACAAAGTAAGATGCGAACCGACTGCGGCGACCTGCGTATAAAAAACGGGGCCATGAACGACCTGCAGTACTGGATAGAAGGAGAATGTAACAGCACCGCGACTAAGATCTGGGTAAAGATGCCTACGATAACCGCCGGAGAAAACACCATATATATGACATACGGTTATCCGGAGCTAACCACGACAGCAAACAGGACTGGCCTTTTCATACGGGAAATCGACAACGCCCGCGGCTACTGGCCGATGGACGAAATCACCGGCACCAATGTTCCCGACTATTCGGGAAACATTTTTAACGCGACCACAGGCTATTACCCCGCATGGACTTCCGGACGGTACGGGAACTCGCTGATTTTTAACGGGAGCAACCAATACGCTTCTGTTCCGTACAATTCACTGCTCGCTCCGACATCACAGATCTCGTTCGGAGCATGGGCGTACCAGGGCAACTGGACAACAGGGGGAATCGACAAGAAAATACTGTCGAAGACCGAAAGCGGAGCCTATCAGTTATATACGGGTACTTCCACCGACATGGGCGGTTACGTCTATAGAAACGGAGCATATGGAATAACGACGACATCGAGATCGGGTTTATCTTCAGGATGGCACCAGTTATTCACGACATTCGACGGCAGGTACATAAAATTTTATGTCGACGGCGTACTTGCGAACACCAACGACGCCGGCGGCACATACCCGATAGGCTATACCAGCAACAACTCTCTTTTCTTTGGCGCCGAAGCGGGAGCGACTACATCACCGGATGCCGGCTATTACTGGGACAACAAAATCGACGAAATCCAGATATACTCCTCCGCCCTGACCCAAAGCGAAATCACGGATCTGTACAACAACCGTGGCTTTATGACACCAAACCTGGCCGGCAAAGTGCTGGTCAGAAAAACAGCCGCAACGGAACCGATAGTGTCCGCCGGAAACGAAACGGGTAATTCCAACATCAAAGAAATAAGATTCGGCTCCAAGTCAGCAACCTCTTTCCTGGTACAGGATGACACTAAGATAATCGCCTACACCCCGGAAGGAACGAACGGACTTACTGTAGACACATCAGCATCAAACACCACAAACGATATATCCATCAACACATCCGGTGATGATTTTTACTACGCTGAATTACCAACGATAACATATATAACCAACATAACCACACCGGCGACTGCAAACACCGCCGGAGGAACAACAATAACCATCAACGGCACGAATTTCCGTTCTGGAGCGACAGTGACGATAGGGGGAACATCATCTCCACTTGTCAGTTTCGTAAGCTCCACAAAACTGGAAGTGACCGCCCCTACAGGAACAGAAGGAAAAGCCGATGTTACTGTAACAAATCCATCTCCTGATTACCTTTCGGTTACACGGACTGATGGGGTGACATACATTGCCACTCCGTCTATAACTTCCATCAACCCGATCGGCGGGCACCCTGCGGGAGGAACAGCTGTAACAATAAAAGGAACATCTTTCGGAGACGGAGGAGGAAGCGGATACGAAAGGACATTGACCATCTCTAACAGTACCGGAACAACTCTTACCAACTATCCGGTTAAGATCACACTAAACACGTTAGCTCTTGTTTCGGCGGGGAAGATGAATGCAAACGGCTCGGACATCCGTTTCTTTGACTCGACAGAAATAACTAATTTCAGCTATTGGATAGAATCGGGAATCAATACGGCTTCAACGACCATCTGGGTAAAAATACCATCTATCCCGACAGGATCTTCTTCAATAAAACTTAATTACGGAGACTTAACTTTATCCGCGCAAAGCAGTCTGACAGGAGTTTTCCCGACACTCGGGGGTAGCAACAATAAGATGTGGTTAAAGGCAAATGACGGAACAGGCCAAACTGTTGACGGAACAGCGGTTTCCACATGGACAGATAAGAGCGGGAACAATAACAACGCCGTCCAGGCGACCGGATCCAGACAACCTTTATACAAGACCAACATCTTAAACGGAATGCCGGTGGTACAGTTTGCAGCAGGAACAAACCAGACGATGACCATGTCCACCAACTACGGAAATCCATACACCGTCCTTTATGTCTCAAGACAGACCGGAGGTTCAAATAGAAGAGTTCTGTCGGGATTGAGTAACAACTGGCTGTTAGGATACTGGGAAGGATACCAGGATCAGTTTTTCGCGGAAGGTTGGGTTTATATTTACGGGCCTGGCAGTGACACTTCCTGGCATCTTTACTCGGCGACAGGAACGGGATCACTTTCCACGATCCATGAAAACGGCATACAGATAGCAAGCACCGGTGGCGGATTAGCCGCGCCCAACGGACTTTCGCTTAACGGACACGCGGGATCATCCGAACTTTCCAACGCGCAGATAGCGGAAGTTCTGTTGTTCAACACATCACTATCCGTAGCGGCAAGACAGGAAATAGAGGTATATCTTCAAAACAAATACACTCTGTATGGAACAACACCTTCCGTAGCCGTAGGAGACGAAGTCCGTAAAGGCATTATCGTACAAGTAAGATTCGGAGCGGTAAACGCGACATTCCTCACAGAAAACAGCACGCAGATGGTAGCGGTTTCTCCACCGGGAACAGCAATTACCACCGTGGACATCAGCCTGACCAACATTATAGGAGAAACTTCCCCGAACACAGCCGCAGACAACTTCACTTACAGAGATCCGCCTACATTGACAGGATTCACCCCATTCGGAAAGAGCGAAGGAGGAACAACAATCACACTTACCGGAACGGGATTCTATGCCGGAGCGATCGTTGACATCGGAGGGACTCAAGCCACCGACATTAACGTCATTAGCGACACAACCATAACCGCAACAGCAATCGCGCATACCGCGGGTCCGGCTTCCGTGACCATAACCAACACCGACTTGCAATACGCGACATCTAACAACTTCGCTTATGTCGATCCCCCGACAGTCACGGATATAGATCCGACAAGTGCAGTAAACTACGCTCCGACATTCACACTTGCCATAACAGGTACCGGATTCGAAAGCGGAGCCGAAGACGTGATACTGCGCAAAGACGGAGAAGCGGATATAGACTGCACGGGAGAAACGGTAACAAGACCCAACCTAATTACATGTACACTCGATACCTATGAAAAACAGACCGGCACATGGACCGTAGCTGTGGTCGATTATTTCAACCGCGAAGACACAGACTCGTTCGACATTAATATTACACCGGCACCGTCGCTGACCGTACTTACACCGAACAAAGGACCTGTAGCCGGCGGAACAAGCGTAGTGATAACAGGCGACAGCATGTATTTCAACCGAAACAGTATATATAAGGTTCCGGTAAGCCTGACCAACAGCGGATCCACACTTACCAACTATACCGTATCTTTTACGATAAACACCGCCCTGCCCATAAGCAACGGCAAGATGCGCACCGATTGCGGAGACCTGCGGGTAAAAGACACCGACGGAGTAACAGACCTGCAATACTACATCGAATCGGGATGCAACACATCGGCCACAAGAGTATTCGTAAAACTCGCGTCCATTCCTAACGGGGCCACTAACATCACCGCGACATACGGAAGGCCTTCATATACAGGCCAAAGCAATATAACAGGAATGTTCATAGACAACGACGACTTCAACGACAACTCTATAAACGGCAGCAAATGGACGATAGCTTCCGGAACCGGAACTATCACAGAAAGCGGTGGTAAGATGAACTTGGCGACTACGGCCGGAGTAAACAGCGACTGGTGGAATAGCGTCTCCAGACAGGGAAAGTTACTCAAGTACTACACCGTACCTTCCGGCAATTTCGAAATGCAGCTGAAAGTTCTTCCGGCGACATTCCCCCTCTACTCTACCGCCTATATAGGAGTTTACGGCAGTGATACGGCCGCCCACGTCTGGTCAATCGATAACGCAAGTATCTTTAGCGGAAGTTTCGGATGGGCAAACCAGAACTACGCCTCCGACGCCAACTTACCCAAATACATTGCCGTAAGAAGAGTCGGTGGAACCTACGGATTTCATTACAGCAGCAACGGATCGAACTGGATACAAGCGGGAAGTAACTTTAACGTAGTGACTTTCACCGCTTTCTCTGTCTATGCAAAAAACTGGTCTTCTCTCCCGGCCATGAGCTATTCGGTTGACGACTTCATCGTCCGCAAAGTCGAAACCAACGACCCTTCGATAACCGTAAGCGCCGAATTAACAGTACCCACAAATGTTTCCATCGGCGGAACCGATGCCAACAATATAGTCGTGGTAAATCCGGGTACGATAACCATAACCACTCCGGCTAAGACTGCCGGACAATATACAGCCCTGGTATCCAACCCCGACGGATTATACGCGACACAGGAAAATGCCTTCACCTACATCGGACCCGCGACAATAACAAACATCAATCCGAACTGGGACAGAACTATTGGCGGAGTCACGGTAACGATAGACGGAACAAACTTCTACAACGGAACCACTAACACCAGCGTTACAATAGGAGGAAGCAACTGTACGGGAGTAACCCTGGATCCGGAAACACCCACCACGAGATTAAGGTGCCAGGCACCCGCCATAGCCGACGGAACCGTGAGCGTTGCAGTTACGACTCCGACTAACACAGTCACCTCCTCAAACTCATTCAGATATTGGGCGCCGCCGACCGCCACGGTTATCAGTCCGACCTCCGGCCCGACTACAGGCAACACGTCCGTCGTCATAACCGGAACATTCTTCCGCGCCGGCGACACTGTAGCAATAGGCGGATCCAACTGTTCAAACGTAGTAGTCGCAAGCGCGACCAGCCTGTCATGTACCACAGGTCCGCTGGCCACCCCGGCCGCTTACAACGTCGTCGTCACAAGCCCGACTCCTGACTTCCAGACGGGAACTCTGACAAACGGCTATACATATTCTGCCCCGACGATAACATACATTTCGCCTAACAACGGCCCGTACTACGGAGGTAACACTGTCCACATCAACGGCACATATTTCGCCGCGGGAGTCGATGTAAAATTCGCCGGAGTGAGCGCGACAGGCATCACACTGATTAACCAGAACAACCTGACGGCAGTCGCCCCTGCGGGAACTGTCGGAGCCGCAAACGTCGCGGTAATAAACTCTGACAACAATTCCGCGACCTCCACCGGAGGCTACACATATAACGAAATAAGCCTGGGCTATCTTTCCCCGAACAGCGGCCCGCTCACCGGAGGAAACACCGTCACTTTGACCGGCAACAACTTCAGCCCGGGAGCTTCCGTAACCTTCGATGGGACTCCGGCTAACAATGTGACATACATTGATTCAAGACACATAACAGCGCAACCGCAAACACACACCGCCGGCTCTGTAACGGTAGTTATATCCGACGACACGCACATCTCTTCGCTTTCCAATGCGTACACATTCAACCTAGGACCGGACGCAGTATCAATTCTGACTCCAATCGGTCCGGAATCGGGAGGACAGACAGTAAGCATCTCCGGAACCAATTTCCAGACCAGATACAGAACCGGATACACCATCAACAACACCTCCGGCTCGACACTTACCGGATACCAGATAGGACTGCCTTTAGACACACTGGGAATAATCGCCCGCGGCAGGATGCAGAACAACTGCAACGACATCCGCGTACGCTCGGCCGACAATTCCGTCGATTACCCGTATTGGTTCGATACCACGGAATGCAATACCAGAACGACCATGGTTTGGGCAAAGATAGCTTCCCTGCCCACCGGCACGACCACCTTATATACAGTATACGGTGACCCGACGGCAAACTCCGGCAGAAGTTCCGGCGAAGAGATTTTCGAATTCTTCGACGATTTCAGCGGAACATTATACAAATGGATTCAGGACATAGGCACATGGAGCACTTCTGGCGGATACCTTACGCAGACATCTTCCGCCAACACATTGAATTTCATCTTCGCCAACACTCCGACAACCTTGAGTGATTACATAATCGATTACAAGATATACCTGCCGGCATCCGCCGAAGCGGGAATACTCCACCGATCCCAGGCAAAAAACAACAACAATCTATACATAGCACACAAAAGAAACGGCAGTAACGACTATTACTTTTCCACAAGAACAAGCGGAAGCTGGGGAGGCAATTACAATTCCGTAGGTTTCGACTGGCCGGATTCTACATGGATCTACTCCACTGAAACTTTTGGAGGATCTACGATATCCATCAAGACCTATGGTTCACCGACCTACACCAATTCCACACTGTTAGCACAGACATCATGGACCAACAGCACATGGAGTTCAGGTTATTTGGGAGTATATGTATATCCCAACACGGGAGGAAGCCGAATCGATAATTTCAGAGTCAGAAAATACGCATCCGTGACACCGACAGTCACCAACATCGGCGAAACCCTGACACTTGATGTCGACTTCGGGGGCGCAAAAGGAACAGTTACTTCCGTAACAGGAACCGGAATTTCAGTTACCACTCCCGCCCATACCAGAGGCATTGTTGACGTAACCGTATATAACGACGACCGGCAGTCGGATGTATTGACCGGCGCATATACATTCGCCGACCCGCCGGTAATCACAGGAATCCAACCGGACATCGGCCCCGTCACAGGCGGAAACACGGTAACAATCGCCGGAACCAATTTCGAAAACACCATGACACTGACAGTCGGAGGAACCCCTGTAAACGACCTCACTGTCCTGGGCAGGCAACTCGCGACATTCAACATGCCGGCAAAATCGCCTACAGGCATGTACGACATAGTTCCCACAAACCCGGATAGCCAGTTCAGTACATTCAGCAACGGATACCTGTTCACCGACGCCCCGACCGTAAGTACACTGACCCCGACCTCCGGAACATCGCTAGGAGGGACTTCTGTTGCGATAGCCGGGACTAACTTCGCCCCCACACGATACAGAAGACTTGTGACGATAGCCAACGCCGGCGCGACACTTACCAACCAGCCGGTAAACATCTATCTGAATACCTCCGCACTGATTTCGAACAAGAAGATGAGAAGCGACTGCGGAGACATAAGATTCACCGACATCGACGGAATAAGCGGACTGACCTACTGGGTGGAAGAAGGTTCATGCAACACAACCGCCACCAGAATCTGGATAAAGATTCCGACACTGCCTTCCGGCGGCAAGACTATCTACATCTCATACGGTTCCCTATTGCTCACATCGCAAAGCAACCGGTCCGCTTTCGTAACGAAAGAGATAAGTTCGCTGGTAGGAAACTGGCACTTCGACGAAACAAGCGGATTGACCGCCACCGACACTTCCGGAGGCGGACGCACGGGCACTGCCGGCTCCAGTTCCATCCCTGTTTCCGGCGGATACTTCAACTATGCCAAAAACTTTGACGCCACAGCCAACGCCGGGTTGAGCATGGCGACGATGACCTACACCACAATCACCACCGGAGCATGGGCAAAATCCTCCACCTGGAACCTGAACGGATTCCTTGTCCAAAAGAGCCCGACCAACGGACAATGGGAAATCTTCTTCGAAGGACCGTATCTTAAATGGCGCGGAGGAACTGCCAACCCGGAAGTAACCTGCCCGACAAACCTGATTTCACTAAACACATGGCATCACTTCGCCGGAAAACAGACAGGAACCACAGCCACGCTCTACATAGACGGAGTCCCCTGCAACAGCGGTACCGCAACCGCAATTCCATCTTCCGGAACAGGAGTCATAAATGTGGGACGCCATGATTCCGGATATTACTTCAGCGGTTACATCGACGAACCTTTTATCTACAGCACCGCGTTATCCGACCAGGACATATTCGACATCTACAACAACTATCCGCACTCTGTAAGCGGCTATGCGGGCAAGACACTGCTGATGCCTTTATCTTCGGCCACACCGCCAATCGGAATAATCGGCTACGAAAGCACCTTCGGCAATCCATTACAGGTGACCTTCGGGACAGCCGACGCAACCGCTATCTATTACACAAGCCCGACATCAATCACCGCAGTAACGCCTCCATACTCCGACGGCCCTTACGACGTAACCGTAACCAACCCCGACGGGCAGAGTGACATAGCACCTCACCAGCAGTATACATTTGTGCCTCCGCCTTTCAGCACATCCGTAAACCCGACCGGCGGACAGAATACCGGGACTGTGAACATAACGGTAAACGGAGCGTACTTCCAAAGCGGCATCACAGCCAAACTTTCCAAACCGGGAAAAACAGATGTTAACTGCACAAACCTGGTAAGGACAGACTCGACACTCTTCACCTGCGATATGCCTTTGAACGGCGTAATCGGCGGGACAAGGAACCTTGTGGTGACCAACCCCGACGGGCAGTACGACACCTACGAAAACGCCTTCACCGTATTCAACGCGGCCCCCACGATACTCACAGTCAATCCGACAAACGGTCCTACATCTGCCGAGGCCGTGGCGATTTCCGGAACAGGCTTCTACACCGAAGGATACAGAAAACCGATAAAGCTGATTAACCCTGCCGGAACACAGACCAACTACAAATTTAATTTCATACTCGACACCAAGACGCTGATTTCACAAAGCAAGATGAGAAGCGACTGCGGAGACCTGCGGCTAAGGGACGCCGACCTTAAAGCTTTAAGCTACTGGATAGACGGGACATGCAATACCACCGCGACACTCGTATGGGGGAAAATACCTTCCCTGCAAAGCGGCACCACCACAGTCTATGTCACATACGGTAACGGCGGCCTGACCTCCGAAAGCGACATCAACGCCATATACCCGATTCTTGCGAACAGCGCCAACAAACTGTGGCTGAAAGGAAACTCCAGTACCGGCGACATAGCCTTTACGCCAACATTCTCCAACAGGACCAACTGCGTATCGGCAATAGGAGGCGACCTAAAAAGAGATGATAACTGCGGACAGGGATGGAACAATGGTGCTTCTTCCGCTGAATCCCTCACCAGCGGCAACGGTTGGGTAGCCGGCAGGATGGATAACACCACCGGCATAGATCTGATGTTCGGTCTGGACAAAAATCCGCCGATCAATAACGGAGACTATACCACCATCGACTATGCGATTTACCCGACGCAGGGAAACCTGCAGGTATATGAAAACGGAAGCCAGAAATATTCCGGCGGGACATACGTGGTCGGCGACATACTTTCGGTCGAAGTCAGCGGAACACAAGTACTTTACAAGAAAAACAACGCTACTTTCTACACCAGCGCCACTGCGCCGTCATATCCGCTGTTTTTCGACTCAACGCTACACTATTCCGGAAACACAGTATACGACCTCAAAATGTGCAAAGGTTCATGCAAACTGCCGACATGGACAGACCAGAGCGGAAACGGAAACAACGGCACTTCCGTAAACGGAATAAACTCTCTGAACGACACAGGCCTGCTCAATTCACTCCCCTCCATCCACTTTAACGCGGGAAACAGCAATTATTATTCTTTAGGCAATCTGAACCTGTTCAGAAACCTTGGCGGGACATCCGTATTCAGTGTCGCAAAAGCCGATGTCACCGACGCTACCGATAGAGCGATTATTTTCGCCAGTACGGCAGTATCTTCGGGGAATAACAGACTGAAACTTTCCAGAGCGGGCGGACTGTTCTACGCGGGAGGCAGAAGACTGGATGCCGACTCCCATCAGGAGATATCTGCAGGCACATCATACACAAACAGATTTTTCGAACAGTCGGCGGTCATAGATTACCAAAAAGCGGCGATAAACCTTTACGGCAACGGAGCACTTTTAAATTCCGATCTGTTCCAGAGTAGCGGCAACATTGAAGATACCGCCAGCATGGGAATATACGTCGGTGCATACAATGGCAGAATAAACGGCTTCAAAGGTGACATCGCCGAAGTCATCGCCTACAATTCCGCACTCTCATCAACAAACCGTTCTTCCGTACAAGATTACCTCAACAGAAAATACCGTCTGCACGACTATTCAGACTGGGCAACCGTATCGGTCGGCACGGAAGTAAACAACACTCCTCTGATAAAGTTCGGCACATCGGTCGCCACAAACGTAATACTGGTCGATGCCAACAACCTGACGGCACTAACTCCATACAATAATGAAGGAACCGTTAACGTATCCGTAACCAATCCCGACAGCCAGACAGTGATAAAAACAAACGGATACACACATAACGCGACATCGATATCCAACATCTCTCCATCCTCCGGAAATATCGCAGGAGGAACAAGCGTAACCTTAACCGGCACCGGATTCTGGCCGTTCACCTACAAACGGGCTGTCACCGTAAACAACGGCGGTTCCACCCTCTCGAACTTCCAGGTAAAAGTAACACTGGATACGGCCGCGCTGGTAACTGCAGGAAAAATGCGCTCCGACGGCGCGGATTTACGCGTCTATGATTCCGACGGTGTAACTCCGCTATATTTCTGGCTAGACAGTACGACCATCAACACCGCCTCCACATATATTTGGATCAAAATTCCGACAATACTGAACGGCGACAAGACAATCTACGTAACCTACGGCAATTCGTCGCTCACATCGTTAAGCGACTACAACAACGTAATGGATCCTATAAACTACAAGTTCAATATTTCCACAGGTGTCAACGAATATTCAAGCACCACGGCATATTCCGGCATCCCCGGAGCCAACGTCACCATGACCACGGAAGGCAACCCCGTACTTCTGCTGGGCAATGTGGACATGCAACCGGCCAGCAGTGACAGTTGCGGAATTATCAGCATAAGGCGCGACGGTACCGACCTTGCTCCTACGGTTTCCGGACTGGCCAGCTTCATTCTGCATGGAGGCTGGAACGGAATGCACACCCCGCTGTGGATTGACAACAGCCTGGCCGCAGGTACATACACATGGGAACTGGCGGCAAAAGTAAGGTCAGGGTGTACATCCAACATGCAGGTGGAAGACGGAGACCCTTCCGCGATTTTTGCCATGGAACTTAAAAACTTCAACAAGAACAACACCTATAACACAGACGCCTCCACTTATTCCACAAGACAATGGACCGATATTCCATCCACTTCGGTTTCGCTGACCAGCAACGGAAATCCCGTATTACTTTTCGGAACCCTTTACGAAACATCCATTAGCGGAGACAACGAATACAGCTCATACAGAATCGTAAGGGATGACACTGTCATCAATCCCAAACACGGCATGGCCGGTACGCACGCCCATAATAACTGGGGTGCCCCGAACCCGATGATCTGGCTCGACACCGCTCCCGCCGGCAGCCACACCTACAAACTACAGGCCCGCAACTGGGGCGGAACTATCAAGGTAAACGAATTCACCCCTGCCGAACTTATGGCGATAGAACTCAAAGGAGCCAACTACAGATTCCTTAAGAACACGGATTTTAGCAACATCTCCAACACATCTTCGTTCACACAGATTCCGAATACAAATGTTACACTTCCCACAAACGGAAATCCGGTACTCCTGCTCGCGAACATAGATGCCCAATCGATCAACGACTCATGGGGAATTTTCACCATCAGAAGGAATGGAATAAACCTGTCTCCATCCGATATTTATGGAATGAGCATATCCGTAAACCACAACCAGTGGAACTACATGGTTCCGATGATCTGGATAGACACCCCCTCCGCCGGCACGCAGACCTATGACCTTGCAGGCAAACAGGGTGGAAGCTACAACATGCAGGTAGGCGAACTGGCACCGACCGTACTCTTCGCCATGGAGATGCGCTCCGCCAAAACCGCCAACCCCGAACCCACGACCTCCGTATCCGCCACCGAAACCGGCTCGTCCGTAACTTTCGGCGGCGCGAAAGCTACGAACCTTACTCACATCGGTTCCACCAGCTTCACCGCAGTCACTCCGGCTCACTCTGCGGGCGCGACGGACGTAGTGATAACCAACTACAGCGGCGAAACCGGAACAGCCTCGGGCGGATTCACATACAACACACCGACTATAAGCAACATTTCTCCAACACAGGGCCCCACCACCGGCGGACAGCTTGTCACCGTCACGGGCGGCAACTTCGCGGCATCTTCTTTCAGACGGGCCATAACCATCACAAACAGCGGTGCCGCTCTGACCGATTACCCGGTAAGCTTCATTGCGGACACATCCACGCCCATCACCAACGGCAAGATGGGATCCAACTGCGGGGATATCCGCATAGCCGATACTGACGGAACCACACCTCTCAAATACTGGATAGAAGACGGAACATGCAACACCACGACCACAAAAATCTGGACAAGGATCCCGGTTCTGGCGGCCGACACGGACACTATCTACATGACGTACGGAAACCGGAACCTGACTTCGCAGAGCAGTCGCACGGACATCTTCGACAAACAGATTTCCAACCTTGTAGGACAATGGAATTTTGAGGACGGAATGGCAAAAGACAATTCAGGGAACGGCAAAGACGGAAGTATGCTGCCGAACACCACCATCACATCTTCCGGCAGATATGGAAAAGCAAGGACCTTCGACGGTTCGGCAAGCACAGGCATCCAGACCCCGACCACAAGCATAGCCACGGACATTACGGTGGGAGCATGGGTCAAAGCATCCACATGGAACCAGAATGGAATGATAATTATAAAGGAAGCCGTAAACGTGACCTGGCAATTCTATATCAACAACAACACCATCTTTTGGAACGGAAGCAATTCCGCCAGCCAGGTATCCTGTTCGGCCACAAGCCTTTCGACCGGCCAGTGGCATTTCTTATCCGCCAGACAAAGCGGAACCACCGCGGAGATATATATCGATGGAACCCTTTGCGGATTGGCATACATTACCGCAATAGCCAACAGCGGCGGATTAATCAACATCGGCCGCTACGATAACGGATACTACTTCAACGGAACCATCGACGAACCTTTTGTCTTCGGTTCGTTTATCGCGCCGCAGGACATACTGGATATGTCCAAATGGTACACTTACTCAACTCCGGCCTACTCAGGCAAGATGCTAGTGGCCACCAATGTCACAAGAGTGAACCAACTCTCCGAACCGGCTGTCGGCACCGAAGAAGTGGTATCGACCCCGCTGACCGTTAAGTTCGGCAACACCGCCGCGGGCAAGATCCTATACAACGGCGCAGGCTCACTGGTTGTGACATCGCCCGCATCCACCGTAAGCGGCGGAGTGAACATCACCGTCACAAACCCCGACACCGGCAGTACGAGCATAGAAGGATATTCATACACACAGCCGTCGATCACATCCATCACCCCGAACAACGGACCGGCCGCAGGAGGCACAGCCGTCACCATCAGCGGCACCGGATTCACACCTCCGTCCTGGGGCAGATATATAGACATAACCAACGGCACCGGCGCGCTCTACGATTATCAAGTTACTTTCGTCTTCGATAGCGCCACTCCGATTCTGGACGGCAAGATGCGCTCCGACGGCGGCGACATCAGACTCCTCTACTTCGACAACATCACTGCACTGCCTTACTGGATAGAATCCGGAATCAACACGACCTCCACGAAGATCTGGACAAAGATTCCATACCTTGCCGCAGGTACAACAAGGATCTACATGACCTACGGCAACCCGGGACTGACAAGTCTTAGCAACGGAACGAACGTCTTCGACGTCTTCGACGACTTTAGCGACGGAACAATCGGCAGTATGTGGACTACATTGAGCGGCAACGGAACGATCACCGAAAGCGGAGGAACCCTGAACTTCAACTACACGGGCAGTCAGAATAACGACTGGTGGACAAGCGGCAGATCGGAAAGGACAATAAAACTTACGAACATTCCGAACGGTTCTTTCCAGGCACAGGTCAAGCTTTTGCCTTATTCCATGGGAAAACAGAATGAAGTTGGAATCGGCGTATACACCTCCGACACGATGATCCACATAAACGCTGTTGGCAAAGGAGACACAGGTTCGGATTCGACCATAGGTCAAATCCTTTGGGGAGGGAGCAGTAACACCTATAACAATAACTTCAGACTGCCGGTAAACCTCGCCATAAAAAAGACCGGCGCATTCTATTCCTTTGCTTACAGTTTCGATAACCTGAACTGGACGACTAATCTGACCCCGGTAAACAGCACAGCATTCAACTCCATAGTCTTATATGGAAAAGAGTACGGGACTAACGATCTTATATTCTCCGAAGACGACTTCTATATCCGCAAATATTCCGTCACCGAACCCACCACTTCGGTTAGTGCGGAAAACGTATCCAGTCCTGTAGCTGTGACAGTGAACGGAAACAACGCAACCGACATCAGATTCATCAACAGCTCCACCATAACCGCGAGAGTCCCGGCCGGAACAGTCGGAGCAAAAGACCTTGTAGTGACCACCCCCGAATCGGTACAGAGCTCATCAAGCCCATACACCTACAACGACTCCACTCCGACAATCACAAGCATCAATCCCGAATTCGGGGCCTCCGCCGGCGGAACCGTGGTCACCGTCATCGGCAGTAATTTCGAAAGGTCGTTCTACACCAGGACAGTAACGATAACCAACGGCGGCACGACCTTAAACGACTACCCTGTACTTATGTCTTTCGATACGGCTACACCGATAACCCTTGGCAAACTAAAGGCCGACGGCGGAAACTTAAGGGTCTATGCCGGCGACCAAAAGACTCCCCTCGCCCACTGGATTGAATCCGGACTCAACACCACCGCCACAAAACTGTGGGTCAAAATTCCAAGCCTGCCAAACGGCAACACCACTATCTACATTAAATACGGAGATCCTACATTAACCTCCGCGCAAAGCGGAACTGACACCTTCGATTTCTTTGACGACTTCAATTCGGCGAACCTGCAGAATTTCTCTTACGGACAAAACTATTACAGCTACAATCCTCTGACATACAACATATCCGGAGGAATATTGACCACAAACAGCGACGGCACATGGAGAACATTGCACATGAACAGAAAATTCTATCCTTCTGATACCGTTGCCATAAAGACAAAATTCAAGACCGGAGGACAGAGCTCCTGGCAGCCAAGCAATTTTGTACAGGACAGCAATCCGGACAATAATCAATTCAACTGGAGAGACAGAAACAACATTAACAGGGATTTTGGAATCCAGTACGAAGTAAATGGCACCTACACCGATTCAGCAATACTTACCACACTTACCAACGGAACCTGGTACATGAACGAAATCGTCAAGAGATCGCCGACGGATTTTGTCGGAAAGATGTACACCGAAAACGGAGTACAGCTTGCCGACTATACCCAACAGCAAGCCAACTGGGGCACTAAAAACTGGACATGGATAAGCTGGCAGTCCCTGAACGTCAACAGCTACTACGACTGGATATTCCAAAGAAAATACGCAACCCCCGAACCGGCCGCGACAGTCGGCACACAGGAAACGACAGTATCCAACCTGATCTTTGACCACGACACCAACGCCGCCGGCATAACCTATATAGACAGCGGAACCCTGCAAATCGTGACAGCCCCGCACACCCAGCAACTGGTCGATGTGACATTCCAAAACTCCGACAACACAAGCGCCACAAAGACTAACGGCTACACATTCTACGATCCTCCGGCGGTAAGCTCCGTCTCACCGGACAATGCCACAAACAATTCATCCGTAACGATTACCGTCTCCGGACAAAACTTCAGGAACGGAGCGACCGTCAAACTTACACGGAACATCCAGCCGGATATCAACGCCACGAACATAAACGTAATAAGCCCGAACGAACTTACCTGCGATTTTGCCTTCGCCGGTGAATTGGCCGGCTCCTGGAACCTGGTGGTAACCAACAACGACTACCAGACCGGAACCAGGCCAAACGCATTTATACTAAAACTTCAGGCCGCCGGCGTCTCACAGATCACTCCGAATACTGGCTCGATGACAGGCGGAACTTATGTGACGATAACCGGAAGCAACTTCGCCCCCACCACATACAGACGTGGATTGACCATCAACAACACCGATAGCGTCCAGACCGATTACCAGATACTTGTCACGCTGGACACGGCCACACTAATCACCGAAGGCAAGATGCAGTTTGACGGCCGCGACATCCGCTTCTACGAAACCGACGAGGTAACCGCCCTTTCATATTGGATAGAATCCGGCATGAACACAACGGCAACAAGGATTTGGGTAAAGATACCGTCACTGACTCTGGGACAAAAGACTATCTACCTGACCTACGGGGACTCCACACTTTCCGCCGGAAGCAACGGCACAAACACCTTTGGTTTCTTTGACGACTTCAGCGGAAGCCTTAACAAATGGATAATCTCCGGCGGCACATGGACCACGACCGGCGGATACCTTAACTGTACCACCAGCTCACAATCGCAATTTGTTTTCGCCGACACGGCAAGCGCGCTCACCAACTACGCAATCGACTATAAGTACTACAGCATCACTACGGACGGAGGAATCATTCATCGTTCCCAGGCAAAGAGCAGCCCGAATTTCTATGTTTCCATCAAACGCCAAAGCTTCAACGACAACTACTTCCACCGAAGAGTGAGCGACTCCTGGGGCTCCGTATATAACAGTCAAAGCTACAGTTTCCCCACCAACTACTGGATGAACGCGAGCGAAAAGTTCGTAGGACCGACACTCACGACAAAGTACTACAGGGACAATACGAACTCCGTACTTCTGACACAAAACTCCTACACCGACAGTAACTGGAGTTCGGGCTACGCCGGAGTATACATGTACGGTAACTACCGCGTCGACGACTACCGCATACGTAAGGCCATGACCACCGAACCGACCGTGACGATAGGCGGAACCGAAACCGCCTCGACGCTTTCCGTAAAATTCGGTTCGGCATTCGCGACAAACGTCACCTACAGGAACACAGGAACAATAACCGCCTACACTCCGGCCAACATAGCCGGTGCCGTTGATGTGACAGTGACCGCGCCGGGCGCGGAAACCGGCACAAAGACAAACGGCTTCACCTACGATACACCGAACCCGACAACCGTAACCGCAAACAGCGGATCGATCAACGGCGGCACCGCAGTAATAATCACCGGCACCAACTTCACCGCGCCTTCATACAGACGCACGGTCACAATCCACAATGACGCGGCACAGGAGCTGGCCAACTACCAGACATTCTTCACCCTCGATACCTCCTCGCTATATTCCGCCGGGAAGATCCGTTACGACCTGGGAGACATCCGCGTCTATGGTTCGGACGGAGTAACTCCGGTTTCATACTGGATAGAAAATGCCATCGGCTCGGCCACAAAAATCTGGATCAGAACAAACATTTCCGCTTCGAGCACCAAAGACTTTGTCGTAACCTACGGAGACCCCAATCTCACATCCGCCTCCAACGGCTATGTGATCTTTGACACGTTCGATGACTTCAACGACGGTAACGCCAACAACTGGGCGATAATCACCAACGTCGGTTCCGGAGCTTCTATATCCGAAAGCAACGGGTATATGAATATCACGGGAGGATCGGCAGGGTTTGATGTCATCTACACCCCATACTCAAACTTCACCGACGGAATAGTCGAAAGCAATATCCGATACATATCAAGAGCCAACGAAGGACAGGACCTTGGTATCTACGCCAGAGGTTATGACTACAGCATGGGATGGTCGACATCCGACGCCTTCCTACGCATCGGCACAGTTTCGCCTCTCACTTATTACGGCACCACGACCGCCTTCAGTTTTGGCACAGGAGTATGGCACAAATCAACATTCAGTCTTAACGGATCGACATTAAAAGGCTACACCGATGATGTCTTAAAAGCCACAGCCACCAACAGCGCCTACACCTGGGGAACAATAGGCCTGGCCCTGGACAGTTACTATAACGGAGCCGGAAGCGCGCAGGCCGACGACTTCCGTGTACGCAAATTAACAGCGACGGAACCATACGCCACACTCGGTTCCGAAACCGGCGGATCAAATTCGATAACCTTCGACGGGATTCCTGCGACCGATGTCCTATACATAAATCAGACAACGCTTACCGCAGTAACCCCTGCACACACGGCAGGCGCTGTAGATGTGGCCGTCACCGACCGTGGAGGAAACACGGGCACTCTGACAAACGGCTTCACATACCTTGGCCCGGCCGTTCCCACATTCACAGACATCACTCCGTCAAGCGCCACGACCGCCGGCGGAACATTGGTAACGATCACCGGAAGTAACTTCAAACACACGACATACAAACGATCGATCACCGTCAACAACACCGGCTCCGCGTTAACAAAACACCAAACACTCATCCAACTCAACACGACGGAACTCATCAGCATGGGCAAGATGCAAAGCGACGGCCGTGACATCCGCTTCCAGGATTCCGACCAGACAACCGACCTTAAATATTGGATAGAATCAGGTATCAACACGACCACCACCCGCATCTGGATTAAGATACCTTCAATACCGAACGGGAGTAAGACCATCTACATGACCTACGGAGACTTCGCTCTTTCCGCGGGGAGCAACGGCACCGCGACTTTTGAATTCTTTGATGACTTCAACGCTCCGACACTTGATATGTCAAAGTGGATTCTTGTAAACGGCAGCTTAACCACAACCAACGGATACCTTGCGGGAAGCCCCAATGTCAACCTGATAGCCAACACTCCAACTATGCTTAGCGATTATGTTCTGGAATACAAGATAAACATGCTAACCAACACCGTCGGAGGAATATTCCACCGTTCACAGGCAAAAAATAACTTAACCACCTATATAGCACAGTACAGAAACGACATCAGCACATACGGCTTCTACCGCAAGATAGCAGATAGCTGGACAGCCATAGGATACGGCAGCTACAACTTCCCCGACAACACTTGGCTTTACGGTCGCGACACCTTCGCGGGATCCACTTTATACGCAAGATATTACACTAATCCGACAACTTCCACATTATTGACCTCAAACAACCACACGGACTCAACCTGGAATCAGGGATATGTCGGACTAAGTGCAGATAACAATCTACAGTTCGACGATTTCCGCGTCCGCAAATACACCGCCTCCGAACCGACAACAACCGTAAACACAGCGGAAACGACAAGTCCTTTGAGGGTAACATTCGACGGCACAGACGCCCTATCCGTCACCTACAGAGACACCGGCACACTCACCGCGCTAACCCCGCCGCACATCGCCGGAGCCGTGGACATAAAGATAATCACACCCGACGCGACCGAAGTCGAAGCCACCGATGCTTTCACCTATAATACTATCAGCTTAACTTCGGTAAGTCCGCTGTCAGACACTACCGACGGAGGAACCACGATTACCATCAGCGGAAACGACTTCGCCCCGCCGTCATACAAAAAAGCGGTGACAATAAATAACACCGGCGGTTCAGCTCTGTTTAACTACCAGACATCTGTAACAATCGACGCCCTTTCACTCATAAATGCGGGAAAGATGAAAATCGACATGGGCGACATCCGCTTCTACGACACCGACGGAATCACCCCGATCAACCACTGGATCGAAGACCCGGAACCTTCGACCGCGACCAGAATTTGGATCAGGGTATCGCAAATTCCGGCTAACGACAGCAAGACGGTCTACATCACATACGGCAATCCGACACTAACGTCGGTATCCAGCGGAGAAAAGGTCTTTGACGGTTTCGACGATTTCAACGACGGAGTCATAAGCAACAAATGGAACGTCACTACCGGAGGCAACACGATAACAGAATCTAACGGCACAATCAGAATTACGACATCCACCGTATCAACATCATCACTCTACAGAAAAGATATCCCTGAATTCAGAAACGGAATCGTCGAAATGAAAGCGCTCTACGACTCAAGAACCTA
>JBGSVP010000002.1:0-90368 GCA_041752875.1 Candidatus Altimarinota bacterium
CATCTTCGACCAGACACAATTGACCGGACAAGACTACACGCAGGAAATAATCTGCGAGCAAAATCCGGTATTCACGATCGCAAAAGCTCCCGACTCCGTAAACTGGCAAGACAAAACCGCCAGTGGCAGCGCACAGCAATCTTACGACAAGATATTGAGTGATGATTCTTCTCCCCCTTCGGCAAATCTGTTAATCGTAACCGACACCCGCAGTAACGGGGCCGACGACTGTCCCTTAACTCAAAAAGGCTTTACCGTAACGGCACAGTTAAGCTCCGGTCTAAGCAACGGATCTTCGACGATACCTGCCGGCAATATCCGCATAATAACGACAAATGAAGGCTTAACCCATTTGACCGGCGAAAAAGTCGTTTACTCGGTCGAAGACAAAACAGGAAATCGCCACAACGTAGCAGCTCCGGTTCTGTATGACGATGCCTATAATGACCCGGACATCCACTTCAACAAGTTTACCCAACCCGATCCATATGCTTTTCTGGCACAAAACGGCGGAAATGCCACAAATCCCAGCGGCATAGCAGGTAGCGGAATAGACCTGAACAACGGCCTTAGTGGTATCGTAACTTTACTTTCCACAAGCACCAGCCACAATACTGATATTTCCACCAATGTCGCCATGAAACTAAATCTCCCGGGAAACACAGACCCGGGAACCTACATAGGAACAATCACATACACGCTCATGGCTCAATAATCCCTTATTAAAGGGCTATTGTTAATACCTTGACATATACAGATTTACCATTATAATTCACACAACTTTGATCTTTAAAAAGTGAGAACCAAAACCCCGGCACAAGGAGGATTCACGTGATTGATGGAATGATAAACGTCATACTTGAATGTCTGGAGAGTGATAAATTTTTAATTATTTTCCTAACATTCAGCTTCATCATCTTTCTCTGTGTTCGTGAAGTCATCATCGATCGGATCTATTCAAAAACCTACTAGGAGGAACCCGGAAAAAATGAGAGTTGCAATCTGCTACATCATATTGGCATGTTCTTCCGCCGTCATATATATCTCCTGTATAGACACTTTTGACCAGGAAGTGTCTACAGGAAAGCCGAATGACAATTATATAGATAGCTATAAGAGACACCATCCGGATTAGAGCAATAAGACAGTTCGAGTACTTATCTGACTGACTTCAACCGACATAAAGGGATATCCCAAACACAAGGAGAAAAGACACATGCATGGTTTGATTAAAGACAGAGGTCTCTCGGCATTTATGGTTTCCATGTGCGGCATAATCGTAGGCATCGTTTATTTTCTGGCCACAACTTCCGGCTGCTTGTATCATTTTCCTGCACAAAGAACTACCGCAAAACCAACGACGACGAAAGCTGCGACAACAGCGACAACGACGTCCCCGGTATCAAACAACCTTGACCGCAACGAGCGACCCTATCACCAGATAGGCTACCGCAACAACCCACCGAGGTAAAAGACTCTCACTTTCCGTACCCGACGGCCCGCCATAAAAAGCGGCGCCCCAGGGACCACCGGATCAAAAAACAAAGGCCGGCATCGAGCTCACACTCTGCCGGCTTATTCCCAATGTCTATTCCCAATGGCAAGCAATTTGACGAATTTCAATATTAATGTATGATTCAGTAAAATTTGATCCTTAATAGTGAGACTTAAAAAACCCGGCCTCTGACAAAAGGAGAACGTCGATGTTAAAAAGAATACTATACTCTGCAACAAAATTGTTGATAAATTCGATACTTACATTAGGAGTTCTAGCGACAGCCATATCCATCGGATTCGTTTCCACGATAGTAACCGGCTGCGCGGCCAGCTCGAAAACCGTCAAACCCGACAACCAAAGATCCAATCACTTAGACAGACAACACGACCGCCCCTACCACAGAGAACGCTCCCGCGACAACAGCATGCCTCCCAGGTAAGATACACCTCACTCACCGTACCCAACGGCCCACATAAATCCGTGGCGCCCCAAAGTCCCCCGGATCAACAACAAAGGCCGACATCGAGCTCACACTCTGCCGGCCTATTCCCTGTGCCAAAAAAATTGACAACCATCAGCGCACTCGTATAATTTACTTAATTTTGATCCTTAAAAGTGAGGCTTAAATAAAGTAAGAAACCTTTAGCAAGGAGGTGAAACACAAAACGGATTTTAAAAATCAATAAGTTAACGGGATTCGTAACAGGAGGTTTATCATGAAATTTTCGATAGTCTGCTTGCTTGCCATTTCTCTCCCATTATGTTCCATCGCATGCGGAGGAGATAACGATTCTCAACTAACAACCCCGACCGACGAAGCTGATGCCGCGCCCGCAGAAGACCCTCCGCTGGACAAACCGCCAAAAGGCACACCAAATGGAGTATTTAATCGAGACCGCTGTATCGCCGCAATGTGCAACGACCCGACTTACCGTGACGAAGGTCGCCCGCCGGATTATTACAAAGGAAATCCAGGCAACATCTACGGCAATCCGAATGTACCTTCAAAAAACGCCGCACCCAGCCACAAATAGATAGCTTCAGGCTCCCTCCTTTTAAAAACCCTCACTACCGTACCCACCGGCCCACCCCGAAAAATCCGTGGCGCCATAAGTCCAGGATCAAAAAACAAAGACCGACATAACCCGCCCACCGGTCTTTTTCCCCACGCACGAAGTGCGTACCACAGTAACGTCCGCCAAAGGCGGACACCGCATCCCGCCAATGGAAACAGAAAAAAGCTCCTGTCCCCACTCACCAGGTGAATCAGACTCGTGAGACCCGAATAAACCCTCCGCAAGCCACAATCTCCGTTCCCTTCTTCTCCGCCTCGTCCATCAGAAGGTTCACACCTATACTGTCGCTGGCCATGTGAGAAAGAACCACCACATTGATATGGTACTTCTGCGCCAGCTTCCTGTGTTCATCCGGAATGTGCATCACAATCATCGTCCCCACGCCCGCTATCGCCATCTTTTCATATATCTCCTTGGGACCCGTCGTGCCGCCCGTAATCCCCGAAAAAGACAACTTCCCTACCCGTGATTTCTTATCACCCACATACAGCCGGGGCGCATTGTTCCTCCGCGCCGCCTCCTGATATTCAGGGAGCTCCATCACCGAATCCATCAGTTCCCCAAGATATTTGGGATTCTTCTTCGTGATGAAATTCTTAAGAAACCAATAACAGTTATGGTCAGCGATGGTATGCAGACACATAAAAGGCATATTCAAAAGCCGCGCCGCATCCACAATCCTATAGTCGTTATACGAATGCAGCCAGCGGTTCACCTCAACAAGCCGCGCCTTCATCAATTTCTCCGCGATATTCACCGGCACCCCGTCCAAAACCGCGATATCGTCCTGAATCGGCATCACATCCTCCAGACTTATCAACCCCTTCCCTTCCGGATGATGCGCAATCACCGCATCGAACTTCTTCCCTTCCCTCCCCAATTCCTTCGCCATCAGAAGATCTCCGACCATTATGTCTATCCCCACCAGAACCCGCTTCAATCCAGTATTCGGGTCACCGAACTCAATCCGACTATCCAAAATCGGATTAATCAGCCGTTCCTTATCAAAATAGCGCTTCTTCTTCGCATCCAACTTGCCATATTCCTTCCGAATCCTCTTCAAATCCTCCTCTACCTCTTTCCTACTCACAGGCCCGCGATCAATAGCCAGTTCCAGACTCAACGCATGCAACTGTCCCAAAGTAATCATATAAAAAGTGTTAATCTATAAATCCCTTAATTATACCAAAAATCGGCGTCAGATAAAAGGTCGGCAACGTAAAACAGGCAATCCCTTTAAGAGACCGCCTGTTAATTTAGGTTAAGACAAACATGTGTCACAAATAACGCGAACCGCCCGATCCGTCAGTCATTGAAATGATATTTTTTCCAAAGAGAGACCGCGTCGGAAGAATCATCATGACTTTCTTTATCCCCGACGGCCGCAGGATCACCTTCTATAACAACCTCTATCCGCGGAGGAGGAAACATCGCTTTTCGGCCGGCCAGCTTTTCCTCATCATAATAGCGGATTACCGGATTGGCCCAGAACTCCCTTTCCTGCCTATCGAAAAAATTTGACCGGGGAAGAGTCCTGTCGATCATCGCTCGACTTTCCGCGAGCGCCCTCTCGTTAACATCATCGGGCAGAGATTCCAAAAACGATTTCGCTCTCCATTCGGCCACCTGATCGACTCCGTAATAATCCATGCAGATTCCCGACGCCTGTTGAACGGAATCGCAAGGAAACTGCACCTCCAAATCATAGCCGATTGGCACCGCCGACTTCGCTCTTTCCGAGCCCGCGAAATAAACATCTCTACTGGTATCCCAGGTCTTGGACGACATAACAATCGCCAGGTAATCGCCCTTGAAGAAGAAATGCGATTCATAGATATTCACACCGTCTTCGTCGAACCTGAAAACTTCACGACTGGATTCGTTTCGGACTACCACACCGGTAAGGACATGCGAAGGATCCTTCACCACAACCTTAACGGACGAGCCTTTCTCCGCCAAAACATATTCGTTTCCGCCGACAACGCAGACAGAAGCTTTTTCTCCATTCACGAACACTTCCACCGTAACCAGATTCTCGCATTCGCTCATGATATGACTCCTTCAGAAAAAACCGTCACATACCCGGACTTCACCATGAAGCCGGATTTCAGACACACATCTTGTCAAAGACCTAACCGACGCGGGCAGGGTCTCTAAAGTAGATTAAGACCTAAAGACAAGCCACAAACATCAGGATTAGCAGAATATAACGAATTAGGTATTTTGTCAACACAATCCCTGCAACAGGCAACGTGAAACAGGCAATCCCCTTTATAAGAGACCGCCTGTTAAAAACAGCCTAAGACAATCTATGTGTCATTTATCATACAAAGCAACAAGGCCGTCAGCTAGCCGAAAAACAGAGAGACAAAGCCATCCGAACGACCTCCGCGTAAGTATCGCAAGAAGGAGAACATTCCTCAACAGGAAACACTATCTCCTCGTCGTATCCTGCAGCAGGATCGATATTCTGCATGTGCTCCAACGTATCCACATTATAGAGATTAACAACCCTGCCGGTAACCCAAAGCCCGGAAGACATCACTACGACAATGGAATTGCCGGAGGAGACGAAATTAGACTCATAGACCCTAACCTCGTCACAGTCGGACATAGCCACGGGACGTACAATCCCACTCATAACCGAAACCTTCTTAAGAATTCTCAAAGAATCCCATACAACCACCTTTATCGACGAAGATTTCTCCACAAGCACATATTTTTCTCCGCCGATAACACAAGCAGGGGCTTTCCCACCGTTCACTAATACTTCGACATCCACAGAACTTACCGATTGACTCATGACATCACTCCCTCAAACGACAAAAACGACCGATTCGTTTCCCGGACTTCACCATGAAGCCGGATTTTAAAGACACACATCTTGTCAAAGACCTCACCGACGAAGGGCAGGGTCTCCAGGAAAATAATAACCTAAAGACAAGCCACAAACATCAGGACAAGCAAGGTACAATGAGTCAACGGACTTGTAAAGCTCTTAATACATAAGAGCTCACAAAACTTTTGACGATCGGGTCTCTATCTTTGAACGCCTGCCGCAGCAGACAACCTTAACCTCCCGCCGTCAAAAAAACAATATCCCCAAAAAAGCGTTTGTCACTCGGCTTTATGGGTAGCTACATGGCCCTCCATTGAAACAAAAGCCCTTTTCTGTTACCATACCCCCGCGCCAAAGGTAAACCTTGTTATTTTTCAATAACCTACATGAAGAATTTCGACTTCAACCGGGTAAATCCGTTCTACAGGAAACCAAGACCACAATTAGTCCCGATGAATCTGAAAAAAATCCTGATCTGGAGCGGACTGATTATAGTAGGGCTGGCGGCCGCGGGAGTCGCGGCATTCGTTATACTTATAGCGGTAGTCAGCATTGGCCTGCCCAACGTCAAAGACCTCGACAAGCTTTCTGTAGCGCAATCCACTACCATATATGACCGTGAAGGCAACGTCCTTTATGTAAAACACGGCGGCGAAAACCGCCAATACGTGGAATTCAGCCAGATTTCCAAAAACATCATCGACGCGACCATAGCCATAGAAGACGACCAGTTCTGGACTCACGCCGGCTTCGACATGATCGGAATCGTACGCGCGGCAGTCACAAACGTCACCCGCATGGGAACAGCACAGGGAGGCTCCACCATCACTCAACAATACATAAAGAACGCCTTCTTAAGTTCCGAAAAATCATACATCAGAAAACTAAAAGAGCTTATTCTCGCCGTCCGCCTGGAAGAGACCTACGACAAAAAAAAGATCCTCGAACTCTACCTTAACAAGATTCCGTACGGCAACAACGCCTTCGGAGTGGAAAAAGCCGCGCAGGCATACTTCAACAAACACGCCAAAGACCTCGGACTGGCCGAAGCTTCCATCCTTGCATCACTTCCTAAAGCCCCGTCTTACTACAACCCCTACGGCCCCCACCTCTATTCTACGCTCACAAAACAATTCACACCCGAAGATCTGGAGAGACGCGACATTCGCACCGAAACCGACCTCAAAGGAAACGAAACCATGCGCGGTCTGATAGGAAAGGACATTCAACTCGACGCCACCCACAGCGTCTATGTCCAGGGCCGCACCGACATCGTACTCAAGACCATGGAAAAACTCGGCTACATCAGCGAAGAACAAAAGAAAGAAACTCTGCTCGAACTTCAGAATTTCAAATTCAGCGAATACCACGAACAGATCAGACATCCGCACTTCGTCTTTTACATCATCAATCAGCTCGAAGAGAAATACGGCAAAGAAATAATCGAACAGGGCGGATTGAACGTATACACCACACTCGACCCCACCCTTCAGGAAGCCGCGGAAAAAATAATAGCCGACGAAGCCGAAAACAACGAAAAGAAGTACAACGTAAAGAACGCCAGCCTTGTGGCCATAGACCCTAAGACAGGAGAGATTCTGACCATGGTCGGCTCACGCGATTATTGGGACAAGAAGATAGACGGACAGGTAAACGTCGCCGACCAGTTCCGCCAGCCGGGATCTTCCTTCAAACCTTTCGTTTACGCGCAGGCATTCTACAACCGCTATTCGCCCGGATCGATAATCTTCGACACTGAAACAAGACTTGGACTTAGCACATTCCCAAAAAACTTCGACGGTAAATTTCGTGGCCCAATTAGCCTTCGTGAAGCCCTGGCTCAATCCCGCAACATCCCCGCGATCAAAGCGTACTTCCTCGCCGGTGAACAAAAACCAATCATCGAACTTGCAAAAAAAATGGGGGTAAACTTTCTTGATGATAATCGCGACTACGGCTGGCCACTGTCCATAGGCGCGGCCGAAGTTAAACTTATAGACATGGTCTCCGCCTTCGGAGTATTCGCCAACCTCGGAGTACGTCAGGAACCGGTCACCATACTAAAGGTAACAAACGCCCGCAACGAAATTATAGACGAGGCAAAACCGAAGCCCGGTTCGGCAGTCCTTGACCCGCAGATTGCATACCTGATTAACAGCATTCTTTCCGACACCAGTGTCCGCTTAGGTGCAAACATGACCGTTCCCGATCACGACAACGCGGCAAAGACAGGAACCAGTAACCGCAAAACCCCCGACAAAGAATATCTTCCCCACGACCTGTGGTGCGTCGGCTACACCCCGAGCCTTGTCGCCGGAGTATGGACAGGTAACAACCGTGACGACGAAGGCAACCTTTCCACCTACGCCGACGGCTACACAACCTCCGCCCCGCTCTGGAAGAAATTCATGACCGCCGCGCTAAAAGACAAACCCAACGAAAAATTCCCCGTCGCCGACGGAATCAGACAAGTTTCCGTTTCCAAATACACGGGAAAACTTCCCTCCCCCGAAACCCCTGCTAACCAGCTAAGGACAGAAATCTTCGCCAGCTTCTCCGTCCCGACTGAAATCGACGACAGCAATGTGGAAGCCGAAGTGGACAGCCGCAACAACAAACTCGCCAACGAATTTTGCCCCAAAGATTTTGTGGTAAAGAAAACTTTCCTTAATATCCACGACATAGCCCCCTACCCCGAATGGGAAAAAGGCGCGCAAGAATGGGTACAGAGCAACATGGGCGGTAACACCGGCACGAACATAACCTTCGGCCCCCCTCCGATAGTCACCTCCGAACTATGCAGCGAAGAAGAACTGGCGCAAAAACCGTCGATAGAAATAACATCACCCTCGGACGGCGACAATATCCAAAACGGCAGTACCTTCACTGTAAAAGTACACGTCACCGCGCTGAACGGAATCGACAAGGTCGAATACTACCTGGACGGCCAATACAAATACAATTCCTCGACATCTCCGTACGAGGGCTCAATCCGGCTACCCAAAGGAGCAACCGGAACCGCCCGCCACACGGTTATGGCAAAAGCGATAGACAAATCCGGCTACGCGTCCGAAGAGATAGTAACTATCACAACTTCATCCAACCCCTCCGACACGGAATCTCCACCCGCGCCATCGACAGAAACCCCAAACACACCCGCTACCCCATCCCCCGCGCCACCGGAACCTCAATCGGAACTCCCGCCAAAACCCGAACCACCCGCCACCCCCAAAAAAACCTCCACCGAAGATTACCTAAAGAGCCCCGTCCCCACAATCTAAAGGGATCACACATCCTCCGTCGGCGGCCGGCCCTTTTTCAGCAAAAGACCTTTTGCCCAAATCTTCCCGATGCTTTTTTCCACATACAGAATAAACCTCCCGCTCCATATCGCCATCACACCATACGGAACTACCAGAGCCCAATATACACTTTCGTTGCCGCGCAAACCCAAGGCAAATATCAGCGGCAACAAAAGATAGTTCAGCACATAATGGTGAGCCAGATACACCTGATACGAACACCCTCCCAGACTTTTCATAAACCTTTCCATAAAGCTGATTCTCTCAAGATACCGCGCCAGATTGAGCAGAAACAAAAACACTCCTATTCCCATGAACAGGTCGCAGAAAATCCACCCCTCACAATACGACCTCAAGATAAAACCGCCATAAGCCAACAACGCACCTAGCAGCATGAACCTTCCTCTGCCCAGATACCCGAACACATCCTTCTTGTGGAAATATGCCCAACCCAGAACCATCCCAAAACAGAACTCCGCCAGCCGCGGCAAAAAGAAAACAAACAACAGATAACTGTTACCGGAAGGCCAGATGACCCCGATAGGTACCGTATCCAGAAAATAAGCCGCAATAAACCTGTAACCGAGAGTCACAACCAAGGCTCCGGCAATAAACATAACCGGCTTCACCTTCTTCAAAACGAAAAACAGAAGAGGAAAAAGCAGATACAACTGCAATATCAAAGGAACAAACCAGTAATCCCCGTTGAACTTCTGCAAAAGAACCATATCGAAAGTCAAAAACGGCACAAAAACCAGCTTCAACCCGTCGATAAGACCATATATCGGATCCGCGGCCTGCCCCGGAAAAAGCAGATTCCTCAAATAAAGAATCGCTATCCCGAAAACCACCGAAACATAGAAAGGCTCTATTATTCTCTTGAACTTACGGTAATAAAACGCCGCCAGACCGCGTACTCCGCCACCCGCAGGAATCGGCCTCTGCAACATCCCGTAAGTAAGAACAAACCCGCTGACCACGATAAAAGCGTTCACCGCGGAAAAACCATAGAACCAAAGAAAACTTACAAGATTCTTCAAAAGAGCAAGCCAATCCCCTCCCTTAAACAGCTCCCAGCGCGAAAGGTTTGCCGTTACCCCCCCGGGAACCGACATAAAAGAAGACCCGAACCACTCCATGCAATAATGGAACAGGAAAACATGAACTATCGCCAAAGCCCGTATGAAATCCAGCACCTGGATACGTTCTTTCTTCTGCACAGACTCATTTTTCACAGATACTTCCATATTTCGTTCGACTTGACATAATAAAAAGCTCACCCAAGATACTCATCTTCATACAAAATACAACCTAAAATCATCACCGATACCCATCTTTTCACCATGTACAATCGCAAGAAACATTGTATAATATAAGCATATGACAAAGAACACCGCTCAAAACCAGAAAGACAGTTCCGGAGACAAAGATCCTCTGTCCATTTCCGATGAAGAAAATTCATCTTCAACGGACACCGCAAAGACACCTTCAGCCATATCGCGCAGACCCTTCGCCATCGCCGAAGATATCCATGGAAAGATATCCGAATCCATACATACCCAAAAAAGCACATCCGTCTCCGACATCCCCCCGCCGACAGTAATCTCCGCCGAACAGATTGCCGCACTGGAAGATCTCCGCATGGAATTCCCTGAAGTTACGGCCGCAAAATTCAAAAAAGCCATCGAATGGATCAAAGCAAACGATGAATCCGCGATTGACGAAAAATCCACACACGCCCCCCACCTGGATCCGCTCGAACCGCACCGCTCCATACTCCTGCACTTCCGCCGAAACAACCCGGAAAAGTACAGTGCACTCGAAGCGAGCGATATCGACATGCTGGCAAAGACCGAATGCCTGCACACAATCCTGTCGGGAAAATCCGTCAACTACTTCAACGAAAGCAGTAACGGCAACATCACTGCATTTCCCGGAAAACCGGCATCGAAGAAAGGTTCTCTTAACGACATCTGTTATGTGGCCTTCCTTTCCAAAGACTGGTCTCACTTCATATCCGGCGTACTCAAAACCCCGCTTAAGGACAGAAAAAGAATCATGGATATGATGCATATCAAAGAAAAAGACCGTGAAAATCCATCTGCCATAATCAGTGGGGAAACGGAGGCAAAAAGAGTTTTCCAGAACGAACTGGATATAGCCCGTCTTCAACATTCATGGAAAAACCCGCACATCATAAACCCGCTAAGCACAGGAGAAGACCACATCATATACGAAACGAGCAAAAACGCGATGACGCTGGAAGAAAGCCTCAAAAACCTGAAACCCGAAGAGACACTGTCGCTTTTTCTGCAGACGCGCGAAGCAGTCGAGACCTTCTGGCGGAACGGTATGTTCATCTCCGACTTCAAACCGGACAACATACTGATTCTGGAACAGCAGGAACCGGATGACAATATTACCCGCACGACAAAACTGATAGACCTTTCAGTAAACTCACACAAAGACTTGGTTACAAAAGGAGGAAAAATTCAAAGTACACTATGGTATATGCCGCCATTCGGAACCTTATCTAACGCGGAATCCAGACTGCGGGCCGCAAACCTGTCCGACTCCGAAATCGAAAAACGCCTGGCGGCCGGATTCGACATGCACGCAATCATAACCACAGTCAGAAAACTTCTGACCGACAGCCAAATCATATACGCCATCCCCGGACTTACACCGGAAAACATAGAAAGCCTTGAAGAATACGGCGAACAGCTTAATGAAGTTAAACGGTACTTTCATGCAACCCTAATACTGCCACCCGGAGGAATCCCCAAATTCCCATCCTCTCTCAACCCTGCGCTGAAAAGACTCGGGAACATAATAGACATGAGCAACGACCTTACGCTAATATCCTCGGAGAACAACATAGAGGAGTTCTGGAAAAGCCTTCGGGATCTGGTGATACAGATGGGCGGAAACGTCCCCCCTTCCGAACACAGAGAACTTCAAACGGACAATTCGGAACAAAAGGCCACGATTCGCCCTGGAGCCAGAAAACAGCAGACTGCCGCAGAAAAAGCCACAGTCCGTCCGGGAGCGATGAAAAAAAGATAAAACAGCCCGATAACAAACAAATATGAAAAACATCAGCGAAAAAAGCCTCCAAATAGCCGCGGCCTACGCGAACGAAGTAGCCGCCGCCCAACAGATGGACTCACAAAAAGACGCGAAGGCGGTGTGGCCGGAGTTACCGCTCCCCCCGTCACTTCAGGATCACTGCCGCATGATAACCGAATTCCTGCAGGACGAAGGAAATCCGCCTCTCACCATCGACACACTGTTACCGGAAAAGCTCCTCCAGTCGTACACAGAGCGCATTATCGAAGACAGCCACCTCAAGGCCCATTTCCCCGAAGGCTTCGACTTGTTGCTGACCATAATCCCCTTCAGCTCCAACGGCTACCCCATGGACAAAGAAGAGATTGCAGACGGAGCATACCTAAAGTTCCTTCTTCTTGAGCCGCTACCCGAACCCGAAAGAAGCATAGTGATAAGAGGCTTCTCGCTCTTCCCCAACCGCATAGACAGGCTCATCCCCCGCGAACTGCGCGAAATAACCTTCCAAATCCCCAAATACGACACCGAAGGCATCTACGAAATAACCTTCGAAGACCGCAACCGCATCACCGCCAAATTCACCGAATCCTTCACCCGCCTAAAAGAAACCCTAAGGCCCTACTTCCCCCAACCCTAATTCACCTGGTGAATACTTTCTGTTCTGCTTTACCCGGCAACAACGACAAACAAATTAAAATAAACCTTACAAAATAAACACAAACACTATGGAATCTTATGGACACAATTCGGAAGACCTTCGGGAAAACCTGGAAAAAAATCCGACATTACAGAGAATGATAAACATGATTTCGTTAGCGAAAAATGGAGCTTACGTACTCTCGGTCTCCACTACGGAAGAGGCGGACGAAATCCTTAAAATCATCAAAGAAAAAGTTCCGCAAATGACAGACCAGCCGATAGATATACAGAAATATACGACCGGCGCCATCCCCGGACGCACAGGGGTGCAAAAAGGTGATCCTTTAGACCAATGGATATACGATATCCAGAAAAAAAAAGAGGGCGACGAGAAACAAAACAGATTATTCGTTATCGACGGCTCGGCCACCCAAGAAAAAGACCGTTTATCCTTGATAAACCATTTCGCTTTCCTTAACGGAAAAAACAACCTGGTAGTCGGCAACCCCCGAGGCCCGGTAATGATAATCGTACCGAAAGACCTCAAAATAGAACCGGACATCGGCATATACGGCGACCTTTTGACCCGCTGCCAAATATTTTTCATAGACCCCGAAGAATAGATTCATGCCCCCTACTTCCCCCACCCCACAACCCTAATTCACCCAGTAAATGATTTCCCCATATAACGCAAATAACATTCTCTTTTCCAAAGACTTTTATTTAGCCTGGTTCGGAGCATCGCTTGAGGGCAGCCGGGAACGAAAGGGTCCTGTGCCCTCAAGTGATGCTCCGAACCAGGCGACGCAAAAAACTCTAAAAAGCATTTCTTGACTAATTCCTTGTTTATACTAAAGTCTTTAAGCTAATCAAACAGTCGAATTAAGCGACGCCCCATGCAAAAAAACACGCGCGACTACGAAGAAAGCGGCCTCCCCAATCAAAAAGATACACCTCAAGATAAGGACATCCCTGATCATCTTCGCGAAATCTTCAAAAAAAACAGTGAAGCCGTAAAAAACATTATCACCGCAAATGACCCGGACAAAGATAAAGATTCCATCAGTAACACCTCGCCTTTGGGATTTTGGAACCTCCAAAGACAGCTGGACCAGCAACAAACAACGCAGGAAAAGGGCATTCCCCGTGCACCATTCGATTCGGACCGGCACCTCTTCGCCCCCGAAGAGTTCAGAAAATCCATAGAAAGTTTGCTTAAAGGCGTCCCCGTATCCTCCGACGACACATATCATTTTTTTCTTAAACGCCTTTACGAAAACGACCGAAAAACATTAGAGATACTTGCCGCAAGCGACATCGCTACTCTTGCCGAAACTCAATGCCTCACTGCGATACTATGCGAAAAATCAACCGGCTTCACGGAAGACGACGGCACGGCCATTAGAGGATTCATCGGAAAAGACATAAACAAAGGAGGCTTCGGCACCATCACAAATGTGGCTTTCGTAAGGAAAAACCATACGGGATTTACCATAGGCGCACTCAAGAAAGCGAACCGGTGCGGAAACGAAAAGGCATCGCCAGCCCAAAAAGCCTACCAAAAAGAAATCGCCACAGTCCGCGCCCAAATTGAATGGAACAATCCGAACATCATAAGAGCCATAAGTATAGGACCGGAACACATCATCTACGAAACCGGCGAAAGCATATCTCTCCGCGAAGCTCTCAACAGACAAGAACCGTCTAAGACAACCGGATTTCTCTCACAAATGAAAAACGCGGTAGATGACTACAGAAAAAGAGATTTTTTCCACGGAGACATCAAGCCGGCCAACATTCTCATCATCGGAAAGACCGCGAAGCTCATAGACAACGCCATACATAAGGAAGAAGACATCAACGAAGGAGAATACTTTATGACCCCGCTTTACTCGATCAGCCCATATAGCATGGTCCGGGCCGAAGGTGTCCTAAGGACAAAAAAAGGCCTATCCCGTAAAGAATCAAAAACAAGGCTGACAAAAGCCGTCGACACATACAGCCTGCTCGTAATCCTGCACGAAATCTTAACTCACGAATCCATAAGGAAAATTAAAGGAATCACCCCGCAAGATTATTACGCCCTGTTCACATACGCGAACCGATTCAAAGAATACAGACAACAATTCAATATCTCGGCCTGGCGGGTCTGTCCGCAAAAGATGCCGGTATTCCCAAAAACCTCCGTTCCGGAACTGAACAAAATAGCGCTGCTGTCAAAAAGAAGCCAAAACCCGATAGAATTAAGTCGTCCGGACTACTACGAAAAATTCTGGAAAGCCATCGCCGGACTGGAAAGGATTCTCAACGCCTGAAGCTCCGGTTAAGCGTTCTCCCCGGCCAGCCTGCCCGTACACCACGCCGACTGCAGATTAAAACCGCCCGTGAATCCGTCCACATCCAATATCTCGCCGGCAAAAAACAGACCGGGACATTTCTTCGACCCCATCGTATAAGGATTGATCTCATTGGTATCCACCCCTCCCGCGGTCACAAATTCATCACCCGCGCCTCTGCCCGTCACGGCCAGTTCAAAACCGCTAATTTTCATCAACATCGCGCGCCTCTGTTCCTTACTCAATCTTGCCGCGTGAATCTCCGGATCCAAAGCCAAAGAACGTGCGATATGTTTAGCCAGATTTCTCGGCAATAATATATCCAATATCGCCAAAGGATGCTTCTTCCCGTTGGCATCTATAATCGAATCGAAACGCCTCTTCAAAATATCCGGCTGTTCATCCGGCATAAAGTTCACAGTAAGCTTCATCGGTTTCTCCGGCCTTATCTCTTCATAAGCCGCCAGCGCGCTCAAAGCGAAAACCGCCGGCCCACTCACCCCTCTGTGCGTAAACAAAAAAGGGCCGCTCCGCTTAAAGACCTTTTGTCCGTCGTCACTACTCAAAGTAAGTTCCGCCTTTGGAAAAGACTCGCCCGCAAGATCCGTGACAGAGCCTTCCGCAACTTCCAGCATCCCCAAAGATGGAGCCAGCCGGGTAATAGTATGTCCAAGTTTTTTAGCGAACGCGTACCCGTCCCCGCTAGAACCGGTCTGCCGATAGACATTCCCGCCCGTAGTCAAAATAAGGCTATCAACAGCCACCTCCCTATTCCCGTAAAATATTATTCTAAAAACATCTCCTTCTTTAACCACGTCTTTCACCACACTGTTAAGATGAATTAGCACACCTAATTTCGTCAATTCCTTCCCAAGAGCCTCCACCACACTCGATCCTTCATTATTCAACGGAAAAACTCTGCTGTTATCCTCAACCTTAAGTCTCAACCCGTGCGCCTCGAACCAGGCCATCACATCACGCGGCGAAAAAAAAGACATCGCCTTAGTCAAAAACTTAGCCCCGCGCGGATAGTTCGAGAGAACAGACTTCACATCGGAAAAAGCCGTAGTCAGATTACACCTGCCGCCACCGCTAATCGCGACTTTAGCGCCAAAATAAGAGTTCTTCTCGAACAACATCACCTCCGCGTCCGGATTCTTCTCCTTCGCCGCGATTGCCGCCATCATACCGGCCGCACCTCCGCCGATTATACCTATAGTCTTTTTTTCCATAATAATTATTAGTTCAATACATATCCTATTTTCTCTTTCACACTCAACACTTCGCACAAGACTTCCAGTCTCTTAAAAAACTCGCCCTCATCCCCGCGCTCAAACGAAGCGGCAAGCGAACAACCGGTATTAACCATACAAAGGTTTTCCAGTTTTTCCGCCGCGGGAACCTCATTCTCGTTATACAGACAGAGCGAATTGAACCCGTATTTTCTGGCCGTCAGAAGCTCCGTAAACCCTTCCATGAAAAATTCCTTCTCGATCCGCGAAATCCCCAAAAAGTTCTTCAGGACGTTTAGATGATTCGGCTTCAACCTGCGCTCAAAATCAAGTTCACATATCTTCGTATCCATATGCATCTTCTCATGCCCCGCAATCTTAACCGCCGCCCCTGCCTCCTTAGACCCAAGCACATAATCCGCAATCAAAACCCTCCCCTCCTCCGGCTTAGCCATCCCGCCGATATTCTTCGGCCCGCGGATCATAACGTCAAATCGCAGTCCAGTAACCGCCTCCACACTCTTCAATACATCAACCTTCCTCTTCCTAATCTCCAAATCCTCCTTTGCACAAAAAGAAGCCTCCGGATCGCGCGAAACCATTTCCTCCAACATCTCCGCCTGCCTGATATAATCGTAAGACGACTTATATTCAACTTCCATAATGACTCGTTATTGGAGCACATAATAACATCAATCCAAAAGAAATCAACTGGAGCAAAAACACCTAAATCAATCTGATTTCTATTTCAAAGGTATCTCACTCAACTTTTCCCACTCCTCCGCGAACTGCGGATACTTTTTGAAAAACTCACGGATGGACTGCAACATCTGCGTCCTTTGCGTAATAAATCCTATTTCCGTCATCTCTTTTTCCGCCTGCTTCATCCTCTCGCACCTGAACTCCATAATACCGCCATAAGACTCCATCAACCCGCCATCGGGATCATCAATCCACATCACATTCTTTTTCGCATCCAGCAGTTCTCTGACCCTGTAAGAGTCCTCTACCTGCTTTTCTTCTTCCCTGCTTATTTCCACATCCGTACTTTCTATCTGTTGACGCCACTTGTACTCCATCTTCCGGCAAAGCCTCTCCGAAGCACACTTCAACATATGAAGAAAAGACTTATAAGCCCTCTGGATACCGGGATTCCTATCCATCTCATCCGCATCGAACAACCCGAGTTCGTTAGCCCATTCGTCACGGAAAAAAATATACAGGTCGGGTGAAAAAACCATCTTCTCATACAGATACTTCGCGCAAATATATTCCACCTCAACAGCCTTGTACAATTGCTCCTTATCTTCCGTAATCAGCCCGTATTCCTTTAACTTTTTCTCCGTTGCGCAAAAGACCCTGGGATGGCGAACAAGCGCGTCCGAAAGCACCTGCAAAACAGCCCCTTTCACCTCCGGCGAAGTCAAAAAAGATTCATCTGCAATCCCTACTTGCGACATTCTAGCCCGCACCACGGCAAAAAGATCCGGATCAATCTTCAAAGCATCCGCCAAAAAAGATCTAAAAGAACCTCTGACCTCCGGAAGCCTAAACACATCCGAGACAGGCAACCCAAAATCCTTTTCGTTAAGACTAAAAACCGCATCAACCCTCATCAAGAGGCCCGCCGCGGCACCCGCATCAGCCTTTATCTCTTCACCAAAAATCGCCGCCAGCTTTGCGACAGAAACCTTCCTTAAAAAATCGAGGTCCTTTTCGTCGTCCAACAAATCCTTCGCATCCTCCATAAGCCTTTTCATCTTCGCCACCTTCCCCTCTCCAAAATAAAAACAAACCTTATCCGCCACATTCTTCGAGTATTCCTCCAGCGACCATTGAGCCACATTCTCCCCGGGCAACAACCTGGCTTCCTCTTCCGAGCCACCGCTCGCACAGTAAATCCCGCGCCTCAAAACAACATCCTCATCCCTCAACTGCGCGGAACAAACCACCGGCAGATAAGGCCCGCTCAATATATTAGAAAGAAACTTCGACTTTTCATAAAACCTAATCAAATCGTTACGAATCCCTGCTTTGATGTCATATATATTCTTCAACCTCGAATTCTCCTCATCAGCCTCAATCAACCTTTCGGCCTCTTCCCCTGCGGAACCGGCTTCTCCAACAGGAAAGACAAAATCAATAAGCTCCTCATCCGTCATTTTGTTCACATCCACAGATTTTTTCGAACCGTTCCGTATATAAACCCCCGAAACATTCATATCGTCATAACCATATTCCCCATTTTCATCATCAGGCCCATTGAATTCGTCACTCATGTTTAATTTTAAAAAGGATGGCAAAGTACCACATTGGACCGAAGGCGTCAACAAAAACCTCTGATATACAGGTGGCTTACTCACAAAGCCGAAGGAACAGAATAAAGCTCTGCTTTTTCTAAAATTGCTCTTAAGTTTCTTAGTGAATCAGTAAATATGTTCTCAATACTAATATTTCCAACTAAATCATTCCACTCGCTAATCTCCGTAACTTCAAGCGAAGGTGTTTTTAATTCCTCCCATTGACTAATATCTATATTTGGTAATTTCCAAAACATAGACTTACTAACAGACCTGCTATCAATAATTACATTTATTTTGCGCCCACTTTTGTTAGTGTTAGGCTCAATATGCGCTTCCAAATGTCTAAGTGTTCTTATTCCTCGTATTTTGAGATCATATTCTGGCAATTCTTTTAACCATGCATCTAACTTGAATTTCAAATCGACTTTTTTTATTTGTGCCTTCATTGCCTGTAAGGTGGCCTCGAAAGATAACAAGTATGAACTAGTCGAATCTGCTAAGAGTGTCCTAAATCTTGGATTACTAATGTCATTCAAAGATTCAACCCATTTAAACATTAAATACCGGCGCTCACACTCTTGAAATTTACCCCATGCTTTAATAAGTTCAGTTTTACTTGGCCGAACGGCAATATTGTAGATAATTCTATCTAAGTTAGGTATTCCTATAATTTTATGTAATAAATAGTATTTTATTGTAGCTATCATATTAAAAAATGATATTAAACGAGACCATTTTCTTGTAAACAAATGTTGTAACAATACTCTCTAACTTTTTAATTATACTTCCGTTATTTCCCTATAATTTGTGTGGGCTTTGATTGCTTCTTTTCTGACTCATGTATCAATAATTGAATAATACGAGTTATTTTTTCTTCAATTCATGTGTTTCAAGTAAATAGACTGCTAAAGTTGAAGCCGCACCTACTGCAAGTTTTGCATGTCTCGGCTGTAAACCATGAAATTTTTCGTTTTTACCGTGTCCACTACCATATTCATTCCTTAATTCTCCAATTCCTTGAACTACAGCGGATAAACTCCCTAAGATTTTCTTGATTGAATTTACAGCCTTTGCTTCATTGGGAACATCATCTGGTGTTAATTTGAGGAGCTCTCTTGTCTGTTTCATTAAGTGATTCAAATCGGCGTCCTGTTCATATTTTTCATTTCTTTCTTCTAAAATCGATTTACAGCATGTTTCAATAAGCTCTTTCGCTATGCCAATAGCAACATGAGGTGAAGTTTCAATCGATTTTTCCATCAACGTAATCTGTTGCATAACATAATCCCCAGAAAGCCGTTTCTTGATTTCTTGATTTTTCTTTTTTAGAAATTCTGCTGATAATTCTATTTTGACACCTGCAAAAATGGGCTTATCTGAAATCCTTTTTATTTCTATTATTTTATAACCATCAGGAGCTAGATTAGCATTGTATATCTGAATTAGTTTATCTATTTCAGTTTCATCATTTCGTACTACTGGATGAATTGTTTCGCATAAAAATTGAAGGAAAATAGAATCATCACAATTCAAAATACTTATTCTATAATCAGACAATAACCAAGAATCATCCCAGTCAGAATTATTTATTCTATGTTGCCTAATATCACCATGTGCATCCTTAAATCTTCCGTCAGTGGAAGGTAGCGTAGATAGGTCCCAAATTCTTCCAAGAAAGTCCGGTTCCTCTAATCGGCCGAAAGGATTAATTCCACTGATTATAATCCCGTCCCACAGGTTTCGCCGCGTAATTTGTGTAATATCATTTGACATAGGCATATGCACGAATTTTAAAAAGGATAGCAAAGTACCACATTGCGCCGGAGGCGTAAACAAGAACCTACCGCAAGAGCGCACCTGCCCGCTTTAAAACCTCTTAATCATTTTAAGACTGGAGATCAAAATATTATGAATTGTCTTAAATCTCTTACTAGGAAAATACTATAGAGGACTCTTGAATATGAATTGCTTGCACATCATGATAGCCTATTCCTTTATTGGCTCATATTTCATTATTTCATGAGCAAGAAAACTTTCCTTACTAATCAATCTTATATTCTCATAGGTGATATTTTTCCTTTTACTAAGAAAGTTATCTATCTCTTGTTGTAAGATCTCATCATTTGTTACAACAAGATAAATTGTGTTTTTAAATTTAATATATTTCTTTTCTTTGATGTTATAGACATTTGCCATGCTCCTCTTATGAGCGGGATGAAATGTATCTACTCCAAAAAATCCCACCTTATGATAAACATAAAAATCGACTCTATTTCTAAAATCAAACTCTTTTTCCGTGTGAACATAGATTTCTCCAAATCTTTCTTTAAGCTTATCGTAAATCAGCATTTCATCTATTTTTCCTCTTTCATTAAGAGAGCGAACTATTTTACCTCTTGCATCACCTTTTGTATAATCCATGATTTCTTGTCCCATTTGTTTACGAAAATTCGCTAAACTTCCAAATATTTTATTAATTGTTGGAGGTGTTGGAAGATAGCTTGTTAAATTAAAGTCATGCGAAGTTGGATATCTACTGTTTTCTGAAAAAAATCTATTTGCTGCTTGAATTATATTTTGCCTATTCCATTTTTCTCTTTGCATATTTTTATTGTTTTATTTATGTGCCAATCCCCATCTAACTCTGTCTGCAGAATCAATTATTATTTGATTCATAATCTTCATTTTCCCTGCACTTAAAGAATCAGTGGGATAAATTACAATTTCTATATCTGGATAATCTAAAATATATTTTTTGAAATCTTCAATAAAGTTTATTTCTCGCAAATCTACTTTTTCTAAACCATCATCAGATATTAATTGTTGTTCGAAAAAATTAAATTCTCTCTTAATAATCATGAATTTTATGTTTAATGCTGTTGCATCTAAACTATCACCGCTTTTACTTTTTAGCAAATATGTTTCGTCATGCTATTGTGGTTATGTTTCAGCATAACTAAATAATACAGCCACTGTCCTGATAAAAACTATCTGCATTTCCCCTCCGCCCCCTACACCTCCCCACCCTCTCATCCACCGCATGCGCCAACTCGTGATGCCCCGCGCAAAGCGGCGCCAAGTATCGGGGATCGTGATTCTTTGTTAAGGCAAAACGTTGAGTGTGGTGGATTATCTTAGCGGGGCGGAAACACTTGGGGATACTACATTTCTTGCCGTGTTCATTTTGAAGAAGGTCGCGGATTTTTACGCAGATGTAGCGAGTGTCCTTCTTCGCTGGCGCTTCCTCCTTCGCTGAAACTACCAACCTTCGCCGAAGCTCCGGAGAACAGGTCGGACGGCACGCGGAAGACAAATCGGAGGGCACACCCGTGGACTCAAGGGTCACGTCCGCCTTCAGTGCATCGGAAGTCTCGGCATTTTGCATGTCAAAGCTCGCGCTTTGAACAGTGGCTGGGGAGCGCACGCAGACTTGGGGACGTGCCAAACTTTGAGCAATCAGCTCTTTCTCTCGCGCGATTTCCGTTTCTCTCGTATTCAGGAAATCCAATATCAATGCGCCGACATCTAATCCTTTTTGTTTAAGCTCGTGAAGTTTTACCTTTAGTTCGTCGGGAAAGCTTTGCAATAAGGCCAGGTCGTCATTGATGGTGAATCGGCGGGGATTTGTGTCTTCCGGTTTTGTCTTTTCCATTGTGTGCGGCCGCACAGATTCACTATCGAAAATTGTATTATTTAAGCCATCCTCAGTCAAAATCTCCTCCTTCACCGAAGCTTCGGCGGACAAGTCGGTGCACAGGCCCAATTGCGGATTGTTTTCTTTTTGTTCTTGTCGCAAAAAGTCCTTCACTTCTTTTATGAATATTTCCAGCGCGGGTTGAGAAAGCTTCCGGGTCTTTTCAAAAAGTTCACTTTCGTTTTCTTTTGTAGCGACGGAGGCTATTCGTGCAAGTTTATTGGCGCTTACTTCACCACTTGCCAGCGCGTCTTTTAGCAGAGGCAAATCTTGGAATCTTCTGTCCAATTGCAGGACTCTTTGGACTTGTTCTTTGCTGATTCCTGCCAGCTTGGCGGCAAATTCATAGATGCAGGTGAATCCCCTTTTGCTGTAGAGTTTACGTCTGTAAACTTCGGGGAGAAGGCCGACAAATTTGCGTCTGGCCTGAAGGGCGCGTGCTCCGTATTTTTTGCAGAGCCGATAAAGTTGTTTGTCAGTCATGGGTAATGTTGGTTACAGGATTTTTCATTTCTCTTAATATCGGAATTATATCAGTAGAAAGCCTCAAAACCCACACTCATCTAACCATTTTCGCTAGCGAAAGATTGTCAAATTGTAGCGGAACAAACTTTTTAAATGGCTTACTTCAGCCCAGAAGACTCACACCCAACAATCCACACTGTACGGCATGTGGTGTAATAACCATCAGTCCATCCAGTGAAGTTTGCGTTGTGCGCACGCACGGATTCAACGATATCCCCAAAGTAAGTCGGAACACAATCTACAAACCACGTTACCCAGTAAGCAAGACTGCCGCCTTTGCCACACGGGGTAATTACTCATAAAACCGCACAAACAAACCCTTTTCCTCTTTCCACTCTCGATCTTCCATTACGAATAACGATATGGCGATGCAACGAATCTCATCAGTTCAGCGCCCCGCCTGCCTCCCCCTCATACCTCCCCTTCCCATAACACCCCAAAATCTTCACCCACTTACAGTTCTTCCTTATATCAACCAACAAACCGGCTTCCCGTATATCCGCCTCGAAATCCAGAAAGAAGTTATACTGCCACACCTTCCCCACAATCGGCCGCGACTCGATCTTCGCCAGATTAATCCCCCGCGAGGCGAAAACATTAAGCAACCCCAGCAAAGTCCCCGGCCTGTGAGCCAGACAGACGATTATCGAACTCTTATTCCCCGCCAGCGCCGCTTTATTCTCCTTAGTCACCAGAAAAAACCGCGTATAGTTCTCGCTCTGATCCTGAATATCCTTGCGGATAACCTTCATCCCGTGGATCTCCGCCGCCAGCACACTCGCGATCGCCGCGCAATTGCCCAGCCGGTTCTTCTTTATCTTTTCCACACTCTCCGCCGTATCCTTATCATCAATGATATTCCATTTAGGATGCCCGTCCAGAAAACTCCGGCACTGCTTTATCGCCATCACATGCGAGCGAACATCCCTGATGTCTTTCATCAAAGTCCCCGGCAAAACAATCAGCTGTTGGGCGATATGCAGATAAACTTCCCCCACAATCTGCAAATCATTTTTTTTGAACAGGTCATAATTCTCATACAAAGACCCCGCGGTCGAATTTTCGATGGCGACAACTCCGTAATCAGCCTTCCCCCCGCTCACATCCTTAAAAATCTCCCCGAAAGTGTCCCTCTCCAAAAGCCGCAGATCCTTTCCCAAAAACTTCTCCGCGGCAATATGATGAAACGACCCCCTATACCCCTGAATCGATACTCTTATGTTTTTCGTCATGATAAAGATTAAGATAATAGTTTACCGAATCACCATTATAACAAATCCGTCCTGGGTGTAACCTGATTACCCGGACTCACCACCCTTCTCCCCTCACTTTTTGGCATATCCAAAGCGCAATTCAAAGCCTGGCTAACCATCCTCACCCTTTTCATCAATTTCTCGAACGAAGCGATATCCAACTGCTGTTTTGCATCGCAAAGCGCCTCGTCCGGCCTGTCATGAACCTCAATCATCAACCCGTCCAGCCCAGCCGCCACCGCCGCCAGAGACAAATGTCCAACCATATCCCTGCGCCCCGCGCTATGCGAAGGATCCACAATCACCGGCATCCCGAAGTCATGTTTCGCCACCAACGCGCTGTTATAGTCCTCGGTAAACCGCATCGCATCGGCCGGCCCGCGAATCCCCCGCTCACAAAGGATAGTCTTATCCACTCCACAATACTTCGCCGAATTCATCCATTCCGCGACAGTCGCGCTCAATCCGTTCTTAAGAATCACCGGCCGCGGATCCTGTCCGATTGGCTTCAAAAGTTCGAAGTTCTGCATATTCCGCGCCCCCACCTGCAAAATATCCACGACACCCTTGGTAAGAGCCACCTGCCCCGGCGAAACGATCTCCGTCGAAATAATCATCCCCGTCTTCTCCTTAACCTCCTTCAACCACGGAATCCCTTCCTCCCCCGCCCCCTGCCACGAATCCGGATTCGTCCGCGGCTTCCACAACTGACACCTCATCACCTTAATCCCGATCTGCTCGCGAAGCCTCTTCGCAATCGTCAAAATCTGCTCCCGCGACTCCACCGCGCAAGGCCCCGCGATAACAAGCAGACCATCATCCATCAACTGTTCCCGTGTAATTATTTCCATAGTTTTTTGTTAAAGATATAAAGTTATAGATTTATGGAAGCGACATTGCCCCGCGCCGACCGGAAACGCGGCACCAAAAAACCCGCTTTTTCGGCGGGCTTTGAGTCTATTCGGTCTAAAAGAAATCATCAGCCCACCTTTTGGTGCGTATAAAAGTAAAAGTATCCAAAAAAGAAATTTCCCGTATTTACCATTATCTCCCTGTTCATTGGTTGATGATTATCGACGGCAATATTTATACCACATCAAAAAACAAGAAATCAATTGAAATCCCCCGCAGGGAACTTACTCCACATATTCCAAAAACAACCTCTTGGCGAACCCGCCCCTGTCTTTCTTCTTATTAATCTTGGTCTCCGAAATATCATCGGCATTCAAACCGTACTCCGCGCAAACCGCCTCCAAAACCTCCATCACATCGCACACCTCATTAATGACAGCGGCCGGATCCTCCGCCTTCAAAAGCTCATGAGCCTCCTCCATTAGCTTAAGCTTCAAAGCATCCCTGAATTCATCCGCCTTCAAAACCCGGTACGCCGGCAACCGCCCCTGCGCCCGAATAATCTCCGGAATCCTGTCCCTGATAAGCTTATTGTAAACTTTCCGTTGAGCCATGAATCGATTTTAACCAAGACAAACTGTCTTTACAAGCAAAAGAGCACTATTTCTAACAATCGAAAAATGATATAATTATAAGATACATAAACACCAAAATGGATTTTTGGAACACAATTGGGTTTATAGCAAGCGCACTAAGTGCCGCCACTTATATCCCTGAAACAATAAAAGCGGTAAAAAGCCGGCACTTAAGAGATGTTGCCTGGGGAATGCTTTACCTGACTTTTTCGAGTTCGACATTATGGATAATCTTCGCCATCAGATTCAACATAATTCCCATTATCTTATCTTCATCCATCAATTTGATATTGTCCTCCGGTTTAATATTTCTCAAATATACATTCGAACAAAAAAACAAAAAAACAGCCGCGGCAATCGCCAACTTTACACCTGGTGAGATTTCGCCCCCCGCGACACCACCGAAGGACTATGAGCTAAAAGCCATTGAAGAAGTGGATTAATTTCTTTTTGGTTTCGTATATAATAAGAAGCCTTACTGTTTCTGTTTTTTCCTACACGCACAGTAATCCCGTGTGACAAAGACCGGAATGCGTCCTCATCGGTAAGGTCATCTCCCACATATACGGGTAGAGCGGACTCTTCATGCATAGTACGCAAAAGAGAAGCACATACATCCCCTTTGGTCCAATCGAATGCAGGTCTCACTTCAAAAGTTTTCTTACTCCATCGCACATACATCCCGGCTGTCGAAAATCCGGCAATATCGGCTTCTATCAAAGGAACCATTTCTTTTCTTGCCATACGATAATGAAATGAGATCGTATATGTCTTATCTTCCATAAAAGTATCTGCCGGATATCGGGAACAAAGATGTGAAAGCCTTTTCCTTATATCTACAAGTTTTCCGCATGGAACATCCATGGAATATTTTTTACCCGCGGCAGACCATTGCACTCCATGATTCCCCGCATACATAATTCCGTGGATACCCACACGGGAAATAACATCATCAAGCAATCGTCCGCTGATTATCCCAATCGGAATCTTTAAAGATAATTCATCTAAAAGTTTTTTTGTACTTTTAGGCAAAAAAGCGTCTTGTGGATTTTTAGCCAACGGAGACAAAGTAAGATCAAAATCAAAAAAAGCGACTATCGGCAAAACACAGCGTACGGACAATTTATCGATATTGTCAAAAAAATATTCCATTTATTTGGTTACAGATCAGACTATATCCACTATCGCTTTTATGAATTCCGCCGACCAGCGATAGATATTATAATTCATGACGATTTTTCGCATTCTTTCCATACGTTCCCGTTTTTCTCCGTCAGACATGACCAGAGCCTTATAAATAGCCCCTGATGTTTCTTCAGCACTATATGGATTTACTATCAAAGCATCTTTCAGCTCACGGGAAGCGCCTGTAAATTGACTCAAGATAAGCACCCCACTTTTTACCGATTGTGCGGCTATAAACTCTTTAGCCACCAGATTCATTCCATCATGCAGTGAAGTAACCATACATACATCCGCAATCCTATAGAGAGGGTTTATCTCATTATGTGAAAAATGTTGATTCAAGAGTACGATAGGACTCCATTTGGCATCACCGAATTTCTCGTTGATGCGTGTCGCCTCATTGGCTACGCTAAGGGAAAACTGTTGATATTGAGGAACCGACTCGCGACTTGGAGCGGCAATCTGAAGTAAAGTAAACTGTCTAATATATTCAGGATGTCCCTCCAAAAAAAACTCTATCGCCTTAAATCGTTCCATGATTCCTTTTGTGTAATCCATGCGATCGACTCCAAAGGCAAAATATTTAGTGGTGATATGAAATTTTTTCAAAAGCGCCTCTTTCTCTTCCAAGGAAACCATTGAGGCCTCTTCTCCGGTAAAAGCGATACTTACAGGAAATGGTTTAACAAAGCTCGCATGATCCTTATATATGACCGAAAACTGATCAAAATCCACACGGGCCTCCATTTCACGGCTTACGGTATCCATAAAGTTATTTCCGAACTGCTGTATATGAAACCCGACAATATCCGCGCCGAGTATCCCTTGTAATATCTCGTCCTTCCACGGACAAATACTGAAAGCTTCCGGACTTGGCCAGGGTATATGCCAAAAAAGACCTATCTTAGCGTCCGGCCTGACCTTTTTGATCATTGCGGGCAACAATGCGAGATGGTAATCCTGAACCAGGATAATCGGATTCTTTTTTCCCTTCAGTTCCGCCAACAGCTTCTTTGCGAATTTAGCGTTTACACGCTGATACTGCACCCAATCCTCTTTTCTAAACAACGGACGCACATGAACCGTTAAAAATAACGGCCATAGCGACTCATTGGAAAAGCCCTGATAATACCCCTGTATTTCCTCTTCTGTTAGCCAAATACGCTTCAACGTATAAGAAGGGTCGCCTGGAGGAACCCGAATCATATCATGACTATCGACAGTATCACGATCGGCGTCCCCGCTACCGTGAGCAAGCCACATACCACCGCAGGCTTCCATAACCGAATCGAGGGCGGTAACCAATCCGCCGGCCGGCACCTGACACACTATGCCGTTTTTTGTCTTTTGGTGGATATACGGCTCTCGATTGGAAACGACATAAAGCTGACTACCATGAAGATAAGTCTTAATAAATTCCCTCAAACGCTCTGCTGTCCACGGAGTATCCAATTTTTCAAGACGCATTCTCGCCTCAAAACTTGCGGCGGAGCGTGCTTGCGTAAGACTTTGTGTTATGGACTTTATCTCTCGTGTAAGTGGCTGAAAAAAAGCATGGCTGTCATTGATATTCTCCGTAGGGTTTCCTGACCGTATTGAACGCACATAATGTACAAAATTAGCCAATGGGCGAAATACGACAAGCTTAATGATAATAACGATAGCTATTGAAAATATAAGAGCCTGAATCAACAGACGAAATATATTGTTTTTCCAAATATCGGAAATTCTGGAATCGATATATCCCGCCTTTTGAACAACCAAAAGCGCCCCGGCCACACTCTTTTCCTGGTGTATCGGACTAACAAACAAATATAGTTTTGAATCACCGGACTGGTCAAAGACGCCCATCTCTTTATCGGCATCCATCGCGTTTGACACCACTTCAGGATTTTCGATTATTTCTTTCGGAAGATTGCTTGATGATATAACAATATCATTTTGGTTGTCATAAATGGCAATCCCCGCCAATCTCTCGCGATCACTGAAACGATCGACAGTTTTCTGAAGTATCTGTCTTGAATTAGTCAGATAGTTAGGTTCAATAGACTCCTGCAAGCTTTCCGATAAAAGACGTGTACGAAATTCCAAATCGGAAACCATAACCGCTTGCTCCTGATCTATTTGACGCACAGCAAACATGGCAACAACAAGTGTCGTCGCAACAACAACACTCCCTATTGAAAAAAACAACTGCTTCATACCAATTCTTACTGGTCGGGGTGAGAGGACTTGAACCTCCGGCCTCAGCGACCCGAACGCTGCGCGCTAGCCAACTGCGCTACACCCCGAAACCATGCCCTTTTCACTCACCAACTTTATTTAAAACCTCCCCAAAAGTCAAATTACAGGTAATATGTACCCGTCCACTATTACCTCAACAATGCCCCCGATAAAAAAAGTCTTAATTACAGCCGCAATAACCCTAATCCTCCTGCACGGTTGCAGTATTTCACCTTTGACCCTGAACAAAACCGTTACACACCCCTACACCCCCAAAAACACCGTCATCTCCTGGACACAACTGGAACCCGGCCTTGAACATGCCACCCTAGTCATCCCCCAAACACCGACCGACAGCGAAAAGACCTTCGAACTCGTCAAAATCACCCCGCGTACACACGAATTCGGCGTCTACCAGAACACCACGCAGGAAACCGCCAAATCCATAGGCGAAATCCAGCAGTCGGAAAAAGCCGCATTCACCCTCAACGGAGGCTTCTTCACCGAAGACTTCAGACCCACCGGCCTGCTGATTTCGAACGGGAAAAAACTCCACACCCAATCCAACGCATCGTTGTTGAACGGAATCTTCGCCATAGATAAGGAAGGAAAAGGAATTCTCCTTGATCAAAAAGACAAACCCGACCCCAAAATATACCCCTTCGCGATCCAAAACGGCCCCGTCCTGATAGACAACGACGGAAATATCATGATTAAGTCCGATACAGGCAAACTGGCAAGCCGAAGTCTGATTGGGCTGGACAAGAGTGATAACATAATATTTATATTCATAAAGCAAGGTTTTTTGAACCCCACAAACAGCATTTCACTATACGAACTCGCTCATCTACTCAAAGAAAACACTGAATTTTCCCGCATAGGCGCACATTCCATACTTAACCTTGACGGCGGAACATCTACAGGATTTATGATAAAGGACAAATATTTTCCTGAACTGGAAAAAATACAAAATGCTGTTATCATAAAGCCTCCAAAAACCTAAAACCATGGACCAGAAAATATACATCATCAGCGACACGGAACTCGGCCGCAAAGACAAAATGGATGACTTTACCGACGACGAAGCCCTTGCCGACTTCATAGACAAGCTTACCGCGCAAAATCCGGGTATTCCGGCAACACTGGTACTCAACGGCGACACCTTCGATTTCCTTAAGATGGGCTACAAAGACAAATACCCCCGTCTCATCACCGAAGAGATTTCCGTCTGGAAAATGAAGGAGGTATTCACCCATCATCCCAAGATTTTCGATTCCATGAAAGGATTCCTGACCGACTCCAATCATCATATAGTCTTCGTTATAGGCAACCACGATGCCGACCTGATTTGGCCGTCCCTGCAGGAAATGCTAAAAGAAAGACTCGGCAACAATGGAAACATCGAATTCACCTATATATACAGAACCAACGGACTGCATATCGAGCACGGCCACCTGATAGACCCGTTCTACGAATTCAACACAAAAAAAGCCATCCTCAAGTACCGCGGAAAAAAGGTATTGAACATGCCATGGGCGAACAGGGCCTACTTCAACCACCTGGTTAAGATAAAAGAGCACTATCCCATGGAAGAGCGCATCCACCCTGTCACCGAATACATGCACAGCTTCCCCGAACTAAGAAAATTCACCAGAAAAGTAGTCAAAGACCTCGTCATCAAAGACGTATTGATGAACCCCCTAATCCACTTCTACGATCCCACATACAGTTTCCCCTTCATTAAAGCCACAAAAAGCATCATGGTCCGCGGCTGGAAAGCACCCTCATACGACAAACTCATCCGCCACGACCTAAATAAGATAGCGAAAAGGACCGGTGAATTCCGCCTAAACATCTTCGGGCATAAACATATCCTTTTCAGCCAGAGACACAAAGATAAACTGATTCTGATAACAGACACCTGGCGCAACGAAATCGACGCCGCCACCATGAACCGCAAAGAAAAATCCTACGCCGAAGTCCTCTACGAATCCGGCAACCTGACAGACGCAGCTTTAAAGATACACAAATAATTGACTCCCAAATCAAGTTAACCTATAAATAGACAGGTTATTTCAAAGACAAAAGCCGTTTTGTCGGGGTGTGGCGCAGTTGGCTAGCGCGCATGCATGGGGTGCATGAGGCCGCAGGTTCAAGTCCTGTCACCCCGACCATTATTGAGGATATTGCCACCATCCCCTTTTTAGACGATAATAGAAGCAAGACCTATAATTAACACAAAACACCGTGACAGCAAAAAAACACAAGCTCATAAAAAGGCACCCCGACCCTGAATTACAAGAATCGGCTAACACCTCTCCCTCGAAAAAGAACCCTCTGGAATACCTGAAAGCATACGGCGTCTTTTTCATTACCTACTTCGTATACCTGCTCACGGTATATCCCACAGTCGGCACGGAAGACTCGGGTGAATTCATCGTGTCCGCCGCCACACTGGATATCGCCCATCCGCCGGGCTACCCGCTACACACCTTAATAGGATATCTGTTTAGCGTACTTGTCCCATTCGGCAACATCGGCTGGCGCGTAAACCTTTTGTCCGCGTTCTTCGGAGCCGCCGCCGCCGCAATCCTCTATCTGCTACTTAGAAGACTGACTAAAAACTGGCTTCTGGCTGTAGCCGGAGCCCTCTTCTTCGCATTCAACGACATCTTTTGGGCACAGGCAATCCGCACCGAAGTCTACACATTGAGCACTTTCTTCTTCATGTTGATCAGCTACCTCCTGCTGGTCTGGGACGAAAAACAACAAAACAAATATCTCTACTGGGGAGCATATCTTTACGGATTGAGCTGGACCAACTCATATCCGGTCATGGCCCTTGCCGGCCCCCCGATTGTCATCTATGTGATTTCCAGGAACTGGCGCGTAATCAAAGACATTAAGCTTATTATAGGAACAATCTTCCTCTTCATGGCCGGCCTCCTTGTATACGCATATCTTCCCCTCCGCACCTACCTTGGCCCATACGACAATCCCGCGTACATCCAACACACAGGTCTCCACACATGGGAATCGTTCATGAAATTCGTCAACCGCGCCATCTACGGCGGAATGGTAAACACCATAACGGCAGGAGCCCCACAATTAGCCGCCGCAGAAACACAACAACTCCTCCCTCCATGGCTACTGGAAATAGCCGGAGTAGCAATCGGCCTTATAAAGAAAATTATCGACGGATCGACTGCCGGACTGCTCCTGTACTTCAAGATAATCCTTGAACAATTAATCTATTTCCCGGTTCTTTTCCTGATACCCGGCTTCTTTTTCATGTTCCGCGAAGCTAAAAAATACAGCGTGTATATCATCGCCTGCCTTATATTCTACACATGTTTCCAGGTTGCCTTCGTGGGTATCAATGCCGAAGCATCACCTTTCACACTCCACAGCAACCGGCCTTTCTACATCAGCGCAATCATCGTCGTGTGCATAATCACTTTCCTCGGTGTGGAATACATTTACCGTATGCTCAAAAACAGCCGGCGTGAAATCAGACTGACGACTACGATTCTGATATTGATTCCTGTCATTCCCCTCTTCATCAATTTTTACGGCAACAACGAAAGCGGTAACTACATCGCCTACGACTTCAACAAAAACGTCCTGGACAGTCTCCCCCCGAACGGAAACCTGATATCCATAGGCAGGGACAACCACACTTTCGTCCTCTATTATCTAAAGAAAATTGACCACTACCGAACAGACACCAACGTCGAAATCTACTACTACGCCGGATCTCCCCAAAAGTCATACATCGACCTCAAACTGAAAGAAAAAAACGCCTCCGCTATCTACTTCGACCTTCTGCCTTCGCGATACATAGAAATAGGATTCAAGCCTTATAAATTCCTATTCAAATACGGTGAAGACCAATATCAGACTCCGCCGCCCGAACAGTTCGAACAATACAAACTGCGCGGCATGCGCCCGAACATGGACTATCCCAATTCACGCCTGATCGGATTATTTTACGAAAAGACAGCGCTTAACTATTTCGCCTCCGCCGAAAAGGTTCAGGAATATTTTCAAAAGATACTGAACGAAATGCCGATGGTCTCCAACTTCAGATACTTCATCAACGACTATCTGCGACAGACCTACCAGACAGGAATGTTCTAACATAGAACCATGTCGGAAATAACAAGAAAACAACTCATAAAAGAATTGGGGGAACTGCGTAACAGCAGTGTAGTGACTTATGTAACATCAAGTCGTCCGAACATCCGCTCCGACATTGATTCCACGGATATCCTCCAATTCAGAAAACATCTGGAAAATATCTGCAAAGATTGCCACAGCCTGGATCTCTTCATCTATTCTTACGGAGGAGAGCTGGAAGCCGCCTGGGAACTGGTAAGCCTCTTCCGTGAATATGGAGTGGATTTTTCCATACTCATCCCCTTCCATGCCCGCAGCGCGGCAACACTTATAGCACTGGGGGCAAAAGAGATAGTCATGGGAAAAATGGGAGCACTAGGCCCCATCGACCCCACCATCAGATTAAGCGGCGGAGCTTTGGACGGAGTAGAAGTATCCATCGCGGACATGGACATGTTTGAAGACTTCCTGCGCCTGGAATACCAGGTCACCAAACCGGAAGAAAAAGAGAAAGCTTTCGAGAAGCTTACCCAAAGCGTCGACCCCATAATGATCGGGCGCGCTTACCGTAATTACCTTGAAACAAAAGAAGACGCGAAACGTATCCTGCAAAAACACGTCAGCGATCCCGAAAAAGCCAAAGAAATAGCCGACCGCTTCTTAAGGGGAATCCATACACACAACCACAGCATCTCACGCCGGGAGGCAAAAAAGTTCGGTCTCAACATAAAATTTGCCTCCGACAAAGAAGAGGAACTTATGTGGAATCTGTACAAAGAATATGAAAAGGTAATGCTCATGGACATCCCTTACATAGACACTCCGCCAAAAAACAAGCCGACGCGTGAAGTGGAATTCACTTTCATAGAAAGCGCCGAACTTACAAGTCACAAGGTAGGACTGCAAAAATTTACCCGGCTGGAATACCCGGAAGGAAGCATCCTCACATCAGTAGGAGAAGCCCAGGCCATCTATATGCCAAACGGAACCACTGTCCCCATATCATCCGGCGGCCAGCTCATAGCCACGGAAGGTTTCGTATATGAAAAGAACGAAGACGTATACTGGGTTACGGAATAGCATGTGCCGCTACTGACGCAAATGAGGTTTATTTACGTTCTTTTCGTCATCTCTATCCTTACGTCTCTTAAATATGAAACAGTAATATGCTCTGATGATAACCATCAGTATAATCAATATAAAGAACAGGATTATCCATCTCCAGTTAAACTCTAAGAACCTGACCACCGGCAAAGGCAAATACCTGGCGGCATTACTTTCAAAAACACCTCTCAACTGAATCTGATCCGCGACTGTCTCTTCCTGAGGACTTATGACGAAATCCAATCTTACAGCCTTACTCACGGCTCCGTCCTTTTTGCGGATAGCCATGACATATACCTCATGTTTTCCCAAACCAAGATCCGTAGGTGACATAATGGAAAACTGTCCGCTAATGGCATCGGCAATCAGAATAGATGTCGTAACTATACTTTTCCAGTTAGCTGTAACCTTATTACCGTACTCCGTTTCTCCTATAAGCACAGGGCGCTTGTCTCTGATTTCGACCCTTAGATTCTTAAGGATAATATCGGCAGAAACTTGAGCATCGGAAAGCCTTTTGGGAACAGGGTCTTTGACTCCCAGCGTAGAATCTATGACTATATGTACCGGCGGAGACTCACGGACACTTTTCTTGGAAGCATCCATGGCCTTGGCCACTATGGCATAGCGCCCGTCACGGATAGGCTGATCCACCTGCAATATGAACATGTTTCCATCTGTAACAAGAACATCACCGATAGCCTTTTCATGACCGTAATCGTTCCTAAGGAAAATCCTCACCGTAGAGTTCAAAGGAGCAATACCTCTTATCAAAGGCAGAGAGGTACTGATAAGCTGGTTTTCCTGAAAGCCGGTTATCTTCAATTCCTGCGCGATTTCCTCCTTGGTGTTCGGCACCAAAGGATCAGTACCGAAATCCAATATTTCCTGCGCGTCCGAAAACCCGTCACCATCGGTATCGGAGAGCAACGGATTGGTTCCATACTGATATTCCAGGGCATCCGTTATACCGTCAAAGTCCGAATCCTGCTCTCCGCTTTGGATGTTTATACTGTATTGCGTCTGCCAGGCATCGGCAACCCCGGCATATAAAGTATCGGCGGGATAAGAATTGATATCTAACGGATCTGTACCTGTCTTTGCTTCAACATAATCTGTAAATCCATCACCATCCGTATCTTTTTGCAGAGGATTTGTCTTATATACTTTCACCTCATCACCGTCACTCAAAAGATCGCCATCGCTATCCTTCACAAACGGACTGGTCTTATAGGTAAAAAGTTCTTCATAATCGTTCAATCCGTCATCATCCGTATCCGCTTTCTTAGAAAGCGTGAAATAGATGTTATCCTCAAGATAATTCTTTATTCCGTCACCGTCAGCATCTCCTTCAAGCTCCTTAGTATAATCCGTAGTTTTCACAAAATTCTTGAATCTTTCCACCATCTGCAAAAATTCCGCCCTGGTAACAAACTCATCCGGCCTATAGTTGGAGCCGTAAGTACAATCGATGATATCGATTTCACAAGCCTTGTTCACATAACGCGAATACCACCATGTGTAATCTTTAAGACCATTTACATCTGCAAAAGGCGTCATCTGACTCCTGACTTCGTTGGGTCCGCCCAGTTTGGCCTCCAGCTCATCATAATAAAGCCATTTCATGACATTGATGGCTCCCAAAAGGACCTTAAGTGATTCCACTCTGGTAATGATACGATCCGGCTTAAAAGGACTGGACGGATCGGCATAATAACCCTGGACGATAGCCAGAAAAGTACTTATGTTCACATAATATGAATAGATGTGTGAAAACGGAACATCGGGATAAAGCTGCAGCGCCGGAAAATCAAAATTCATCTCTCCGTCATCACCAACTTTTGACGGAATATTTACCCCTGTTTCAAAGATATACCCGTCGTTGATCTTCGCCTTGTCATATTTAGTGACATTCAAAAATATGGAAAGACAACCATAGATATCCGCCGCGCATGACTTAAGCAAATCTCTTTTCGTATAAGCAAGCATGAATTCTTTCACCGTTATAGTGACGGCCTCCCCGCGGGAAATCGACAATTCCGGAGGTATGAATGGTGGAGTAGACGTCTTCTCCTGATACAACTGCGATGCGTTTCTGGGCAGAGCTGAAGTGACTTCTTCCTCGCCGGGCGGTGGTGGGCCCGGAAAAAACACTACCGGAGCAGGTTGCCTGGGTGGCTCTTCCGGAGTAGCCGGAGGAGGAACAACCACTTCCGGCGGAGGTGTTACGGGTGGTGGAGGAGGAACTTCCACCGGTGGTGTAACCGGCGGCGTTACCGGAGGTATAACCGGAGGCGTGACTGGCGGTATGACTGGTGGCGTAACCGGCGGAGGTCCGGGGGGCGTGACTGGTGGCTCGACCGGTGGTGTAACCGGCGGCGGCCCGGGGGGTGTGACCGGCGGTGTCGGCGGATTACCCCCTCCTCCATGTGGCGGCTTATTCACTGTAACAGTCGCCGATGCGGAAAGTCCTCTATAAGTAACTGTAATCAAAGCGCTTCCCTTTTTCTCCAAAGATATGAAACCGGTTGTATTTACTGTCACATACTTGTCATTGGAAGTGGACCATGCGGATAACGGATCAGTGGTTATCAACACATCATGTCCATCGCTATACCTCACATACGCCTGGAGCTGATAAGTCGTACCTTCATTGGCACTAACACTTGGAGGAACTATATAGATGGAAACCGGTGTAACGACATTAAGTATAGCCGAACCGGTAACCCCCAAATAAGTAGCGCTGATTCCGGTAGTTCCCAGAGTCAAACCCGTAGCCACACCGGTAGCATTAATACTTGCGATGGCCGGATTAGCGCGTGTCCATGAAGTCGAAGGATTAGCTGTAACATCCAAAGTCGGATACCCCGTAAATGTCGCCACAGCCACATATTGTTGAGTGTGTCCGTCAGTCACCGTCGCCGTCGCGGGAGTAACAGTCAAAGTTATCGGCGTAGGAACCAGTGTCGCCATAAATTGCGCCGTCGCGGTAAGCCCCAGATAAGTGATACGTACATTAGAAGATCCAACCGCTACAGCGGTAATGTTTCCAGTGGAATTAATCGTTCCCACAGCCAGATTATCCGATGACCAGACTGACATTGTATTGTTAGTTATATCCGCGGAAGATCCGTCGGAATAATGTGCCCTGGCGGTATATTGAAAAGAATCACCGACCACGGTTTTAACTAAAGCTGGTGTTATGGAAATAGATATCGGCATGGCCGTAGGAATGACATTAATCACTGCCGAACCGGTTTTGTAACTGAAAGTGGCCCTGACATCGGTAGACCCCACAATCACCCCCGAGACCAACCCCACGGAATTGGTTGTCGCAATCACATGGTTTACGGTCGTCCAAATCGTCCCTGGATTATTAGTGATATCCAAATCAGGCTGATCGGCATAATGGGCAACAGCATGATACTGTATCTGATTCCCGACAATCACCGTCCCCGGATTAGGCGTCACCGTTATCGAAGTCGGCGGAGCAATCAAAGTAATGTTCACATTAGTCGCGAAAACGGTCTCAAAAAACACCAGCCCCGCGAAATTCACGCAAAAAAACGCCAGAACGGTTTTTAACAGAAAATTTCCCATATTTTTTTTCATTTTTTCCGGCATATTTTTTTGTTTTCGGGATTAATACCTATACATATAGAAATCCAATCTTAACATTATACTACATTTTATTCCTACGGTAAATATCAATAAGTTCATGCATTTTATCCTTTCACAGTAATTGACCGGAGAGGTGGTTTTCATGTATAATAAATAGATATTTTTTTAAACGAAGAAATGTACAGGAAAATCGCTACAATTCTTGCGGCAGTAACAATCAATGCGTTTTTCCTGTGTTCGCAGACGGCAAATGCCGAAGGACAAGTGGCAATAACCGTCAAAAATCCTGACCCGTATAGCGGCAACCAAAGCTGGTTCATCTACCAGAAAAAACCGGGCGAAGTGATTGAAGACATAGCCACCCTAAAAAACTTCGGCAACGAAAAGACAAAAGTAAAGATTGTCCCTGTCGATGCGACATCCAACACCAGCGGAAGCTTCATACTTAAATTCGAACACGAAGACCAGATAGGAATAGGCGACTGGACCAAAATAGCTAAGGATGAGGTCGAAATCGCCCCGGAACAAAGAATAGATGTTCCGTTCAGAATCGAAATTCCGCGTGACATCCAGCCCGGAGAATACATCGGAGGCATAGTGGTGGAGAGCATGGCATCACCTTCAGTTAAACTCGCGGACGGGACTTCCGTGGAAAATACATCCTCATCATCGGCTTCGGTAAAGACAAGGATCGGAACAAGAATCTACCTGACCATCCCCGGACTCATCAACGAATCGTTCAGCCTGGATAATATCAGATACCAGGAAAGCGCACTGGGAACATCATATTTCAACCTAAAAATCAGCAACAAAGGAAACACCTCTTATGATCCTACGGCCATCATCGAAATCTTCGACATGTCCGGCAAGCCTTATGACCGCATAGAAAAACCGTTGGGAACAAGCGCACCCCACACAGTCATAGAACCGATTGTCCCATGGAACAAAAAACCTTTCATCGGAAAATTCACCGCCAAGACTACGCTGATATTCAAAAAAAGGTTCCAGTCGGTTTCCACAAGTCACGCCGCGGCGCAAAAGATAACCAAGACCTTCGATTTTTATTTCATCCCGTGGAAAACGATAATCTTTTCGGCCATATTATTCTTCCTAAGCCTGGGCTATATCATATACAGCCGAGCCTCCTACAGAAAAGAATTCCTGGAAAGCTACAGATACACAGTCCAGCCATGCGAAGACATAATTTCCATATCCAAAAAATTCAATACCCCATGGAAAAAAATAGCCAAGTTAAGCAGGTTGGAACAACCATACATCATTAAAACAGGGGACATAGTAAAAATACCTAAAAAGAACTTTGAAAAAAACAAATAAAAATTGGGCACTGATATCTTTTATGTTAATAACGGCAATAGCCCTCATTAACATAATCATTAACGTCGACTGGAAACGGCCTGAAACCACGATGGCACTGCCGTATTCCACCCAGCAGATGGTATTTTTTGCCGCGGCGACTCAATCCGCTCCGGCTACAGCTGTAGACAAAAAAGGTAATTTCATCATCGTCTGGGAAAGCGACGACAACGGAGACAAAGACATCTACTACAGACGGTTCGACTACAAAGGCGAAGCAACAGATACAAACGCGGTAAGAGCCAACTTTACGACATCCGGAAGCCAGACCGCCCCCAAAGTCGCAATGGACAGCGAAGGAAATTTCGTAATCGCCTGGGCCGGCAACGGTACCGGAGACAGCTCCGGAATCTTCATGCAGGTATTCGGAAAAAACGGCATCCCCATCGATGAAGAAGTCAGGGTCAACAGCGTAACAACCGGCACACAGGAACAACCGTCGATATCCATCGACTATGACGGAGGAACACCATCATCCGGAAACAACGAAAGAATGGCAATAGCCTGGACTGATAACGACGCGACCTACGGAAAAGATGTTTACTACCAACTCTTCGACATAGATTTTTCGGTTTCTTCCGATGCCACCGATTTCGTAAACACAAACCGGTTAGTGAATTCGTACCGCACCAACGACCAACAACATCCTTCCGTAGCCATGAACGAATTCGGCGAATTCATAATATTCTGGGACGGAGAAGGCGTACACCAGACAAACACATTTGAACAACAGATTTGGATGCAACCTTATGGCGCGGACGGAACTGATGTTCACGCCAGCAGCCTGCGCGGTTCATACGTTCTTGCTAACAGCGAAGGAATCACCTGGGCGCAAAAACCGTCGGCCATGGCGGACAAATCCACGGACGCGAACAACAAAGGAAATTATGTCGTCACTTACGAAGGAGGGCCGGATGAAGCATCTCCCGAAATCTTCGCGCGCAGAATAAACCGCGGCAATCTAAGCGGATGCCCCATCAACGTAGTAGAGATGCAGGTAAACACCGAAACCACCGGCATCCAGGACTCCCCCTCCATAGCGATCGACGAAACAGGAGACTTCACTATCGTCTGGCATGACAACGCGCGGTTCGCCGGCAACATCTACGGACAAAGCTACCGGCACACCGGCGCTCGCGTCGGCATCGAATTCGTAGTTAACCCTAACAACGACTCCCCGTCGGCCGACCAGAACAGCCCCGCTATAGCCATGACCCCCGATGGTTTCTTCAAGGTTGCTTACAACGACAATTCAACCAATCCGGGCATAAGATTCCAGCAATACGTTTCGAACCTGTTCCATGCCAGTATAATAAATCAAGATCAGACCATCCATACTGCGAGAGAACAACTGGCAAACATCGCGGACACGGATAATCAGGAAAACATAAAGACGTCAATGTCGCCCAACGGAAACCGCATCGTAGTCTGGAATAACGGTCCGGGTCCCATATACTTCACTCTTTGGGATAACCAATACGAAATACCCGTCCTACAAAACCAAAATGTAAGCGGCAACTGCGGCAACTGCACAACTCCGGACGTATCTTTCTATAAAGACATCCAGGGCAATGACGTCGGCCGGTTCATTATAGTGTTTGCCGGCAATCCGGCATGTAAAGCCCCTTCCGAAGGATCGGGAAACGAAGACATCTGGTACCGCGAATATCTGCCCAACGGCAACCCTGCGGATTCCTATTGTCATATAGTAAACACCAACGCCGGCACATACGACAGCCAATCACATCCCCTGGTGGATACCGGCTACTACAACAACGACGGTAGCACCCCCGAAGATATCTTTGCGGTCGAATACAAGAACATCGCCAAAGAAAGCGGCGGCACGATTACCGGAATAACCGCGGAGAGCGCCTTCCATTATATGGACAACGGCTCATCCGCTTTCAGTCGCAACACACTCAAAAACTGCGGCACCACCGACTCCCCCGCCACAATCTGCGCGGGCGGCTCCATAACGATGCTCCCCACCGGAGCATCCTCCTCGAACATCCTTTATACATGGATCGGCAAAGGCGGAAACTCCAAAACGGAAATCGGCGCGTACGAAGTCATCGACGGTACCTTATATAGTACATTCACCGTCTCCGACACAAGCACGGTCAACTATGACTATCCTGACGCGACATTCCTTTCTAACGGACAATACGTCATAACCTATACTAAATATAACTCCGACGATTCATCCGCGCAGGTAATGGGCAAACGCTACCCATGGTCCGAGAATCCCGCCGCAATAGACGAAGAATTCGCAATAGGGCAACCCGAGTATACCCCGGAAGTGACATTCAATGCGGCCTCAGCGGTTGCCTCCAACACGACCACCGGTGATTTTATCGCGGTCTGGGCGGATTTCCCCTCCACACAGGAAGAAAACAACATCTATGGAAGATACTATCAGTACACATCGCAGGACTCCGGAGGACTCACACCCTACGGACCATCATTCCGCATCAATTCGACCAAAAACGAAAATCAGTCTCTACCCGACGTATCCATGAATATGATCGGCGGAGTAATCACCGCATGGGAAGGAAACCACGAAAACTATCCTGGACAGACAGGAACCGGTGACGACAACGCTGGAGCTGTAGTCCAATTCCTTTATGACCCGCTCTACGATGAACCGCCGATATGCTACTCTCCGGAATTTACACAAGAGATAATGACAGGAGGCAGAACCCTGTTAATCCCCGAAAGCATCGTCTTCCCCGGAATGACCATAAATCCCGTCCGCGGCGCCTCATCGGAGGTTTCCATCCGCAACAACACGATAGCTACACCTACACCTCCTCAATATATAGAGATAGGCGACCTGCAAGGTGACTCGACCCCCTACAACATAACCGTCAACATCAGTAACTTCATCCACAACGATTCCGTACACGAAATACCTGTAACAAATCTTTACATCCGCAACTGTGACGCTTCAGCAATGGACGACCCGTCATGCGTAGACACCATAGAAGGATATTCACAGGAACTGACTCTCGATCCGGCCACTTTCGATCCAAACACCGCCGACGGTTATGTAAGATTCAATTCCCCCACCCAACAGATGACCATAGCCAACGGCACGGGCGAACACATCGGGAAATGGCGGATTTATCCCAAGATTAAGCTAACACTCCCCCCTGCCCCGCCGGTAACCATCCCCGGACAATACAGATCCACTATCACTTTCACTCTGCAATAGATGATGACAAAAACAATCACAACCAGAATGCTTGCGACAATGATAACCGTCATACTCTTTGGACTGAACTTCACTCCAACGATGCGTGCCCAAACCATGGAAATAGAAGTGACAGGCGGAGGATATCGCATAAAAGGTCCCGAACAGATAGAGTTATCATCCGTACAGGCTTCTTTCAATGAAGAATTAAGCTACGCCGACATCCGCACACCGGACGCCCCCAACCAATTGACCTATCTGGAAATAACCGACGAAAACGGCGGAAGTTCGTTCAACCTATATGTCGATGCCGAAAATTTCAACGGAGCGGCGACAATTAGCAAAAACAATTTATACGTAAAGAATTGCGACCGACTGCTTACATACAGCAATCCCGCCTGCCTCACAACCGTAGAAGGTTCCCGCGACTGGGTAGACCTTGACCCCCTCTCCAACGAATATGTCTCACTACAAAGCTCCATCCCTCTCCTACAGGGATACGGACAAGCCCCCGGAAAATGGAGAATCTATCCTTCGTTCAGACTGAATATTCCTCAAAGAACGGAAATCGGCAGATACACGACGACAGTAACTTTTACCATAACCTGACGGACAGTGAAAAAAACAATAATCTCACAATCCGGAAAGATTCTGAATAAGGCATCCATAGTGCTGACACTATTACTTGCCCTGGCACAACCGGCTTCAGCTTCCCTATATAATTTCGGCACACTGGACGTATCCGCGCTAAAAGACTTTGGATCGGCCGAATCCCAAGCCGGTGACTGGTTCACTGAAGACCTTAACCCGGGAGCAAAAATCCAAAGGGGCTTGCGCGTATCCAATTTCGGCCCCGAAACAAAACACCTGACCATATATGTAAGTGACGCGGGATATGTGAACAGCCAAAATTACATGGCAAAAAGCCCGGAACAAAAATCGGAAGACATCGCCGGATGGATTTCGTTACCTGTGAAAACACTTGATTTGAATTCAGGGGAAAGCAAAATCATCAGAGTGGATTTCACCATTCCTTCAAACGCCGGCGTAGGCAAACACACAGGAGCCGTCATCATCCGTGAAACCGGAGACGAAACTATCACCATAGAAAAAGGCATACGCGTATACCTTAATATAATAGGTGACCCCGTAAGCGAAAACAGAGTCACCACATTTAGTACCGGCGAAGAAGACAGCGTGCTTTCGGCAAATCTAAAAGTAAAGAACACCGGCAACACCGATTACCGCACCGACTATTCCTTTGAATCGGTAAATATCCTTGAAGACAAACTATATATAGTAACCCGCGCCGCGGAGGAAAAAGTCGACGATCCGAATCTCATCACCACGGAACCCGGCCCCGGCCAAGTGCTAATCAAACCGGGGGAAGCCAAAGAAATACTCCTCTATGCGCCAAAACCGGACTTTGGAATTTTCCATCTGTATATAAACGACGGCATTCAAAAACAACTCATCGGAATGAGAATTTTCATCCCCGCAAGAACATTCCTCACATTATTAATGGTCCTTACCGCCTGCGTTCTGTTCGCATCAAAAAAATCACAGGCAAAAGCACTCCCCCGCCATGCAAACTCCCCGCTAATAACATTCCCCGACTTTGCGACGATAAAGAAAAATATGGAAAAACTCATCAAACCGGCATCATTCCTGACACTGGCGATATTGATCGGAACCTTCTCCATGCAATTCGGCGAAGCCAACATGAGAAACCTAAAAGCGGCTCTACTAAGACCAAAGGTGGCCAACTCCTACACCATGCTCGTAAAATGGGGTAACCTAAGAAACCTGACTCTTCCAAAAACCTATACCAAAGACTGGCGTGGAAAGCTGGTCTTCAACAATGCGGTCATATACCTCACTGAACTAAGAAACATCGAACCGGAAGACTACATGGAAATATCCGGCGACAATACCACACTCGCATTTTCCAACAGAACCGGCCCCGATAACGATGCCGTAGTAATTAGCATCACGCCGACAAACGAGGAAATTCCCAATTTCACATATATAGATTCCATAACCGGCCGCACACACAACTACGAAATCACCGACTTTCTGGGACTACCGGGACTGCTTCCGGACGGACTGTTCGCGGTTTCTTTCAAAGCGGAGCTGGGCCCCGAAAAAGTCATAAGCAACGCCGCGTCATCACCGGTAAAAGAACTTTCGGCCACACCCGACACAGAAATGGAAGCCACCCCCGAAAACGCGCAGAGCATGCCGAAACTAAGAAACCTTTTTATAGATGATCTCCCCAAAACCCCTGATGCCCTATCCGCATTCATCCTCAATTCCGACTATGTGGAAAAAATAGCCACAGAAAAAAAGACCACCAGAATAGACATGGACAAGATTCTTATAGAAGCACTCGAATCCACACCGCAGGTACTGGAAGACATCTCCGCCACTCCCGACCTTAACTTCATGTTCGTCCCCAACGAAAAAATAGCCTTCCCCATCCAGGACTTTTCCTTCGACGAAGCAAAAATAACCACAAAAGGAATCGGCACCATGATATTCATCCAACACAAAGACACCCCATGGAACGCCTACATGGGAACCAGCGACTTCAGAGCTGTTTCCGGAAGAGGCTCGATCCCCGCCTCCGCGCTAACCATAATACCTGGGAAACCCGAAGTAATAAGCCAAAAAGACGGCGCCACAATAACCGCCGGCGACGCCCGCACATTCAGAGGCACCCTAGACAAATCCGTACTGGTAAACGTCACCCCGTCATTCATGGGCAAAGAGATATTCTCCCTAAAACCAGTCCTCCAAATAAGGATCCCCCCAAAAACCCTCCCCGGCCGCTACAGAGGCGTGCTGACCATAACGAACCTCTAGCATAATCCCCTTCCACTCTATACAAAGGGCATACGATATGAGAAAATAATCCCGCAACCCATATTTTGGATATGCAAGATTCCGCAGAAAAAAAAGTATTCATCGCGTTACCCACATACAACGAAGCACCAAACGTTTCCGCGCTTATTCAAGCAATAAACAAGACTGCTTCAACCCTGCGCGGCTGGAAGCTGGATATACTTGTAATAGACGATAACTCCCCCGACGGCACGGCCGACATAGTCCGCGGACTGCAAAGCACCTGCGATAACCTGCACCTGATCGTCGGCGACAAGAAAGGCCTCGGCGCGGCTTATACAAGAGGAATGCTCTGGATAATAAAACACTACGACCCTGATTTCATCATGGAAATGGACGCGGACTTCCAGCACAATCCGGCAGACATCCCAAGATTCCTGGAAAAAGCCGAAAACGGAGCGCAGTTCATCATCGGTTCCAGATACATTGCCGGCGGCGACTATCCGGACTGGACATTCAAAAGAAAAGTCTACTCCTGGGGAGCCAACTTCATCGCCCGCTACATCGCCGGCATATATAAGGTGGAAGACTGCACCTCCGGATACCGCTGTATTTCCACGGATTTCCTGAAAAGCTTCGACTTGACCGCACTCAAATCCAACGGCTACTCATTCCAGATGGCCCTCCTACACGCCGCCAAAACAAAAAAACTGCATATAGCCGAAATACCGATCCACTTCCCCGACCGCAAACACGGAATATCCAAACTCGGTGCCGACGACATCAAAGAATTCTTCATAAACGCGCTAAAACTGCGCTTCCGCCGTTACGATTTCACATGTTAACCGCACAACAATGACACTCCGCCAAATCAGCCTGATTTCGACCGTATTCTTCGCGATAAACACCATATTACCCTGCACAGTTCTGGCCCAAGACAGCCAGGATTTCCAAGCCGCCGACCTCACCCAGGAAATCGGCCCCGGCAATTTCGGCATATCACATATACCCCAAGGTTTTAACTTCGATGCTCTGAATATCACATCCCCGGGAACAAAACACCGCTACTACATCGCCACCCCGGGAACCAACAACAACTACATAGAAATCTACGACGGCCGATACGACGGAGGATTCAAGCTAACAGTCCAGGCTACAAACTATTCATCGGGCACACATTCCCTCGGAGTCACACAGGAATCATTCATCACAAGTAACTTTTCCGCCACACAGGAAATAAAAGACGACACCGACCCTGTCTCGGAAACAAACCTCCTATATCACAACATGAGTGATCCGGACGAAAACACATCCTTCCAGAACTTCCCCCCCAACGGAATTCTAGTCATCCTCGACGCCCCCACCGCCTCCTCTTCACAAGGAAGAGTCGGCACCTACAGGCTTTACCCAAGCTTCAAACTGGACGTTCCCGACACCACCCCCGCAGGCACATATTCCAACACCATCACCTATACTATCGAGGATTCGGTAAACTAAAAGAATCTTCATACATAGCCTTGACATATCACATATTTATATGAGATAATGATTTGAAGTCAAAAAGAATGACTTCCAAAAAGATAACCACGAGTTACTTAAACGCGATCCTTAACAATTAAAAACGTTTGCCTATGAACAAACACAAACAATAAATCACATATAAATATAAACATATAAATAACCCCTAACCAAAAAATAAACATGAAAAAACAAAACCTTATGGCTGCTGTAGGTACAGTAGCTTTACTTGCCAACCTGTTGGTCCCCGGACTGGCTTTTGGACAAGGAACACAAGTACAACAGGGAACACAGGTTATTACCTGCCCTGAAGACGGAGGAACCGCAGAATTCTCTTTATCTGCTCCTTCAGCAGTAACATTCGACCAGATTACTGCTACATCACAGGACCCTTGGACATTTGATGTATTGGTAGATGGAGGAGCTGATCTGCCTGGGGCAAACATGCTTTCCGTAACGGATACGCGTTCGGGTGGAGCTGACAATTGTCCTTTGACACTCAAGGGATTTACAATCACAGCCGCTTCGACCGCTCTTAGCAGCACAGGAGTTTATGCTACAACAATCCCTAACACAAGCCTGTTCATCAGAACATCTTCGGATATCACAGGTTGTTCAAACGCCAAAAATGGCGTATGCTATGAACTTGCTACAGACCTTTCCGGTAACACACAGGATGTCGCCGCCGCTTTGAACCTGACAGGCAAGACATTCAACACTTCCGGTAGCTTTCTTGCAGACCTTAGCACTTCAAGGACACTGTTGTCGACGACCACATCACACAACCAGACAATGAAGACTGGTGTTGCTCTCGCTGTACACGTCCCTGCCAACCAGAATCCTGGTACATATACGGGAACTGTTACATACACACTCGCAAAACAATAAAAAGATAGTCTAAATCTTTCTTTAGACCCCGACCCTAAAAAGTCGGGGTTTTTTTGTTGTGCCAAAAATGATATAATTATGGGAAAAGAAAAATATTTATCCAATAATCCATAGCAACAAGATGAAAAGACAAAATATCGCCGCGCTCGCGGGTACCATGGCACTACTCGCGAACCTCCTGATTCCGGGACTGGCTTTCGGCCAGGGCACACAACAACAGCAAGGCACCCAGGTAATCACCTGCCCGGAAGACGGAGGCACGGCCGAATTTTCCATGTCGGTACCTTCCGCGGTAAACTTCGACGAAAAGACAGTCAGCTCTCAACAACAGTGGTCTTTCGACCGGACAATCAGCGATTCTCTTTTATCTGCGCAAAATGTCATTTCAGTCACAGACACCCGCTCCGGCGGAGTGGATGGTTGCCCCACAAACCTTAAAGGATTTACCATCACCGCCAGCGCGACTGCTCTTTTTGATATACAGGAGGGCTACTCCATTCCCAACACCAACCTTTTCATCAGAACATCTTCCGCTTACACCGGAGCCGCCAATTGTGTGGAAGGCGCCTGCTACGATCTGGCCACAGACCAGTCCGGAAACACACAGGACGTTATCGCGGCCTATGACCTTGCCGATCCGTTCAGAGACCAGACCGGCACAAGCTACAGCTCTTCTAATTCGCTTAATACGCCAAGAACCATCCTTAGCACAAGCACAAGCCACAATCAGACAATAAAGACAGGAGTAATCATCGCCGAAATCATTCCTGCAAACCAATCCCCGGGAACATATATCGGGGCAATAACCTATACAATCGCAAAACAATAATCACACACCTTTGCATCAAAGGCGAATAGGTGTATAATTTACAGATACATCCGACATCAAATCAAATATATATAAAAAATAAATATAACCATTAACCCTAAAACAAACATGAAAAAACAAAACATCGCCGCCGCAGTCGGAACTGTGGCTTTACTCGCCAACCTTCTGGTTCCGGGACTGGCATTCGGCCAACCGATCCAAGGACAACAGGCAAGCACACAGGAAATCAAATGCCCGGAAGAAGGAGGCACTGCCGAATTCTCCATGGACGCCCCGACCGCAGTAAACTTCGATGTCCAAACCGCGAGTTCAGAAGAGATCTGGTCATACGACCAAGTAGTCACAGATGGAGCACTGCCTGTGCAAAACGTTCTTTCCGTTACAGACACCCGCTCCGGCGGAGCCGACGGTTGTCCTACAACACTGGCCGGATTCACGGTAAAAGCCAGCGCCACAAGTCTTTCGAAAGGATCAGGCACACCAATCCCCAACAGCCGCCTTTTCTTAAGAACATCATCTTCGTATAGCGGATCCGCCAATTGCGTATCGGGCATCTGCTACGACCTTCCGGCATCCAACACCGGAAACACTCAAGATGTTGTCACTCCTCTGGATCTTACGACCGGCTTCAGAACAAGCACAAGCTACGTCACGGCACTCGACACTCAACAACTGCTTTTAAGCACGGCCACATCACACAACCAGACAATGAAAACGGGTGTCGTACTCTCCGTACACATCCCCGCGAACCAGGCTCCGGGCATCTATTCCGGAACAGTAACTTACACACTCGCCAAAAACTAGAAAAATCACATATCGTCAAAAGAGCCCTTCAATACCGGAGGGCTCTTTGTTTTGTGTTTCCGAAAACTGGAAAAAAGTGTATAATATAAAGATATTCTATAAACAGAAAAATGAGGGTCAAAAACCCAAAAACCGGTGTCCTTATACTCTGCGCCGCCTGCATCATAAATTTTTCGACCTCGGTATATTTGACTAAAGCCAACACCCAACTTATGCAAACCGTATCGCTTGCCATTCAGCCTTCATTACAATTCTCTGTACCGGAAACGCTAAACCTGCCCACAACAACAGTCAGCGATTCAAATGAAGTGGTTGCCTACAAAGCTTTCTCTCCGTCCAACGAATTCGAAAAGATCAAAGTCACTGATTTGCGTGAAAACGGCGGATTCAAAGTAACCATAAAGGCCGGTGATTTTATCTCCGGAGTCAACCGTATTCCCGTAACAAAAGTCGGTATCATCACAGTCAGCGACGCGCTGGCAGATTCCGTAGATACGCCAAGCTCTGCCCCTTTCAACGTACCGCCAGGCACAGACTACAGTTCTCTGTACGAAACCGTAAGAGCACCTCTGGACTGCACTTTCTCTTCCACCAATCTCGAAGTTTGCCCGTTTTCATATTTCTCTTCGGAAGACGACCGGAAAACGATAATAGATGCGGAAACCACAACCACGGGAGGACGCATCGGACAATACTGGATTGCTTTGGGTATTTCGCTTAAAATACCCGCAGGCACTCCGACCGGCAACTATAGGTCTGTCTTCACTATCGACATTTATCCAAACGCATTTCCTTAAAACAAACTTATGAAAACCAAAATCATCTTCCGGTCGGCACTGCTGATTGCAATCACAATGTCACTATTCAATTTCCTTGAAGCTTCAGCCAGCTTCACCGTCATGGAACCGCCCTTCCATGGAGGAAAATACGATTTCGTTCTGGATCCGGGAAAGACCGCTTCCGACGAAATATGGATCCGCAACGATAATCCCACATCCTCCGACTTCACACTTTACGGAGCGGACTCTTCAAACAGCTCCGACGGTTCGTTCGCTTTAACCAGCGTCCCCAACGACGAACAAAGGACTGTCGGAGTATGGGTCACATTCCCCGAAAAAGAAGTAACCGTGCAAGCCGGTGAAACCAAAAAATGCAAATTCAACATCAAACTTCCCGACAAGATCAAACCCGGCACATACCTTGGCGGTATCGCGGTGGAAAAGTTCAGCAGTAAGGCAAGTGGAACCGGAAGCGGAGTAAATGTCATCGCCAGGTACGCGTCACGTCTGTACGTAACCGTTCCGGGAGAAGTCGTACACAAACCGGTCTTTGAGAATTTCAGCCACCAACGGGTCAAAGATACGCACAAATTCAATATCGGCATGTTGAATGCCGGTAATACTCACATAAAAGCTATCGGCAAAATAGAGATCAGCGGATTCCCTTTCGGCAATTCTCCTGAAAACGACGAGTTCATAAAAACCTGCGACGACCCGCAACTAAAGGCATACCTGATTAAGGAAAGAAATCTGAACATCATAGATATCGGAAAGATAGAAGTGGCATCCGAAGATACCGGAACATACGACTATGTATGGAAACGTCAGCCATTCTTTGGCTACTACAAAGCAAAAGCCGACATAACCTTCTACGAATACGAAACCAAAAGCGGCAAAGACATCAATCCGCAAACTATCAGCAAAGAGATAGAATTCATAGTCATCCCGTGGTTGATAATCTATGCCATAATCGCTTTCATCATACTCATGATTGCAATCATCGCATACAGGCACGAAAAGATAACCCACATGAAGAGATTCAGCGAAAAGCATACAGTCGGCGACCGCGAAACCATCACCGGCTTAGCCAAACAATACGGCATCAAATGGAAAGTCCTCGCGAAGATAAACAATCTACAGGCACCGTACATCCTGACTCCCGGAGATCAGATTATCGTCCCTCTTGCAAAAGGAAAAAAACCTAATAATAATATTCCAGCGCCAACACCTGTACAACCGGCACAACAGCCTCAATCGGTTTATCCCGCGCAATCGCAACAGATACAACCTGGCCGACAGACAACCCCTCCACCTGCCAATCCTCCCGCCCCCGCACAAAATCCGCCCGAGCAAAACAACCATCCAAATAACCAAACCAATAAATAATATGTCAAAAAAAATATTTTTCGTAGCCACAGCTATAACCGTCATTGCTCTATACTCAATCGCATCTGTCCATGCGCAGGAATACGGAGCATCTACACAATCTCCGTCACTAGGCAACGGACAGACCCAAAACGATATCGGCGCGCAGGTATCCGACGGCAGTGTATTCAGCATCAACCCCGTGCACCCGAACGCGCTGGATAAGACCATCCTGATTTACGAAGCAAAACCGGGAGAAACCATCCGCGACGAAATCGTCGTAGCAAACAACAGTATAAAAACCAACCACTACCGGCTATATCCCACAGCCAGGGAATACAGTCCGGAACGCGGAAACTTTTTTCTGGCTTTCGACGACACACAGGAACTTATAGGAAAATGGACTTCTTTAGCGGAGACACAAATAGACGTAAAACCTTCGACCTCAAAAAAGATACCTATCACCATCAAAATACCCAAAGACACTCCTTTGGATAACTATTGGGGAGGAATAGCCCTGGAAATGACCCGCCCTTCCAGTACTAACGCGACACTTACCATCGCCACGCGCTACATCATGGATATTCGCATTAAAGTAACTGACGATCCCAAACCCGTACCTAAATTCGTTCCGACCAAAATTCCGCCTCCCGCACCCACGCCATATTTCATAGGATCAATGGTACTCTTCACCATTTGCATGGGATACGTGGTTTACTCCAACCGCAAAGACAAGAAAAAACAAAAAAAATAAGCCGGACACGCAAAACAAAAAAAATGAAAAACAAAAAGACAAAAGACAACTCACAAAAGATATTTTTCGTAACAGCGACATTCTTCCTGCTGAACCTTCTTTTGGTGCCCATGGTAACCACCGGCCAAAGCGGAGGAGAAACGGAAGAAACACAAGGAGGACTCGGTTCAACTATAGAAGTAACCAGAACCCCTTTTCTTTCCTATAATCGTATTCCCTCATCCCTTTATTTCGCCGACAAAGCCACCTCCACACAAGAATCCCATGTCTACAGCAACACCCAAAGTAGCCTGGCCGAAAACAATGCCATCATCGTATCCGACACCAGAAACGCCGGGGGCTTCAGACTGCAGGCTTCCGTCAGCGGAGACCTTATCCTCCAGACCCAACAGCTGACCCCGAACATTCCCGCCGCGGGATTAAGAGTAGTAACAAGCACGGAAATAACACCGATTCCATCAAATCCGGCACCGGTAGCCACCGAAGCAGGAGTCATCTACCTGAACGGATTCACCGGCGAGCGCGGAATAGTTACACCTGTAGGCATATCTTTGGATGTACCAGAAACCTGCCCCGACTTCGGACATCACGGAACATTCACAGACACTGACTGTCGAACGACACCAGGCTCTGGAAACAGTCTGAATAGTACGGTGGACCTGATGCTCGGTTGCCTGCCGTCAGATGAAGGACGCGCCGGAAAAGTGCAGACAGGCATCGCCTACGAACTCACAGTCCCCCGCTACACCCCCGCAGGAACCTACGGAACCACGCTCACATTCACCATCAGCGACTACACTGACAACTGCCCTATATGAAGACTTATATGACAAAAAGGATACTGCTTCTGATAACCCTCATGGTATTACCGGTATTCACCGGAGCAGGCTTCGCGCAAGCGGCATTCAGTATGATTCCGACTCCTCCCGTCAAACATCAGTTCAGCTTCGAAATCAAACCGGGCGAAGAAAAAACATCTTCCGTCATAATCGAAAACCTGGACAAAGGCAAAGTCACACTCCGCCTTTACGGAGCGGACGGCACACAAAGCAACCAGGGAACTTTCGCCCTCACCTCGCAATCCACCGAACAACGACTTATCGGCAAATGGATAACTTTTACGAACCCCGTACAGACTCTCGATTCCAGAGAAAAAAAAGAAATTCCTTTCACCATAAAGATACCGGCGAACGCCACGCCCGGCAGCTATACAGGAGGGATTGCGGCTGAAACCGGAGAAGAAAACAAAAATGAAGGAAAAAGCACCAGCGTAAACATAACCTCCCGCTTCGTCGTCAAAATGTTCATCGTCATTCCGGGGCAAAAGATTCACAAATACGAATGGACGAACTTCTCATACCTGCCGGAAAAAAACGGCGCGTTCAAAGAACCGTCCAGATTCACACTTTCCTACAGCAACACCGGCAACACGATAGTTTCAGCCGAACAGAAGATAGAGATAAACGGCTTTCCACCGCTACCCGCGCCCAAAACATCCAACGGATATAAGTCAATCTATGATTCCAAAAAAGGCCTCACTTTTGAACTCGTCCCCGCCACCCTGCTACAAAAAAACACCGCGGAAATACCCGTTAAGTGGGACAACCAACCCATCTTCGGTTTCTATAAGGCCAAAGCGACTGTCTCCTTTTCCGAATACGATGTCATCAGCGGCAAAAAGATAAACACCGTTGAGCAGACCAAAGAAATAAATATCTTTATACCGTTGAAAACAGATACACCTTTAGGAATGACCATTTTCATTATATTTTTGATAACATTGGGCGTAGCGGCTACCCTTATCGTCAAAAAGATAAGGCTTATCCTATTAAAGAAATCCTGCATAACTCACTCTATCGAACAAGGCGAGACTCTTGTGGAACTTGCCGAAAAACACGGCATCAAATGGAAAAATCTCGCGAGGATAAACGGACTCAAGGCGCCATATTCGCTAAAGACCGGACAAAAAATCCTTGTACCGCCGGCAAAGAAAATCTAAAATAGGTATACACATAACAAAAAAACAAATGAAAAAAAATGCCGCGATATTTTTCCTAACACCGGCTCTTGTCATCGGACTGATGATGCCGTCACTAGCTTTAGGCCAGACACCAGCCGCGAAAGCGCCGGCAAAAAATGAGGGGTTCACAATGGTCCCCGCATATCCCAACAAAATCAGCCCCAACAAGTTCATCTACGAAGTCCACCCCGGAGGAAAAATAGACGATGCCGTGGCAGTAAAAAACTTTGCCGAAGAGACAATCAACTTTTCTTTCTACGCCGCAAACGCAACACTCTCCAACCAGGGCTCTCTGGCATACAGAACCCGCGCCGATAACGGCCCCGGCCCTGCCGACTGGTTCACCTTCGAAACCCCGATAGTTTCCCTGTCTTCACAGGAATCTAAACTCGTAAAGTTCACGGTCGAAATTCCCAAAGACACCCCGCTTGGTGATTACAAGGCCGGCGTCGCCATGGAAAGAAGCAAAGCGGACAGCAACAATTCCAGCATCACCATCGCCACGCGCTTCATCCTTCATGTACAGATAAAAGTCACCGAACAACCCGGGGAAGTGGCAAAGATAACCCCCAACCCTGTAGTCAAAGAAACCGGAGGAAACGACTGGAAAGCTTATTACTTTTGGATTTCGCTGATAGCGCTTATAATAAGCATATCCGTATTGATCTGGTCTTTCCTCAATGGAAGAAAAAAACAAAATCCGGGTAAGCATCGCACTCCCCGCGTACAACGAAAGCCAAAACATAAGTAGGCTCATCGCCGCGATTTTTGAACAACGCCTCGATACCGTCACCATCACAGAAGTGATCGTGATAGCTTCGGGCTGTACCGATGACACAGTAGAACAGGTGAAGATACTTCAGCCCAAACACCACGGACTCAAGCTCATAGTCCAGGAAAAACGCTCCGGAAAATCTTCCGCCATCAACCTGTTTCTGACACAGGCAAAGGAAGATATATGCGTAATAGAAAGCGCCGACACCATCCCCGCGAAAGACACCGTGGAGGAACTCTGCGCGCCTTTTAAAGACAAGACCATAGGAATGTCCGGAGCCCACCCCGTCCCCACCAACTCCCCAAACTCCTTCATGGGATTCTGCGTACACACAATGTGGGAAATGCACCACCAAATAGCTCTCACAAATCCGAAATGCGGCGAAATGATCGCGTTCCGAAAAGTATTCAAAGAGATCCCCCCGCAAAGCGCGGTAGATGAAGCCAGCATAGAAGCCGAAATCAAAAAGCACGGACTAAAGATAGTCTATGCCCCAAAAGCCATCGTCCACAACAAAGGCCCCGAAACCACACATGATTTCATCGCCCAGCGCCGCCGCATCAACGCCGGCCACATCTGGCTGAAAAAACACCACGGCCACAAAATCTCCACAGGCAACAACAGCTCCGTCCTCGGGCTAACGCTAAGACAATTCGGCCCCGACATCAAAAAAGACGCCTGGATCATCGGCATGATTGCCATGGAAGCATTCAGCAGAATCCTGGCATATAAAGATTATTACCTCGGCAAAAAGAAATATACGGTCTGGGACAGGATTGCCAGTACAAAAAACCCGGAAATATCAAACCGCTCCAAATGAAGATAGCCCTTGTCCATCATTGGTTCCCCGAACTCGGAGGCACGGAAAGATATGTGCAAAATCTTTTCGATGAATACAAAAACACAGATAACGAAACATACATCTTCACATCAAAAGAACCGGCAGGAAAAAGTGGATCCGTCATCTTCATAAGACCGGTGAGATTTTTAGGTTATCTATTACCTTCAGTCAAAGACACCGTACAAAAACTGCGACAAATAAGACCGGACATGATCCACGTCCAAAGCCCCCATCCGTACGCCACACTATTTGGACTAATAGGTAAGATATTAAAGATAAAGGTAATCAGCACATATCACGCCGACGCAAATCCAAAAAGATTCGTCATCAGACTGATAACAAGATTCGAACGGACATTCTACAGGTTCATCTTCCGCAGAATCATCGCCACCACAGACAGATATAATAAAATCGTCTCCGGCTTCTATCCGCAAAAACGGATCGTAACAGTTCCCCTTGGAATAGAAAAAAAGTTCTTCGAAGCCGCAGAAACCGGAAAAAACACCGCCCGCGAAAAAATCGGCTTAGACTTACACTCAAAAATAATCCTGTTCATCGGAAGACTGGATTCTAACCATTATTACAAAGGAGTCCCCTACCTTATTTCCGCCGCGGAAAAGACCCCCGGCTACCGGTACGTCATAATCGGCGACGGCGACAAAAGACAGCAATACCAAGACATGGCGGAAAGGCTAAACACAAAAAACGTTTTCTTCGCCGGAAACGTTTCGGACAATGACCTGCCCCTGTATTACAGAGCCGCGGACATCTTTATACTGCCATCCACATCCTCCTCCGAAGGCTACGGCCTTGTCCTGCTGGAATCTATAGCCTGCGAAACACCGGTCATAACCACATCCGCGGCCGGATCGAGCGAAGAGATAATAGATTCACATGCCGGAATCATAATAACCCCAAACAGCGCCCTGGCTATAGAAGAAGCAATAGGCTTATACTTTTCCGGCAAAGAAAGTCATCTCCGTACCGGCATGAAAAGATTCATACAAAACAGAACCATCGGCGAAATGGCAAAAAAGACACTCCAACAATATCAGATATGAAAATACTACACTTCGATCTGGATGACATCCAAAATCCGCTCGGCGGCGGCCAGGCCGTAAGGACTTTCGAAATCAACCGCAGGCTTGCGAAGAAAGGCCATGATATCACAGTATACACATCCCCTTTCAAAGGATCGAAGAACGAAACCAAAGACGGAGTAAAATACCGCCGCATCGGATTCGCGCATGGCCCGTTGCGCTACATCTCATATTTTCTGTCGATACCTTTTATCATCCTTACAAACAAATCGGATATCGTCATCGAAGACAACATCCCCCCTTTCACCTTCGGATTAAGCGGGCTGTACACAAGAAGGCCCGTAATATCGATAACCCAGTTCATGGGAGCAAAAATGGAGTCTAAAAAACATCATTTCCCTTTCTGGATAATCGAAACCTTCGGCGCAAAAATATACCGCCGTTTCATCGTACTCACCGAAAACATGAAAACCAAAATCCGCGCTTTAAACAAAAGAGCCTCCATCATCGTCATCCCCAACGGCATCGACTCAATCCCTCCAACTTCTCACACAAAAGGAGACTACCTTCTGTACCTGGGAAGAATAGACTTTCACGAAAAAGGCCTGGATATGATGATAGAAATAATGGAATTGCTCCACAAAAAAATCCCGTCGTTAAGATTGATAGTCGCCGGTAAAGGCAACGATGAAGAAAAACTAAAGCAGGTCCTCAAAGAAAAAAATCCGTCCAATATAGAATATATAGGCAAGATAATCGGCACGGAAAAAGAACAGATGATAAAAAACTGCTTCGCGCTCACTCACCCCTCCCGCTACGACAACTTTCCGTTCACCTTTCTGGAAGCCGCATCGTACGGCAAACCGATATTATGTTTCTCAATAGAAAACCTTAAAGAACTGATGGAAGAAAAGATAGGTCTTAGCACAAAACCATTCGACATCGAAAAATTCGCCGACAACATCGTCACCCTCTGGAACGACAGAAACCTATACGGTTCACTATCCAAAAACGCCCATGATTGGGCAAAGAGACACCTCTGGGAAAACATCGTGGAAGAACAGGAAAAATATTATTTCGATTGTCTGAAAAAGAATATCTAAACCAAAAATCCCCGTCATCAAGATTCGCTGGTTTTGACACCCACTCCACCGCTACAATAAAACCGGACACCAATCACCCACATAATAAAGGACAAATGAAAAAAGCATTCATCACCGGAATCACCGGCCAGGACGGAAGCTACCTCGCTGAATTCCTGTTAAACAAAGGCTACGAAGTCCACGGACTCATCCGCAGGGCATCCACATTCAACACGGAAAGGATAGAACACCTGTACCAGGACCCCCACATCATGGGAACAAGACTCTTCCTGCACTACGGCGACCTCACCGAAGGCGGAAACCTTATCTCGCTTCTTCAAAAGATCCAACCCGACGAAATCTACAACCTGGCCGCCCAAAGCCATGTAAGGGTAAGCTTCGACATCCCCGAATACACAGTGAACGCCGACGCAGACGGCACCCTCCGCATGCTGGAAGCCCTCCGCAACAGCAACATAAAAGCAAAGTTCTATCAGGCCTCATCCAGCGAAATGTTCGGAGAAGTAGCGGAAACCCCGCAGAAAGAAACCACTCCGTTCCACCCCCGCAGTCCATACGGATGCGCCAAAGTATTCGGCTACTGGATTACCGTCAACTATCGTGAAAGCTACGGACTATTCGCCTGCAACGGCATACTCTTCAACCACGAATCCCCCCGCCGCGGAGAAACCTTCGTAACCCGCAAAATCACCAGGGGCATCGCCCGAATCAAACTCGGACTGGAAGAAAAACTCTACATGGGAAACCTGGACGCCAAACGCGACTGGGGCTTCGCCGGTGACTACATAGAAGCCATGTGGCTAATGCTCCAACAAGAAACCCCGCAGGATTACGTCATAGCCACAGGCGAAACCCGCACCGTGCGCGAACTACTGTTTGAAACATGCAGTGACGCCGGCATAGAACTGGAATCCAACGGCAAACACGGCGTGGAAGAAAAATTCACAGACAAAAAGACAGGCAAAGTAATCGTGGAAATAGACCCCAAATACTTCCGCCCAGCCGAAGTGGATCTATTGCTTGGCGACGCCACAAAAGCCAACACACAGCTAAACTGGAAACCAAAGATCTCCTTCCCCGAACTCGTAAACATGATGTACCAATCCGACTACGAACGCGAAAAAAACAACGAACGCCTATACAAAAGATATTTTGTATAGATCCCGCCGGATGCTAAAATAAAATCTGCAATGATAAAGCACATATCATTAGCTTAATCTTTTTCCCATGAATCCCGACTCCAAAATCTACATCGCCGGACACCGTGGCCTCGTCGGCTCCGCGATTATACGCAAACTCCAGTCCGAAGGCTTCACAAATCTCATCTACAAGCCCCACAACGAACTTGACCTAACCAATCAGCAATCTGTGGCCGATTTTTTCGCCGCGGAAAAACCCGAATACGTTTTCCTCGCGGCGGCAAAAGTAGGAGGCATCCTCTCCAACAAAACCCGCAAAGCCGAATTCATCTGCCAAAACCTTCAGATCCAGACGAACATAATAGACAGCTCATACAGAAACGGAGTAAAAAAACTCCTCTTTTTAGGAAGCTCCTGCATCTACCCCAAACTCTGCCCCCAGCCCATCAAAGAAGAATACCTTCTCACCGGCCCGCTGGAAGAAACCAACGACGCCTACGCCATAGCCAAGATAGCCGGAATCATGATGTGCCAAAGCTACAACCTGCAATACAAAACCAACTACATCTCCGTAATGCCCACCAACCTCTACGGCCCCAACGACAACTTCGATCTGCAAGACAGCCACGTCCTCCCCGCCCTACTCCGCAAATTCCACGAAGCCAAACAAAACAACGAAGCAGAAGTAACCGTCTGGGGCACAGGCAACGTCTACCGCGAATTCCTCCACGTAGACGACCTGGCCGACGCCACCCTCTTCCTGATGCAAAACTACAACGACTCCCAAATAGTAAACATAGGAACCGGCCGCGACATCCTAATAAAAGAACTGGCGGGCGTAATAGCACAAACCACAGGCTACACCGGCCAAATCGGCTGGGACACAACAAAACCGGACGGCACCCCCCGCAAACTATTGGATGTGACAAAGCTCACCACCCTCGGCTGGACAGCAAAAATCAACCTGCAGGAAGGCCTGAAACAGACCTATGACTGGTACAGGGAAAGCCACAAATAAACATATCAACAAATTGCCACTCTAACTCCCGCGGCGAATTACAATCCCGCCAACCATTAGCCGTGCGCACGCAAAAGTGCCGTTCTTTCCCCGTACCGATACGGCACTCCGCGCCTCCATGTCATTTTTCATACCAAAAATTCCCGTTTTCTGTATAATTCGACACATGGAAATCATCATCAAACCAAAAAACAAATGGTGGCAAATGGACTTTGCCGAACTCTGGCGCTTCCGCGACCTGATGTACTTTCTGGCCTGGCGCGACTTTAAGGTCAAATACAAACAGACCGTAGTCGGCGTACTTTGGGTAGTGTTCCAGCCGATAGCCACCATGATCGTATTCACCGTCTTCTTCGGAAACCTTGCCAAGATGCCCAGCGACGGAATCCCCTACCCCATCTTCGTCTACACCGGCCTTCTGTTCTGGACGCTCTTTTCCAACAGCCTTTCCAACGCCAGCAACTCGTTCACCGCAAACGAAGGCATCATCACAAAAATCTATTTCCCTAAAATAATCATGCCTCTGGCCTCGATAGCCACAAACCTGGTGGATTTCGTCATAGCCGCAAGCATCCTCGCGGGCATGATGGTCTTTTATCACTACACTCCATCGTTAACCGGAATCCTGCTAATCCCCGTCCTGGTACTGATGACTGTCTTTTCCACCCTCGGCATCGGACTCCTGTACGCCTCGCTAAACGTAAAATACCGCGATGTCCGCTACATCCTCCCCTTTTTCATCCAGATCCTGATCTTCATCACCCCCGTAATCTACCCTGTAAGCATAGTCTCCCCTCAAAACCGCTGGATACTCGGACTAAACCCCATGGCCGGAGTAATAGACACCGCCCGCGCCGGACTGCTGGGAAGCAACCCCATAGACTGGTCCCTACTCGGCGTATCAGCCTTATCCATGACCTTCTACTGCATCATCGGCTTCATCTACTTCCGCAAAGTGGAAAAATACTTCGCCGATATCATCTAGACCTTTTCATTTTTGCCCAACATTCCCAGTGTCTTTACTGCTTGCTGTTCGACCAATTGAAATCGTACTCAAAAAAGAGTACAATTGTACTACAATCACAGTACTATTATGTTAAAGGGGCTATTCGGCTCAAAAACAAGAACCAACATTCTCAAGCTCTTCTTTTTCAATCAAAAAAAGAGATTCTACATCAGAGAACTAGCCAGGACCGTAAAAACCTCCGCCGGAAACATCCAAAAAGAACTGCGCAAACTGGAAAATGAGGAACTCCTCAAGTCCGTAATATATGGGAACTTAAGGCTATACGAACTGAACAAGGCCCATCCCCTATTCCCCGAAATGGAAAAGATAATGAACAAGACCGCCGGAATAGATGTTCTTATCAGCAAAGATATCTCCGATATCAAAGGAGTCCGGTTCGCATTCATATACGGATCATACGCTAAAGAAGACTTGCGGGCGGATTCAGATATAGACCTTCTTATCATCGGCGACATCAATACGGATGAGATTATAAAAAAACTGAAAAAAACCGAAAACATGATTTCCAGAGAAATTAACTTCCACATTATAAATATTTCAGAATTTTCCGATAAGATAAAGACCAGTTCTTTCTACAAAGACATCCTGAAAAAATATATCCTGCTTACGAACAACAAAGATGAATTTGAAAAACTTATTGGAACAACTGGAAAAACAGGGCAAGCTAAAAAGACAACCAACCGCGTTAAGAAATATACTCTTAAAGAGATGATGGCTGCAGTCCGAAAATTCAAGACCAGACGTCCCGACCTGGATGTTGTCAAATGGATGGAAATCAACGGCTAATAACCGTTAAGCCATTTTTTGAACTATTAAGAATTCCTTAATGGTTGGTTTTCAGTTATAATCCTGGAGCATTATTGATGCGTATATGGAAAAACCGATCATCGAAGTCAAAAACCTGGGCAAAAAGTACCTGATAGGCGAACGCCAGCCATATCTGATGCTTCGCGATCACATGTCCCGCTTAATAAAAAAGCCCTTACAGCTATTCAAAAAACACGCCCCGTCCCACCCGGGCCAGGATGACTTTTGGGCGCTGAAAGACGTAAATTTCGAAGTGAACCGGGGAGAAACCATCGGCATCATCGGCCGCAACGGAGCCGGAAAAAGCACCCTGCTAAAGATCCTGTCCCAAATAACCCCGCCCACAACCGGCAGTATCCACATAAACGGCCGCATGGCCAGCCTGTTGGAAGTAGGCACCGGATTCCACCCCGAACTCACCGGCCGCGAAAACATCTACCTGAACGGAGCCCTGCTGGGAATGAAAAAAGGCGAAATCAAAAAAAAGTTCGACCAGATAGTGGAATTCTCCGGCATCGAAAAATTCCTGGACACCCCTGTAAAACGCTACTCCAGCGGCATGTACGTGCGCCTGGCCTTCTCCGTAGCCGCCCACCTGGAACCGGACATACTCGTAGTGGACGAAGTACTGGCGGTAGGCGACGCGGAATTTCAGAAGAAATGCCTTGGTAAGATGCAGGAAGTAACAAATAAAGAAGGTAGAACGATTCTGTTTGTAAGCCACAATCTGGGAGCAATAGAAAAACTTTGTTCCAAATGCATTTTAATAAAAAATGGCCAGATAGTTTCGCAGGGAAAGACTTCCGATATAATCAATCTGTATTCATCAGAAAACAAAACTGACCAAAAAATTGCATTGTGGGAGAACAAAGACAATAAAATTCACAGTCCATATTTTAATCCCATTAAAATCTACCTGACAGATTCAAACAACAAACTGATTACTTCCCAAATAAAAAATGACAAGCCTGTTTGGTTTTGTGTAAAAGGAAACATAGAAGAATTATACCCCTATTTATTCATTGGTTATGCCATATATGACAACAATGACACTGTCATATATCAATCATATCAAATAGATACGGAAGAAAATACCTGGCCAAAACTGAATTTGGGGGAAAACAATATAAGATCTCAAATTCCAGCTTACTTCTTAAATGAAGGAAAATATAGAATCGAGTTAATAGGAGTAACCGGTGGAGGAGGAACCCAGTGGCTATTTGAACCACGCAAGAATTCACCCAGCATTAACTTGGAATTTAAAGGTGGATTTAGCAAATCTCCATACTGGACTTACAAAAGGTCAGGCCTTATAGCCCCGATCTTTCAGTGGGAAAAGTTCTAATACACCCGCTTCTGCCCATAATAAGCATTAGGGCCATGTTTTCGACTATAGTGCTTTTCCAAGACATAAGCAGGCAATTCAGCATCTTTATTCAAATACAATGTATGATGTGCCATATTTGCACATTCCTCAAGAGCAACGGCATTATTAACTGCCTCATTGACAGATTTGCCCCAAGTAAAAGGTCCATGATTGGCGACTAAACAGGCTGGCATAAATAATGGATCAATTTGGGCACTTTCAAACTCCTTAACAATTTTTGCACCTGTAGATTTTTCGTATTCATTAACCACTTCTTCTTTTGATAAACTTGGAATACATGGAACTGCACCATAAAAATGATCCGCGTGAGTTGTTCCAAGCGCAGGTATCGGCATTAACGATTGAGCCCAGACGGTTGCCCATCTGGAATGAGTATGCACTATGCCGCCAATATTGGGAAAACCTTTATATAACTCAATATGAGTAGCCGTATCAGAAGATGGCTTTAACTTTGAATCAATGACATTACCATCAAAATCAAGAAGAACCATATCCTGCCAAGCCAATTTATCATAAGCAACCCCACTAGGCTTTATAGCAATTATTCCGGCATTTCTGTCAACAGCAGAAGCATTCCCCCATGTAAGCATAACCAGGCCTTCTGTTTTTAAGCGCAGATTAGCTTCAAGCGCCTGCTCTTGTAATTGTTTAAAACAGGTATTTTTCATCTTACTCTTTTAAATACAGCTAAACCTTCAATCGTAGCAGGCATTAAATCATATGACGGTTTCATAGTATCAGATTCAACATATTTATCATATGTCTCACACGCCTTTAACCATGCTTTATAATTATTATTAGAAGGCTGTAGAGGATTTAATCTAGGATTTTTACCATCTCCTTGCATAAAAATATATTTCTTTCCTTGATCCCAGGCAGTAAATGGCCCCCAATACCTTTCGTATTCTATACCATCAGCGTTTTCATACTGAAACATCCTTGGATTAACAAAAACACTAATAGATTCGTTCGGATTAAGTTTTCTATCATTATTAACAATCGCACCGTAATAATCATATATTTTTTTTTGTTGGATATACTCTTCAGTGTTTGTGCGTCGCGCCAAATCAAGCAACTGCGTAACTTGCGAAGGAAATATGTAAATTATAGAAAATGAAAAGACAAAAAACAAAGTAACGGCTTGTAATCTCTTATTTATACTTAATGATACAGCAATAAAAAAAGCGATAATTAATAAAACGATACCAATATGAAGATAAATAAACCATAAGCGCTTAGTTAAAAGCATTATTGGCAATAATAATGACAAAGCTAATACAAAAACCACAAACAGTGGCGTGGTAAATATTTTTTTACCATCCCGTATGTAAGATTTTACAAGATTAATAAATATATAAGAGAAAATTATTAATGTGATAATAATAGACAACACCACTGGCGCAGTGATGAATGAAGAATAAATACCCTGTATCCAGGATAAAATATTGACCTTTGAATCATCAGCGCCATGCGTCGTTAAAAGAAAAGTCCAATCGCGCCATTTAAAAAAATATTCTCTATTAATAACTGAAAATAATAAAATTGGAACAGAAACAACTAACCCCAAAAAGAAAAAGCCAACAGCCTGAATGCTTTCAAACAATTGAAAAAATTTCCTATTATTTTTTATAAAAAAAATACGTTTCAATAAAACTGCGAATTTATCGTTGTGTAAAAAATTTTCATCTTTAACTGGCTTTATTAAGGCCAAATATAACGAATGAGCAAATAAAAAAACAGCGGCAAACAAAATAGATATTTTTGCCCCGAAAGCCAAACCAAGCCAAAAAAAATGTTTACCAAACTTATATTCATTTTTCACATGAAAATACAGAAAAACTGAAAATGAAAAAATCAGAAAAGGCTCCGGCTTGGGCATTGTCGAATAATATACAGTTGTAGGTATTAACAGCATAAGAATAAAAGCCAATGCCTGATACAATGTCCTTTTAATAAATGTTTTCACTAAAAACAGATATGCAACTGCTAATAAGGCAAACAAAAGCATACGTGTAGCTATTATTTGACCGGCATCACCCCAAATTTTTTCAGGTAAAAACGAAACAAATGCAGAAATATTATACATTATTCTTCCATAACGATGGTCATCGCCATCAAACACAGCATATAAAAAAGATTTTATATCTTTTGAATGAAGAATATCTCTAACCTCCACAAAAGAAATTTCTTCATCCATAAACAAATGATATCGTCCTTCTGCCAAATCCATATTTGCAGGTATTAGAAAGAAGAGAAAAACAATAACTGAAATGCTAATCAAAAACGCTGAAACTAACTTTTCATATCTCACTAACATTCTCCTAATTGATTTAAAATGATTCATATTAACTTCTCCCATTCATTAATATATTTCATTGAAGTCATCACTGCAGATGGCTCAAATCCAAAATCTTTCATCAGATAACGATACGGCAAAATGTCCTGTGGACGTCCCCATCGATCAGGACAAACCAGGCAGGTTTTCATATCTCTTAACTCATCTATTATCTGCTTATCAAGTGGCAGTGAAGTATTGGTATCTATCCAAACCCAATCAACCATTTTTTTATATTTTCTAACAGTATCAATACATTCATCTTCCGAATAACGGACAGCAATAGCACGTTCTCCCTGGCGTGCCGCCCTGTAGAGATAAGGAAATTCGACATCAAGCAAAAAAGCATTCCTGATACCGCGCTTTCTGACCTCTTCCAACACAAATGTTTCAATACCGGCTTCTTTTATGTTCAAAACAAGTAGCCCATGCTTATATTCATCAAGATAATCTAATAACAAATCTCCATCCTGCATTGGTTCATGATTTAGAATCAGCTTACTGCCATTGGCGCGAATATCAATCTCACAACCATATTGCTTTGGAACTTCACGTAAAGCTTTTATGGTATTTATGCGGTGAATGACTATTTCCATATAATTTCTTATTTTTTAATATTTTTTCTTAACTCAAAAATAAATTTAAAAGTTCGTTTAACCAGATTAATTTTACCTTTAAATGTTCCGCCGCCTTTAGCCTGCCCCGAACGACGATTACTAAAGATAACAGGGTATTCCTTGATCATTAAATTTTCACGCTTTGCAAAATAGAGCAAATAGACATCTAACGAAAAGTCCCACGGAGCATTAACGAGTTTCACAAGCACATCACGATGAAATATCTTTGGCTGGGCATTAATATCTGACAATTTTACCCCAAGCAATGCGGATGCCACAACGGACATCAATGCAGTAAAGACTTCATCAACGACTTTTCGCCCTCTTCGCTTACCTTTAACAATAATTGTATTATCAAGTAGTTCTTTTTGATACATTTTAAAGGCGGAAAAGACATCGGCGGGATCAGTTTGCATATCGGCATGTGTCCATGCTAAAACTTTTCCTTTAGCATTTTTCAATCCCTGTAAAATGCCGTAGCCATAGCCTTTATTAACTGGCACATGTACCATCCTTGCAAATCTATATTCAGGCTTATCTAAAAGTTTAGCAAAAACAGCTCCACTATTGTCTGTAGACCCGTTATTTACAAAAATCACTTCAGTATTAATATCAATTAATAATGCTCTTCTACAAGCCTCAAAAAGATGTGGTAACGTACCGGCTTCGTTATAACAGGGAATTATTATTGATAATGTTATCATTCACCAATGTCAGAAATTATATATACAACGCCACCCATTCCATAATTAAACACATGTCGAACTTTCAATTTCCCTTTTTCAATAAAATTGTGGAAAGCATGTGCAACTCCTTGCTTCTCACTACCAAGATAAGAAAAATAGTCATCAAGTATAATGTAACAACCCTTTTGCATTATCGGCAAACAGAAATTTAACGCATCATTAGCACTTGAATAGGTATCACTATCAATAAATATAATACGGGCCTTCTTTAATCCATAATGTTGATGGCCAAACTTTAACGAATCAGAAAAAAAGCCTGAAACGAGTTTATAGTTAACTTTTTTAGCAATTTTTTTTACGCGCCTATCTACAACATTAAAATTTGTTGTAAAATTCGTATCGGTATAAAAGGGATGCTTATCAGTTTCCGACAACTTCCCAAAACCTTCAAACGAATCAAAACCAAAAAAATGTGTTTTATTTACATTGATATTTAAATATGAAAGCTTCTTGCAACAACGTATCGAATGACAAAACGAACTACCTGTAAACACACCGAACTCCAAATAATCACCATTAATAGCCTCTATAGCAGATAGATACCAGACTTTTTTCATAATATAATACTTTTCAATATTATGAATAACTGCTGGATTAATTCCTGCTATAAAAAAAGATGCCCAATTTTGTAAAAAATCTAACTTTGATAAGAACCCAAACTTTGTTGCCATAATTATGATGTTTTATTTTTTTTAAATACAATGAATTTTTGTCCAATAAAATTCCATATTATTACGATAATTGCTGATATTAAATATGCAATAGTCTTAATCCCCAACAGCTCATATACAAAGTCATGAATCAATGAGTTAAATACAAATCCGCAAAAATAAACCGCCGTAAACAAAATCGGTTCGGATAACTTAGCTTTAGGCCTACGGAAAGTAAAAAATTTATTGGCAAAAAAAGCCCAAACGCCTCCGGCAACAAAACTTATTCTTTTTGACCAGGAAGGATCGAATGTGTTTGATGAAACCAAAACAGCATACACAGTAGCGTCTATCGCAACAGAAACTCCGCCTACGATTAAATAGCGCATTAATTCATTATCGATTTTCAATTTTTTGATCATTCAATACCCCTTTTAATAAAATAGCTTCTCCAATACTCATATTCTTCAAAATCCTTCGGCGTACCCCACCCGATATAGTGTTCTACCTCAAACGCACGAACATTATGGCCTGCCAAAATTGCGTGCCTTGCGGCAATATCGACATAAAACTCATTATTTACCCTGTCATTTATTTTAACCATCGAATCAACCGCATCAAAAAATATTTTTGCTTTTTTAAAGGTAAATGCGCCTATTATTGCATAATCATCGATGGGGTTATCACTTATTGCCTTTTTGCATGACACCTCAAAAGCTTTATTCGTATTCGATTCAGTCTTTACCCACCCATACATAGACGGATTCCGCAAAACTAAAGGATTATGGCGAAATGTCCAAATCCAACCATCAACTTCTATATCATCAAACATAGATTCAACTTTATCCTCATCATATGTCATGTCATTGTCAGACGGGCCAATTGTAAGCATAGCATCATCCGGGATATGCTCACGCGCTAACATACATGTAATAGCCTGTCCTTCTGTAAGCTCATCTACAGTTACAATTACAGCTTCAGGAAAATATTTTAACAACGACGATTCAATTTCAGAACTCTCCAAATGGTCTTTTCTACATACAAAAATCCACTTATCGGCTGCCGGTAAAGCTTTTGCCGCTCTAATCACCATGGGAACGCCATTTATATCAATAAGCGGCTTTGGCACAGTATATCCGGCATCCTTAAAACGTTGCCCCTCACCCGCCATTGGAATCAAATTAATTCTCATAATCTACCTTTTAGATTAATCGTCTTTAAACAATCATGTCTATCATTTTCAATTGTATATAAAGACAATGACCCAATCAAATCTATAGATGGGAAATCATGTAAATTAAGCGCTTCATCAATACATATTTTTCCCGCATTTTTTACAGATGCTACAGAAATATGAGGAATCCAATGCGAACCGACAAAAGGATAACCCCACTTTTTCATTGACTCCAGATATTCAGCCTGCCAATTAACATCACAAATTACATCACTTTGCCGATATAGTGACATCTCTTCCACTATTTTTCTTTGTAATTCCAGCAATTGTTTATTTAACTTTATTTTTAAAACCAAAGTATCCGCATTTGTAATTGCATCATTTTCAAAAACGATCCAACCGGAAAAGCTCAATTCAAAAGCATGAATCTGACTACAAATTTTCTCCATCTTTTTAATAAGTAGTACCTCATCACTCTTTTTTGCCATTAACAGGTATAAAGTACAATGGACAGGATGTTTAAGATAATCAGCATCAGGCTCTACCCGACTAACACGATTTTTCCAATATGCGATGAAATCGGTTATCTTTTCAGATGGCTTCCAAAAGACTCCGTACTTAATCAATTTTTCACTCATAAGCTATCCATTAATTGATTACTGAATTTAACCTTCTGATCAGAATTCAAATTTGGAATTAATATATTGTTATAGACAAAACAAGATATCTGTTCCAAGTGCTCCGGAAAAAACCTATGCCATTTACATACAGGTACATTAAACAATTTTCCCAGTAGTGATCTAATCACAACATTATGGGAAACAACCGCAACATTTCCGCATTTCAAAGAAAATATTTTACTTTCAATAAATTTATTCAGTCTTTTCGCCACATCATTTTGACATTCACCTTCCGGAAATACCGGATCCTCACCTTTTTCCCAAGCTTTTATTATTTCAGGGAATTTTCCCGATAATTGAGAGGGACTCAACCCTTCAGCTAAGCCATAGTCAATCTCATTTAGCAATCCGTCCATTACAAAATTTTCGCTTTTAAATAAATTCCCGGTAGTGATTGTTCGCTTTAAATTACCGGTAAATACGATATCGAATTTTTGGTGAGCTATATTACCTACTAAACCGGCTTCAATATCCGGATCTCTTTTAACTCCCAAAAAAGTACCGTCATTCAAGGCCGTCTTGGCATGGCGAATAAAAACAACCTTCAATAAAGTATTTTGAACTCTTATAAGCCATTTTTCCAGTGTATTAACAAAATCTTCCAGACTAACTTGAATATTAGATGGTTCTTGCGCCCCTGATTTTTTCCACGCAGACAATTCAATAAAAAATTCTGCATGCTTTTTGAATGAAGAATCCAATATCTTAAATTCATTGGCCAAATCAACATCACTTAATTTGACATTTTTCTGTTTTAATATTTTTAACAGATTTAACATAAGATATTTCATAACATGGTAGCCATATTCTTTCTTATGACGTTCATCCATGGGATAAGTACCTTTTTTCTCTGCGACTATGCCATCCTCAAAATCATAATATCTATAAGAAATAACATCATTCTTCAAATCATCAAGATAAGAGTGCAGGCTTCGTCTGGTTCCAATTAAATCATTAAGTTGCAAAGGATTTGCGGAATAGATTTCAGAAAGATTTTTACCATAAACTGCATTATTCAATTCCCAGTCGTAACAAGTAAAAGGACTGGCGATGACATGTTTAGCATGACCTTCAACATCGTAAACCATCAAATGAATCACTATTGTTTTTGGCGTATTAAACTTTAATGGACCAAAACTCGTATTTAGTTTCACTTGGTAGTCCGGCAAACCACAATCCCTGCCCGTGATCGCTGTCGCCTGTTGTTCAATTTTACTAAATAAACTCTGTGTCAACTTATCAACAATAACAATCACATCAATATCACTTATCGCATCAATACTATCGCTATTCACAAAAGACCCCACAAACGTTATCGAAAGAACAGATTTAATGGCAGCTAACCGTGTTACTACACTCTTTTGCGTTAATTCCCTTACATTATTAATACTCATCATATTCACCTGATGTTTGTAAGTACATTATCTGCTTAATAGGGTCTTTCGCGTTTAAAACAAAACTTCCAGAGACAACTTTTTCAACATTCAGCAGTTTAATGGTTTCATTATTTACGCCACCATCCACACATATTTTAAAATTATTCCTGTCTTTACGTTTATCCAGCTCTTTAATCCATTGCATTATCCCTATATCAAATTTTTGTCCTGAATATCCGGGATTATTGATTGCCAACAAAAGCACATCGTTAATCATATCAAGATACGGATAAATATCATTCAATCTTTCTCTTAATGAAACTGCCAGCCCCGGATTACACCCACCATTTCTTATCTTAGCCAAAACATCACTAATATTTTCATCGATATCGGTATGCACATAGATGGTGTCTACATGAGGCAAAAGATCCTTCAGATATAGTGAAGGGGTCCGTGACATAATATGAACCTCAATTTCTTTCTTTTCCCAATAAGCACGCACTACCTCTGCGCGATACGCCTTAATGTCACCACAGTCCTTTTTATAAGTGTCGTCAACTATATCAATGTGAATAAAATCACACACTTCAGATATTTTTTCATGTATTTTTTTTATATCCTCAACCCCATCGGCATAAATCGCAACACCTACCTTTTTGTATTCCTTAAAAGTCACACGCCGGTGAATAATATATGAAACGATAAAAAATGTACCAGCTATCAAAAAACGTGACAAATCCATTGATATTCCGAATTCTATAAGATATTTTCTGATGATAATCTGGAAACTGAAAGCACCGAGTGAAATTGCAGAAAAATAAAACAACGCTCGTTTGATCTTTCCTTTTGCAATTTTAAAATTAAACCTGGTATTCAGTACAAAAGCCAACAAAATACCTGCGATTAAACCGACTCCGGCACCGATTGAATACCGAAAACCAAAAGACATTAACGCCCTTGTGATAAACAATTCAACAACAAGAGACAACGCACCAAACATCACATAAAGTAGAAGAAAGCGGTATCGATACGTAATGAATTGGAATTTTGGAATTATTACTTTTACCATAAATTGCGTGAATAATGTCTATTTCCTAAGAACTGACAACAGACTGCGCTTAATATGCCCTGCAATTGGCCATAGAACATATAACCATAGCCCTACTGGTGAATATATTTTCAATAACTGCATTGTAGTTAATTTTTGCGGCAATATATTTCTATGATAATAATCATCGGCGAGTGAATCCCGTATTACGTACGGCGGATGCAAAAGCGGAAATTCAATAGGCTTGGTATGTAGATATTCACTTTTAGGAGTCCCTTTTGTATGTGTTGAATCTTCTCCAAAACCTATATTGGCAACCAAATTTTTATTTGGATGAATCACCAAATAATTGTTTGTAAAATCTACTAACTGCAGTTGATATGACCAAGCATTTACTTCTCCCCGATAAACCTTTTCAAATATATCTGTAAAAAAATTTTCCACCCCCTCATGCCTAAAAACATCGTGCAACCAATTGTTATCACGGATTTCAGGCCAAGTATTCATGACATTATCGTACTTTTTCCATACTCTGCGCCAGGTTGCCCACCCCCATATATGGGCATACAAAGAAAAATAATAACTATAATCATTCCTTTTTTTGCCTGAATAATAATTATTACCGCTTATCAAACCTATTCTTTCATCATATCTATACCTTTCAAGCATTTCCTGACAATACAAAAAGAATGACTGTTCCGGCACCGTATCATCTTCTAGTATAATCCCCTCTTCCACATGCTCAAAAAACCAAGTAATGCCTGATTTAAGCGACATTCTGCATCCCAAATTTTGTTCTCTAAAAAGAGTTTTTACTTCGCAATCCCAGTCTACTCTTTTAATTAAATCTCTTGTTTGCTGACATTTAAACTTATCTGTCAGATTATCTTTTCTTGGACCATCCGCAACTACAAAAAGCTTTTTAGGGCTGATTTTTTTTATTTCATTGAAAACTTTTTCAGAAACATCCAACCTGTTAAAAATCAGAAACAAAATAGGAACATCAAACGGTTTTTTATTCATCTTAAAACCTGCATAATAAAAACCTTAATGATTAAATAATATCATATTCAATGCAAAATCGACCAATCAATTAACTTTGCATAAAGAATAGTCGTTCAATATACTATAAATAATTAAAAATGGCTTTTCAATGACTACGCTTATACAAATGCATGGCAAATAACACATACCTAAGTCCATTTATCAGTCAATAAACGCCTCATCAACAATTTCACCATGCGTTATATTTCAACCATTAAAAAAACGATTTCAGACTTCATTCTGATTATACAATCACTCTGCATGCGCATTATCGCAGGCAGAAGATTACCTGGGTCAGCTATTGACACTTACGGAAGAAAGGCTGCATTCGTCTTTCTTTATAAAAGAGATTATTCCAATTTTATTCAACTTCTATGTAATCCCTTAAGTATATTACGATATTTTGAGTTTCAATTCGTCCTAGACACACTCAAGGAACAACAATACAAAAACCATCTTGATGTTTCCTCTCCCCGCCTTCTTTTATTATATCTTCTGCATCACAACAAAATATCACATTCGCATTTAATAAATCCTGACAAGGATGATCTTCTGCAAACTCAACACTTTCTGAATGTACTTAACCTGCAAAACAAAGCTGATACAGCCACTTTGGATATAACGCAACCGCTTCCATTTTATAACCACTTTGATCTCATTACATCAATAAGCGTAATAGAACACATTCCCGACGATGGCGACATCAAAGCGATAGAAAATATGTGGAAAGCGTTAAAGCCGGGTGGAAAATTAATTATTACCATACCCTGCAGCAAAGATTACTCTGAAGAATTCAGAGACAAAAACACCTACAATCTCAAAACAAATAAAAAGATACAGGAAAAATATTTCTTTCAAAGAGTATATGATAACGATAGACTCAATAAAATATTTAGCCAAATAGGTAAAGCTCCACAACAAATGATAATATTTGGTGAAAAGAAGAAAGGTATTTTTTACAAATACGAAAAAGAATTGATGAAATACAACTTAAGAAAAGCTGTTAATGACCCTTACTATATTTCACGCGATTATCAAATATTTCCAAATATTAACGCATTACCAGGATTTGGAGTTTGCGAAATGATGTTCAAGAAATAGTCTTCACACATTTTATATTTTCTGTGCAAAACCGTATGGACGAAGCTTCAAAAACTAAAAAAATCTGGTCAGATTTCCATAAATCGATTTTGAAAGGAAAAGGCATTGATATCGGTTGCGGTCCCGACCCTATATTGCCTGATGTATTTCGCTTTGACCTAGAGCAGGGCGATGCAAATGAAATCACAAGATACGTCAAAAACAAATATGACTTTGTGTTCTCATCACATTGCCTAGAGCACATGAACGACCCCAAAAAAGCTATTTTGGAATGGTGGCATATAGTCACACCTGGAGGTTATTTATTTATAATCGTTCCAGATGAGGATCTTTATGAACAAGGAGTGTTCCCAAGCAGGTTTAACGGTGATCACAAAAGCACATTTACAATTAAAAAAAATAAAAGCTGGTCACCCGTTTCAGTTAATTTACTTGATTTAGTCCAATCGTTACCAAATTCCCAACTAGTTAACATTGAATTACAAGACAATCATTATGACCGCCGTTTATTGAAACATGGACCAATCGACAAAAATATATTTACATATATCCTTAATAAAATTCATCCTAAAATAAAGAACATTTTTCCCAAAACAGCAAAAGCTATTAACAATAGATACAATACCGTTGATCAAACACGTAACCCAGTCACGCTCGCCCAAATTCAGTGCATAATAAAAAAATTGGCTTAAAGCAATAACATTGACACATGCTAATTTCGAAAAAACTACATTATCTAATAGATAAATTATTTTTTGAGTTCTTAAAAATAGACAGGTTATTCCAAGAAAAATTTCCCATCTACAAAGCAAAGACAAATACCTTATTGCTAATCCGTACTGATGCCATTGGCGATTATATTCTGTTCAGAAATTTTATAGAAGAAATAAAAAAATCCGGGAAATATAGCAATTATAAGATAACTCTTTGCGGAAACATCGCATGGAAAGAAATTGCCGAAAAATATGATAATAAATTTATAAATAACTTCATCTGGATAGATAGAGGTCTATTTTTAAATAAATTTTTTTATACTGTGCGCAAACTCTTTGAAATAAAAAAGGTGACTTTTGAGACTGTTATCAATCCGATTTATTCTAGAGATTATCTCTCCGAAACCATTGTTAAGATGGCTCGTGGAAAACACTATATCGGGCACGAAGGTGACAACGCGAACCTACCAAAAGCCGAAATCCAGGCAAACAATCGTTACTACACGAAACTCATTGATTCAAAGAACGAGATAATATTTGAATTCAAAAGAAATAAGATGTTTTTTGAAGAGCTGCTAGATAAAAAAATGGAAATTGAAAAACCATATTTCAAAATAAAAAAACCGAATTACAATCAAATATTGATTTTCCCCGGTGCAAATGATGACTACAGAAAATGGGCAATCAACAACTATGTAAGCATCGTTAACTTTATAAAATCATTTTCAAAAAGCAGAATCATCATCGCTGGTGGGCTTAAAGAGCAGGAAGGCGCAAAAGAATTATTAAATAAGACAGATGCACCAATCACTGATCTAACTGGAAAGACAAGCCTTATAGAACTAATACAGAACATTGCTGGCTCAAAACTCGTCATTACAAATGACACATGCGCGTTACACATCGCTGTTGCCACTAACACACCTGTCATCTGCATAAGCAACGGGAATCATTATGGGCGTTTTTCCCCTTATCCCAAATCACTATACAGCAAAGGCTCATTTATATATCCGCCGATAATGAAAAATAAAACTGATGATTTCTTAAAAAAGACTTACGGCAAAGGCTCACAATTAAATATTAACACCATCACCCCGTCTATTATTAAACCACTAATTAAAAATTATATATGCTGACAGCATCTCTATCTGAACTAAAAAACACTATAACTGATTTAGAAAAAGACGAAAAGTTCCTTGCCAATTTTGAAAAAGCAACTGACGTAATAAAAAAAGCCGTTTTAGATAACAAACAAATTCTTATAGCCGGAAACGGCGGCAGTGCGGCGGATGCGCAACATTTTGCCGCAGAGCTTGTCGGTAGATTTATTAAAGAACGCAAAAGCCTTCCGGCAATAGCACTGACAACAGATACGTCCATATTAACAGCAGTCGGAAATGATTATGGATTTGATAAGATCTTTGAAAGACAGGTGATGGCACATGGTGGAAAAGGCGATATATTCATAGGAATATCAACCAGTGGAAACTCCGAAAACATCATCAATGCCGTTAAAGCGGCAAAACAAAAAGAAATGATAACAATATGTCTATTGGGCAATAACGGCGGAATATTAACAAACACATCAGATTATTCTATAATCATACCGTCAAATAAAACACCACGTATACAGGAACTCCACACGGCAATAATCCATATTATTTGCGAAGAGATTGATAAACTATTTTAATATGAACCCAAGCGAAACAAAAAAACATATACTAAAAGCCATCGATTCTTTTAAAGATTATCGCATTGCCGTTATAGGCGATATAATGTTAGATGAATATCTTTTTGGATCCACCGAGCGTCTTTCGCCGGAAGCGCCTATCCCAATCGTCAAAATAAACAAAACAAACTACATCTTGGGAGGAGCGGCAAATGTAGCAAACAACATAGTAAAACTCGGCGGGAAATGCCATCTCATAGGAATAATCGGAAATGATTTATACGGAAAACAGATAAAAAGACTGCTAAATGAATCCAATATCAATTCCGACAACGTAATAAACAATAAAAAAAGTACAACTGTAAAAACAAGAGTAATCGGCCATAGGAACAACTTTCAACAAATTGTAAGGATAGACAGGGAAGACTGTAACGGATTAACCACTACTGAAAGACAAAAAATCATCAAATACCTGGAAAAAAATATGCGAACTTTTGACTGCATTATCTTGTCCGACTATGATAAAGGCTTATTTTCAAAATATATTATTGAAAAAATCATAAAAACAGCTGATAAAAACAGGAAATTGATTATAGGCGATATAAAAGGATCAAACGTATTACATTACAAAGGAATAGATTTAATCACACCGAATACAAAAGAAGCCTTTGAAATGACAAACGAAAAAGACATCAATAAAGCCGCAAAAATCATTCAAAACAAGATTGCCAAAAAGGTCATACTAACGCAAGGTGCAAATGGGATGACAATATATGACAACAATTCCAAATTCCATTTACCCGCCAATAAACTGGAAATATTTGATGTTTCCGGTGCAGGCGACACTGTTATTGCAACATTGGCCCTTGGCCTGTGCGCCGGATTAAATCTTAAAGAGTCGGCTATTGCGGCAAACTACGCGGCCGGAGTATCTGTAAGTAAAGCCGGTACGGCAACCGTAAACCCAGATGAACTAATAAGTTCCATTATCAATGAACAATAAGAGCTTTCAGCAAAAAATAATAAAAGAACCCCAAAGACTTCAATCTGTTGTCGCAAAAATAAGACACTCGGGAAAGAGCATTGTCACTTATAACGGCTCTTTTGACCTATTTCACGAAGGTCATCTTTATTCCATCATTGAAGCAAAAAAACAGGGGGATGTATTATTTATCTTACTAAACAGCGATTTATCCATAAATAAATATAAAGGTGGCAAAAGACCCATAATAAATGAGCGGAGCCGCGCCGCCTTACTCGCAGGCTTACCGATGATAGATTACATATACGTTTTCAATGAATTAACACCGGTTGAAACACTTGAACTGATAAAGCCGGATAGACATTGCAAGGGTAAAGAATGGGGCAATAATTGCATTGAAAGATTCGGTGTCGAGAAAAATGGAGGAAAAATTGTCAATTTAAAAACATGGCATACCGACACATCCTCTTCGACAATCATTAAAACGATTTTAAAGAAGGAGAAAATCAAAGAGAATCGTGCCGTTTTCTTTGACAGGGATGGCACAATAAATGCAAATAATCCGCCATATTTACACAAAAAAGAAGATTTTGTTTTTAATAAGGGCATATTAGATACATTAAAAAAATTATCGAAACTAAAATACAAAATATTTATCATAACCAATCAATCCGGCATCGGCAGAGGCTATTTTTCCTACAAAGAGTATCAAAACCTTACAAGATGGCTGTTAGATAAACTACGAAGACTTAACATAAAGATAACAAAGATATATACATGTCCTCATGCCCCCGACAAAGGTTGCGCATGCAGAAAACCAGGCATTAAGTTCATTCTCGAAGCAGGGAAAAAATATAATCTGAACCTAAGCAAAAGCTGGCTTGTCGGCGATGACGCAAAAGACATTATTTGCGGAAGGATGACCAATATGAAAACTATCAAAATCGGTGGCAGAATGCCGTCAAACTTAAAAATAGCACCTCACTATTATGCAAAAGACGCTAATGAAATCTACAAAATTATTTCAGAAAAAAAATAAGATATGAAAACCGCCATCTCCATCGTCCTCGGCTCATACAACCGCAAAAAATTCCTTAAACTGACCATAGAAAGCATCCGCCGGGAAATCGACAGATGCAAACTCCCCTGTGAAATCATCGTAATAGACGGAGGATCTACCGACGGTTCCATAAAATGGCTCACTAAACAAAAAGACATAATATCCATTATCCAGCACAACCGCGGAATATGGCGCGGAAAGCCAATCGAACGCCGTTCCTGGGGCTACTTCATGAACCTGGGATTCAAGGCGGCACAAGGCAAATACGTTTGCATGATAAGCGACGACTGCCTGATAGTTCCGAACGCCATAAAAAAAGGGTACGAACACTTTGAAAAAGAACTGAAAAAAGACAATAAGATAGGCGCAATGGCCTTCTACTGGCGCAACTGGCCGGAACAGACAAGATACTGGGTAGGAAAGACGCTCGGCGATAAGATGTTCGTAAACCACGGAATGTACCTAAAATCGGCACTCGAAGATGTAGGATACATCGACGAAGAGACATATCTTTTCTACCACGCGGACGGCGATCTGTGCCTAAAACTTTGGCACGCTGGGTACAGATGCATCGAAAGCCCCGATTCATATATCGAACATTTCTCGCACGCCAGTTTCGAGGTAAGAAAAGGCAACAACCAGAAACAACAGCAGGACTGGTGCAATTACCTAAGCAAATGGAAGAATATCTACCACCATCCAGGCCAGGACGACATCGGCTGCTGGATAGAAAAAGAGTATGCAGACAAACACAATACGACTAAGATGTTTAAGATGGTCGCCCCGATGACATACATAAAAATAAAGGTTATGCCTGTGTTGGGAAAAGTAAAGAAATCAATACTCAATCCATTCACAAAGAAAAACGAATAAAACATTATGAAATCAGCACAACCGATAAGAGATAGATTGAGGGAAATCAAGCACATAATAAAAAAATACCCAAAGTTCTTTGGAAAGTATTTTGGCTATAACAAACAGGAAAGATTAGAAATCAAAAATATATTTCCATGTCTGTTCGACGATACGGAAAAGACCGGCTATGACCGCCATTACATATACCATCCGGCATGGGCCGCAAGAAAACTCGCGCAAACAAAGCCCAAAAAGCATGTAGACATATCATCTACGCTTCAATTTTCAACACTTGTTTCCGCATTCATTCCCGTAGACTTTTATGATTTTCGTCCCGCGGAAATCCGGCTATCAAATTTTAATCCAAAAAAAGCAGACCTGACAAAACTACACTTTAAAGATAATTCCATAGAATCGTTATCCTGTATGCATACAGTTGAGCACATTGGCTTGGGACGTTATGGAGACCCGCTGGACCATGAGGGTGATATAAAAGCAATCAAAGAGTTACAACGGGTATTAAAACCAAATGGAAATCTTTTTTTTGTAGCTCCGGTCGGAAAACCAAAAGTCATGTTCAATGCTCACCGCATTTATTCTCACGAGCAAATTTTGAAATATTTCGCCGACCTTAAACTCATTGAGTTTTCCTTAATACCAGAAGATTGCAAAACCGACATTGGAATTATAGAAAACGCCACTACCGAACAGGCTAATAATGAAACTTACGCATGCGGCTGTTACTGGTTTACAAAATAATAAACCTCCTATGTTAGACAAACACATAAACATCGGCACCCACAACAATAACACGCGCAATATTTGGCTGGAAAAGACCCTCAAAAAGATTCCCGCCGGAGCGACCATTCTGGATGCCGGCGCCGGAGAACTTCAATTCAAAAAATACTGCGGACACCTCAACTACGTTTCGCAAGATTTCGGCCAATATGATGGATCAGGAAATAATGCGGGCTTACAGATGGCAAAATGGGACAATTCCAAACTGGATATAGTAAGCGACATAACCGCAATCCCCCGCCCTGACAAATCTTTCGACGCAGTGATGTGTACCGAAGTATTTGAGCATATTCCCGATCCCATAGCCGCCATCAAGGAATTCTCAAGGCTGATCAAACACAAGGGATACCTGATAATAACCGCGCCGTTTTGCAGTTTCACGCACTTCGCACCATTCCATTTCTATTCCGGATTCAATGAATATTTCTATAAGAAACACCTGCACGATGCCGGATTTGAGATTGTGGAAATAGACCGGAACGGCAACTACTTTGAATATCTGGCCCAGGAAATCCGCAGAATATTTGATGTAATGGAAATGTACAGAGTAGAAAAAGAATCCAAATTGATGAAAAGAATAAGCCGAAAAATTATAGATCTGGTTACGATACCGTCCCTGATTTTATTAACGATTCTCAACAAAAAAGCACAAAAATCGGAAGAGCTGATCTGCTTCGGCTACCACATTCTGGCAAGGAAAAAATGATGTGTTCACCTGCAAAAAGAAAAGCGCTATACTATGTATAGCATAAAATAAACCACCTGTATGAACACGACCCAGATAAACTTCCGTATCCCGGAGAACCTAAAGGCTGATGCCACAAAGAAAGCAAAAGAAATGGGTATTAACTTAAACAGCCTCGTTAAACTTTTTCTTTTCAAACTGGTAAAAGAAAAAGACTTCATCGTCATAAAAAAAGACATCAATTTCGAAAAGATGTTCAATCGGGGAATAGAAAAAGCTTTTCTAAGCGACAAAGCAAAAAAGAAGACATCACTAATCGCAAAGAAACTGGCTGACTGCTAAAACAATTGTCTTTTCCATCTCTTTTTCACTCATCCGTGTATAATACGAACCGTACACACGTCAATAAAACAACACAAAAAAATGGCTGACCTTATTTCAATTTTGCTTCCCGTCTATAATGGCGAAAAATACTTATCTTCAGCCATAAAGAGTGTAATTTCACAAACCTGTAAAAACTGGGAGTTATTAATCATTGATGATCATTCCAATGATAAAACCCCATCCATTGCTAAAAAATTCGCAAAAAAAGATAAACGGATAAGATATATCCGAAATGGAAAAAATCTGCGACTGGCGAAGACCTTAAACAAAGGACTTAAAATAGCAAAAGGCAAATATATTGCCCGTATCGATGATGATGACATCTGGTTTAACAAAGAAAAACTTGAACGCCAACTTAAATATCTAAAGCGAAATACAGATACTGTACTTATCGGAACCAATTACACGACAACAAACATCAAAGGAACCGAATTAAACGAAGTCAATTTACCTTTATCTGATAGTGAGATAAGAAAATCCATATTTGCTTTTAACCCTTTTGGCCATTCAGGCGTAATGTACATAAAAGAAAATGCCATACGGGTCGGTTGTTATGACGAAAACATTAAATATGGAGAAGATTGGGATATGTGGGCCAGATTAGGACTAACCGGAAAAATGGCAAACCTTTCCATAAACGGATTTTCATATTTGATCAAGCCTGACAGTATGTCGCAGCAAAAGACAAAAAGACAGCAGATAAGATTACACAATCATATCCTTAAGACTTATTTAACCAAATACCCATGCAAGCTCAAGGGATTATATGCACTATTTAGATATATTGTATTCTACACACAGCCGAATTCTACCACCCCTCCACAGCAGGCATGCAGGAAGTCGTGATACGGTTTCCCGAAAGCCTTTTCATGCGCCACCACAAGACAACCGTTGTCACCACAAAACTTCTGAGTTTCGGAAAAGCTAAAGGCTGATGCAACAAAGTTTGAGGGACACGAATTAAATGTTTCGGAGAGCGCTTCAAAAATGCTAAAATCAGGCGGAATAGACTTTATTCAAGCGGGAAATATCAACCAATCCATATAATCATCACTCATGACACAATTAAACTTAAACAACGAAAAGGACTCAAAAGAATTTTATGAAGTTCGCTATTCTGACAACTACATGGAAGAATGGCCGATTGAAAAAAAGTTACGAATCATTGAAATAATTAAATGTCTAAACCTTCCATCCCATGGGGATGCCTTGGATTTTGGCTGTGGGAATGGAGTATTTAGTGATGTTTTAAAGAAAGCTCTTCCGCATTGGCACATTTATGGCTGTGACATAAGTGAAACGGCAATAAAGAATGCCGCAAAGAGATTCCCTGAATGTACATTCTTTACAAATGATGATGAAAAACACAAATCAAAAAAATTTGACTTTGTTTTTACCCATCATGTATTGGAACACGTTTTTGATATAAAAGAATTGGCTAAACAAATTAATGGACTATTAAAAGACAGCTCTTCGATGTTACATATATTTCCTTGTGGAAATCCTGATAGTTATGAATACAGATTATGCGCACTTCGAAGCGATGGAATTGATAAAAAAACGGAAAATCGTTTTTTCTTCGAAGACGAAGGACATATTCGCCGCATGACAACAGATCAATGCGTACATTTGTTTAAAGAATACGATTTTACTTTAAAACACGATTATTATAGCAATCAATACTATGGAGCCGTTAATTGGATTACACAAGCGGGAGAGCGTTTGATATTAAAAATGTTCAATCCTATCAAAGGAAAGGATTGGAAATCAAAGTTTAAGCTGACCGGCATGTTATTAAAAATGATTTTTATTTCAATTTTAAGAAAGCCATCAAAAATATATAAAAACATATTAAAAAAATCCGTTAAACAAATACAGCACCTGCTATTTATCTATATGTTTTATATACCGTTTAAGATAGTGAAATCTTTTGATGATTATCTGGAAAAAAAAGCGACTGACGAATGGGATAAGATTAAACTTAATAAAAACGGAAGCGAAATGTATCTATATTTTGCAAGAAAACCCCATCAAATCTGAAAAAATGAACACTTCCTATTCCGTCATCATTCCCACATACAATCGCGCACACACAGTCGTCAAAGCCGTTGAAAGCGCCTTAAATCAAACAGTAGCCCCTCTGGAGGTAATCGTAGCGGACGACGCTTCAACCGATAACACCGAAGCCGTATTAAAAAAGATGGGGAATCACAAAATAAAATACCTTAAGATAGAACACGCCGGACTGCCCGCCACCCCGCGCAATGCCGCCATAAAAATAGCCAAAGGCGACTGGCTTGCTTTTTTGGACAGCGACGACGAATGGCAAAAAGAAAAGATGGAAAAACAGTTTTCCGCGTTAAGACAGACCGGCTTACTTGCCTCAAGCACAAACGCCTATGTGAAATTACCGACCGGCATTACAAAAAGACTAATTTTAGACTGCAAAAAGAAAACGATAAAGCTTGGCGACCTGTTACTTGGAGATTACATAATTTGCAGTTCAGCAGTAATACATAGATCCATAATTCAAACCACATCCGGCTTCCCTGAAGACATTCGGTTCAAAGCCATTGAAGACTGTCATCTATGGTTGCGGGTATCCGTGCTGACTGATTTTGCATACATCAATGAACCTCTTGTTATTTATACCGATGATCCCAAAAACAGCATCCGCGGTGAACAATACGCAAGCGATGAACTTAAAAAAAAGGTGTTGGTCATGAAAGATTTTAAAAAATGGATGAAAAAAAGATATCCGTTCTCATTAAGACTAAATTTTACAATAGCAATGAGTAAAATCTATAAAATACCATTATTTTTTTACAACAAGATAAAAAGGCATGAACATCCTCCACACCGTTGAACTTTATTATCCCTTGGCCGGAGGCATGCAGGAAGTCGTAAAACAGCTTTCCGAAAGGCTTGTTATGCGCGGTCACAAGGTAACCGTTGCCACTACAAAACTTTCGACCCGCAAGAGCAACGAGATGAACGGAGTAAACATCAAAGAATTTGCGATTTACGGCAACGCCGTTCGCGGATTCAAAGGTAATGTTGAAGAATACAAAAATTTCTTACTTAACTCTGATTTCGACATCGTAGTGAACTTCAACGCACAACAATGGGCAACAGACATCGCCCTGCCGATACTGGACAGGCTCAAAGCAAAAAAAGTCTTTGTACCGACCGGTTTTTCCGCCCTATATAATCCAGAATACAAAGATTATTTCAAAAAAATGGCTGAATGGATGAAGTCATACGACATGAACATTTTCCTTTCATGGGACTACCGCGATATTAACTTTGCTCGTGAACACGGCATCAATAAACTCACCTTAATCCCCAACGGCGCAGGGATGGACGAATTCAACAGCCTAAACTCTATCAACATCAGAAAACTGTTAAAACTACCCGAAGACACTTACATTATTCTCACCGTCGGCACACACACAAAAATAAAAGGTCATAACGAAGCCATTAAAATATTCGATTCCGCAAACATCAAAAACGCCGCGCTTGTAATCGCAGGCAATGTCAATTCCACATACAACTGCCGCAAAAAATGCATTAGCCTTGCCAAACGGTTAAACAACAGCTGGTTCAACAGACAAAGACACAAACAGATAATCGTCAGCGAATTGACACGAGAGGAAATCGTCGTGGCACTAAAGCAATCGAACATCTTCCTCTTCCCCTCGAACATCGAGTGTTCACCTGTCGTATTATTTGAAGCAATGGCCGGCGGAATCCCCTTCCTGTCTACCGATGTAGGAAATGCCTCTGAAATCATCCGATGGTCTCACGGCGGAATGCTTTTGCCGACAGCTCCTGAATCGTTTGTCCAGAAAATCGGGTTAAAAAACATCCCTATAATCCGCAAACTATTTGAGCCGCCAAAAGCCGTAGTCGCTGACATCGAAGGCTCCACCGCCATGCTTGAAATGCTCTACAAAAACAAAAAGCTTGCCCGCGAACTGGCCAAAAACGGCCACACCGCCTGGAAAAAGAACTTCACCTGGGAAAAGATAGCCAAAGACTACGAAAAACTTTATCAAAACCTGACTAAATGATCATCACCCGACTCTGCGGAGGCCTCGGAAACCAGATGTTCCAATACGCCGCCGCCCGCCGCCTGGCAGAAAAACACCGAACCGAACTTAAACTGGACCTGTCGTTTTTCAGCATGGAATTAGACAAGGACACGACCCCTCGCGCCTACGCGCTCGACATTTTCAAAACAATCCAAACCGCCGCGACTCCATGGGAAAGATTCAAGCTCTATCCCCACAGCAAAAACAGACATAAAAACATGGTTCTAACAAGGCTCATCAGATTCGGCCTCATAAAAGACCGCCGCTACGCTGAAAAGCACTGCAATTTCGACCCCGCCGTTCTCCACCTGACGGGAAGAACCATGCTGGACGGCTATTTCCAGTCCGAAAAGTACTTCAAAGACATAGAAGAAATCATCCGCCGGGAATTCACACTCAAATCCCCTCTTTCTGCAAAAGCCGCCGCAATCCAAAAGCAGATTAAAGAAACCGAATCCGTCTCCCTCCACGTCCGCCGCGGCGACTACATAACCAACAAAGCCGCCGGCCAATTCCACGGCATGTGCTACGCTGACTATTACCAAAGAGCCATCGCCATCATCAAAGAAAAAATAAAACACCCTCACTTCTACATCTTCAGCGACGACCCGAAGTGGGTCAAAGAAAACATCCACATCCCCAATCCGCATACCTACATCGCCGACCACACGGACAAAGACTACGAAGAACTGATTCTCATGGCCCACTGCAAACACAACATCATCGCCAACAGTTCCTTCAGCTGGTGGGGCGCCTGGCTCAACAACCCCCCCCATAAAATCGTGATTGCCCCAACCCGCTGGTTCACAGACGAAAAAATAGACACAAGCGATTTAATCCCCAAAAGCTGGACCAGGATTTAGGCAGATGTTCTTAGAAATGTTCCATCGCCGGCTTTCCCACCGGATAAACATTAAACCCGATTTCAAAGCACCGCTTTGGGTCAACGGCATTGCGGCCGTCGAAAAGGAACGCGGGCTTTACCATAGAACGGTATATTTTTTCGTAATCCAGATTCTTGTACAGATCCCAGTCGGTAAGTATAGCTATAGCGTGGCAGTCTTCCGCCGCCTTGTAGGGATCTTCCTCGTAGCTGACTTTTCCGTCGGCACCGGCCAGATCCAGCTTGGCATTTTCCAAAGCCCGGGGGTCGGTTATCACGATTTCCGCGTGCTCGTTCAATAATTTGCGGACGACATTGATAGCCGGACTTTCCCTCGTGTCACCGGTGTTTGCCTTAAAAGCAAAGCCATAGACACAGATTTTCTTTCCCGCCAATGTATTGAACATCGAATGAAGTATGTTCGACACAAAACGATCCTGCTGATATTCGTTGATTTTCACGACACTTTCCCAATACGCGGCCACCTCTTCCAACCCGTAACGCCTGCAGAGATATACCAGATTCAATATATCTTTCTTAAAACATGAACCTCCGAATCCCACTCCCGGAACCATAAATCTGCTGCCTATACGGGCATCCATCCCCACCGCCCGCGCGACCTCCAACACATCGGCGTCTGTCTTTTCGCACAAAGCCGAAATCGCATTTACCGAAGACACACGTTGTGCCAAAAATGCATTAGCCGCCAGTTTGGAAAGTTCACTGCTCCAGATGTTGGAAGTGATAATCTTCTCTTTCGGAATCCATCGCGAATAGATGTCGATCAGCTCCGCGCGCGCCTTCAATCCGCTTTCGGTTTCGCTTGAGCCTATCAGAACCCTGTCCGGGAATTCCAGGTCCTTTATCGCAGTTCCCTCGGCCAAAAACTCCGGGCTCGAAAGGACATCGAAAGTGATTCCGTCTTTTCCGAAACCCAGTATGCTTTCCATTGCCAAAGCAGTCTTCACCGGCAAAGTGCTTTTCTCTATCACTATCTTGCTGGACTTGGAATATTTCAGGATAGACCTGGCGGATTGTTCGATATATTGAAGATCCGAAGCCATTCCCGCTCCCTCGCCAAAAGTTTTTGTGGGAGTATTCACGCTCACAAAGATAATATCGTTTTCTTCAATCTCTTTTGCCACATCCGTACTGAAAAAAAGATTTTTACCGCGCGTTTTCTTAACCAGATCATCGAGCCCCGGCTCATATATGGGCAAAACATCGCTATTCCAGTCAGCGATGCGTTTAGGATTTATGTCTAACACGGTCACACGATAATCCGGGCATTTGTATGCGATCATCGCCATGGTCGGGCCGCCCACATAACCTGCGCCTATGCACAATATTTTTTTTGTGAATCCGTCTTTTGCTTCAGTTTTTTCCATTAATTTTTGCATTAAAATATCCTATTGCGAAGTTCAATCCTTCATCCAGATCTATTGCCGGCTTCCATCCAAGCTTCAACTGTGCCAAAGAAATATCCGGCCTGCGTTGTGTGGGATCGTCCGAAGGAAGAGACTGATACACTATCTTCGAATTACTATTCGTCATCGCTATCACCTTTTGCGCCAGCTCAAGGACAGTAAATTCGACGGGATTTCCTATATTCACCGGCCCATAAAACTCATCCTCTGAATTCATCATCCGAATAAGTCCGTCAATCAGGTCGCTGACATAACAGAACGACCTTGTCTGCGAACCGTCTCCATACACCGTGATATCATCGCCGCGCAATGCCTGGATAATGAAGTTGCTGACCACGCGCCCGTCATCCATAGCCATCCGCGGACCGTAGGTATTGAATATCCTCACGATTTTTGTCTTAACGCCATACTGCCTTCTGTAATCCATAATCAGACATTCCGCCGCCCTTTTTCCCTCATCATAACAACTGCGGATACCTACGGGATTTACCCTGCCCCAATAAGATTCCGTCTGCGGATGGACCTGCGGATCGCCATAAACTTCCGAAGTCGAAGCCTGCAAAAATTTGGCACCGTTTTTTCGTGCCAGATTAAGCATATTCATCGCCCCCAAAAAACAGGTCTTGATCGTATCCACAGGATTACGCTGGTAATGAACCGGCGAAGCCGGACACGCAAGGTTATATATTTCTTCCGCTTCCAAATCTATAGGCTCGGTCACATCATGGCGAACCAGCCGGAAACGGGGATTTTCTTTTAAGTGGGATATGTTTTCCTCACTTCCCGTATAGAAGTTATCCAGACAGATCACCTGATTCCCTTCATTAAGCAATCTCTCACAAAGATGTGAGCCAAGGAAACCCGCTCCGCCTGTAACAAGAATTCTTTTTTCCATATTTATGGTTTAACAGCTCCCTCTCATCATTTTGGTCAAAAAATCCTTCACCGCCGTACACGCCTTTCCTCTATGGCTTATCTTATGTTTATCTTCCGTGCTCAATTCGGAATAGACCTTGTCGTAACCGTCGGGTATGAACAAAGAACTTAGCGGAAGCCCCGGCTTAATAGGCACGCGCAGTTCCCTTAATATCTTACCTGTCGTCTCTCGCAGGAAAAGATGCGCGTCACCGTTTTCCAGAAGTATACAGGCGCAACAGACAAAGCGGGCCGTCCTTTTTTCGTCCGAAACCTTATCCATCACATTCAAAAAATATTTTATCCATTCTTCGTCCGAAGCCTTTTCACCGGCCCCCCATCGCCGAGTCTTCACCCCCAGCTCCGTCTTCAGAGCGTCCACGACTATGCCGGAATCGTCGGCCAGTGTAATGAATCCGCACTGCTCATGGAAATACATCGCCTTTTTCAAGGCAATCTCTTCATGACTGTCTCCGTTTTCCACAAATTCGTTTTTTAGTCCCAAATCGGCTATTCCCAAAATTTCGTAATCCAAATCCTTCAGTCCCTCCGAAATCTCGTGGAACTTTCCCGGATTTGCCGTCGCAATCAAAAGTTTTTTCTTTTTTACATCAGACATATTATCATGTAAATGATACCGCGTGCCTATTCTATCCCAATTCTCCTTGTCTCAAAAGTACAAAAAAATCCTGTTCTGGTCTGCCGCTGTGGTTGTAACCGCATTCATGGCGTGGTCACTGGCCACAAACACGGAGACGACCGTCCTTTGGTCGGTGATAGCTCTTTTGGCATGGTTCACGTCCTCCAGGCCGGTAATCGGACTTTGCATAGTGCTGTTACTGCCTGTAATCGGCGAACTTTACCGTCTCCCTTTCGGCGGTGAAAACGGCATGCTGATAAGCGACCTTGCAGTGGTCATATTTGTCGGGATAATGGCTGTAAAAAGAATCCTCAACGGACCGGCCTTAGCAAAAACCCCGCTCACCGTTCCGCTGGCTTTCTTCACCGGCGCGGCGATTCTTTCCCTTGTGGGCGCCCTGCTTTTTGTCACGCCCAAAGAGGTCTTTGCCGGATCCATGTACCTTATCCGGCTCGTCTCATATATCGGCCTTTTCTTTGTGACGATCGAAAGCGTCCGGACAAAAAAAGATGCGTCTCTAATAAAAAAATCACTATTCTCCGCCGCGCTTCTGATTGCCGCCGCCGGCTTCATACAGTTAAAAGTTTTCCCGGATCTCGCGAGACTCGAACAATACGGCTGGGACCCCCACATCAACAGGCTGGTCTCCACATGGCTGGACCCGAACTTCATCGGCGGATACCTCGCTTTTGTCGTCTGCCTGTTGCTCGGCATATTGCTTTATACAAAAAAATCCTCACGGAAGATACTTATCCTCACATCAATTGCATTTCTTGGAGCGGCGCTTTTTCTGACTTACTCACGCTCGTCCTATGTGGCTTTGGCCGCGGGGGTTGTAGTCATCAGCCTGATAAGGTCATGGAAAGTGCTTGCCGTAAGCCTACTGGTTTTCGTCATAGGCATAAGTGTCTCCCCGCGCGCAGACCAGCGTGTCGGCGAACTGGCGCAAAGCATAAGTTCAATAGTCTTCAACTCCAACGAAAACCCCGACCCCACCACCCGCCTGCGCATCAGAGCCTACGAACAGACCATAGACCTGATCAAAGCGCGCCCCCTGCTCGGCAGTGGTTACAACACCCTTCGCTACGTAAAATACGACGAAGGATTCGTCACGGACGAAGAAAACCACGCCGCCAGCGGCTCCGACTCCAGCATGCTGACAATCCTGGCCACCACAGGAATCCTGGGCCTGATCCCCTTCGTCCTAACCTACGCAATCCTGCTCCGCGACCTATGGCGCAAAAAAAACACCCCGTTAGCCCTAGGCCTCCTGGGCGGAACCACAGCCCTCCTACTCCACTCCCTCTTCGTAAACAGCCTACTCTTCGCCCCCATCCTAATCCCCTTCTGGATAACAACAGCACTCTTCTACGCCACCCCCACCACCCATCACGGCGAAAAGCAAACTTGATAATTTCAACCAAACTTCTGCCCCGGGTTTGGGATGTGCGTTTTGGGGCAGCCGGGAACGAAAGGGTCCTG